>JAJRUE010000280.1 GCA_024277955.1 Alphaproteobacteria bacterium | reverse complement strand
TTCGCGCCCGATGTTCGCAGCCCTGGGCGGCGCGCGCGAAGCCTCAAGCGTGACCTTCGTTTCGCGCGCGGCGCATGAAGCCGGCATCGGCGCGGCGCTGGGGCTGGCCAGGGCGACGGTGCCGGTCAGCGCCACCCGCGGTCTGGGCAAGGCCGACATGGTGCTGAACGACGCGCTGCCGGTGATCGAGGTCGATCCGGAAACCTACGAGGTGCGCGCCGATGGCGAACTGCTGGCGTGCGAGCCGGCCGAGGTGCTGCCGATGGCGCAGCGGTATTTCCTGTTTTGAGGGGGGCGGGGGTGTTTTTTCGCGCGGCTGTGGCTGTGCACTGGCCTGCGCCGGTCTCCGTGCTGCCGGGCGCGCGGCCTGGCAGGCCGGTGGCGGCGCTGGCGCGGGCGGGGCGGCGATGAGTGTTTCGGCCCATATCCTGCACCGGGCGGGCGCCTGGACCGGCGCCCCGGCGGACCTGGTGCGGCTGACCTACGCCGACCGTTTCCTGCGGCGCAAGATGCTGCGCGGGGCGGGGGGCACGCGCTTTCTGGTCGATCTGGCGCAGGCGGTGTCGCTGGACCACGGCGACGCTTTCGAACTGGCGGACGGGCGTCTGGTCGAGGTGCTGGCCGCGCCCGAACGCCTGCTGGAAGTGACCGGCGATCTGGCCCGCCTGGCCTGGCATATCGGCAACCGCCACACGCCCTGCCAGATCGGCGCCGACCGGCTGCTGATCGCCGAAGACCATGTGCTGCGCCGGATGCTGGAAGGGCTGGGCGCGCAACTGCGCGAGGTCGAGGCGCCCTTTACGCCCGAGGGGGGGGCCTATGGGCACGGGCGCACCCACGGGCATGCGCATGGGCCTGAGCCTGGGTCTGGGCATGTGAGCGGGCATGACCACGATCACGGGCCTGGCCATGGGCCTGGGAATGGGGGGCGCGATGGATAACGCGGCGCTGCTGACGCTTGCGCGCTGGTTCTCGCCGGCCTTTCCCACCGGCGGCTTTGCCTGGTCGCATGGGTTGGAAACGCTGGTGGCCGAGGGCGCGATCGGCGACGCCGCCGGGGTCGAGGCCTGGCTGGCGGACGTGCTGGCGCATGGCGGCGGGCGCAACGATGCGATCCTGCTGGCGGCGGCCTGGCGGGCGCGCCCGGATGCGCTGGCCGGGATCGCCGAGCTGGCCGCGGCCCTCGCCCCCGGGGCCGAACGGGCGCGCGAAACCCTGGAACAGGGCGCGGCATTTGCGCGTCTGGCCGCGCCGGGGGCGCTGCCGCCGGATCCGGTGGCGCTGCCGGTGGTGGTGGGGGCGGCGGCGCGCGCGGCCGGGCTGCCGCTGGCGGAAACCCTGTTGTTTTATCTGCAGAATCTCGCCAGCACCCTGGTGAGCGTCGCGGTCCGCCACGTGCCGCTTGGCCAGAGCGTCGGGCAGGGCATCCTTGCGCGCCTCGCCCCGGCGATCGGTGCGCTGGCCGAGGCGGCGCCGGGGCTGACGCTGGACGACCTGGGCGGCTGCGCGTTTGCCGGCGACCTGGCCTCGCTCGCGCATGAAACCCAACGCACAAGGATTTTCCGCTCATGAGCTCTCCCAACGGGCCCTTGCGCGTCGGCATCGGCGGGCCGGTGGGCGCGGGCAAGACCACGCTGACCGAAAAACTGTGCCACCGGCTGCGCGACCGCCTGTCGATGGCGGTGATCACCAATGACATCTATACCCGCGAAGACGCCGAATACCTGATGCGCGCCCAGGCGCTGCCGCAGGTGCGCATCCGCGCCATCGAGACCGGCGGCTGCCCGCATACTGCGATCCGCGAAGACGCCTCGATCAACCTCGCGGCGGTGGCAGATCTGCGGGCGGCGTTTTCGGACCTGGACCTGATCCTGATTGAAAGCGGCGGCGACAACCTGGCGGCGACCTTTTCGCCCGAGCTGGTGGACCTGAGCCTTTATGTGATCGACGTGGCCGCCGGTCAGGACATCGTGCGCAAGGGCGGCGCGGCGCTGACGCGCTCGGACCTGCTGGTGGTGAACAAGACCGATCTGGCGCCGCATGTGGGGGTGTCGCTGGACCGCTACCGGGTGGATGCCGAAGCGATGCGCGGCGGCCGGCCCTTTGTCATGGCCCAGTTGCGACACGGTGAAGGCGTCGGGCAGATCGCGGCGTTTCTGCTGGGCGCGGGCGGGCTGACAGCGGACACCGACCTGGGGTGAGGGCGGGCGCAGGCGGCGAAAACCGGCGTTTCGCATCCGCCGGGCCCGCCCGCCAAGGCGCTTGCAAGCGCCTTGGCCAAGGTTTTTGCAAAAACCTTGGCCCGGCGTCGCGCCTCAGGCCGACGAGGTGATTCGCGCCAGCCCTTCCAGCTTTTGCGTCGCGCGCCCGGCGTCGATGCTTTCGGCGGCAATCTCGGCACCCTCGCTCAGGCTGGCCGCGCGCCCGGCGATCATCAGCGCCGCGGCGGCGTTCAGCAGCACCGCGTCGCGGTAGGCGCCCGTTTGCCCCGACAGGACCGCCGCCAGCGCGCGGCCGTTTTCCTGCGGCGTGCCGCCGGTGATCGCTTCGAACGGGTGCACCGGCAGGCCGGCGTCTTCGGGGTGGACTTCGCGCATCGTCACCGCGCCGTCTTCCACCGCCGCCACCCAGCTTGTCCCGGTGATCGTCAGCTCATCGGTGCCGTCGCTGCCATGCACCAGCCAGGCCCGTTCGCTGCCCAGCTCCAGCAGGGTTTCGGCCATCGGCCGGATCAGGTCGCGCGAAAACGCCCCGGTCAGCTGGCGCTTGACGCCAGCCGGGTTGGTGAGCGGGCCGAGGATGTTGAAGATCGTGCGGGTGCCCAGCTCGATCCGGGTGGGCATCACGTGCTTGATCGCCGGGTGGTGCATCGGCGCCATCATGAAGCCGATGCCGATTTCCGCCAGCGCCTTTTCCACCACCGCCGGGCCGACCATCACCTCGACCCCGTTCATCGCCAGCGAATCTGCCGCGCCCGAGTTGGACGACAGTTTCCGGTTGCCGTGCTTGGCCACCGGCACCCCGGCCCCGGCCACGGTAAAGGCGGTGGCGGTCGAGATCTGCAGCGTCGGCTTGCCGGTGCCGCCGGTGCCGACGATGTCGATGGCGCCGTCGGGGGCGGCGACGCGGTTGCACCTGGCGCGCATCACGCTGGCGGCGGCGGCATATTCCTGCACGGTTTCGCCGCGCGTGCGCAGCGCCATCAACAGCCCGCCGATCTGGCTGGGGGTGGCTTCGCCCTCGAACAGGATGGCAAAGGCGGTCTGCGCCTCTTCGCGGCTCAGCGGACGGTCGGCGGCGGCGCCGATCAGCGGTTTCAGGGCGTCGCTCATGCCGGCTCCTTTGCCAGTTCCAGGAAGTTTTTCAACAGCTTGTGCCCATGTTCCGAGG
>JAJRUE010000035.1 GCA_024277955.1 Alphaproteobacteria bacterium | reverse complement strand
TCGTTGGTGCTTTCGGACAGGTCCAGCAGCACCACCACCGCCAGATCGCGCCGGTTGGCCACGGTGCGCATGGTGATGCGCATGTCCGGTTGCAGACCGATCCTCAGCATCACCATCGCGTCCACCGCGGCGTTGATGTCCAGTTCGTCCCCGTCTTCCAGCTTGCGCATCCGCGTCATCCCCTGCGGGCGCAGCTTGTCGATGATCTGGCGGATGCGATGCGACACGCCCTTGTGTTCGCTCAGCAGCCGGTCGATCCCTTCGGGATCGCCGCGGCCCTGGCGGCGCTCGTAGACGGTGGTCCAGGCCGGGCGGTGCAGCTGCACGCGGTAGTCGAATTCCGGGTAGTGGAAGGGGGCCGAAACCGGTTCCTTGCCCTCCATCTCGTTGAAGGACACGCCTTCGTCCTCGTAGGGAAACAGCTCGCTGGACAGCACCCAGACCTCCTGCGCGTCGTCGCCGGCGGTTTCCACCTCGACCTCGTTGATGAATTCCATCAGCCCGACGTTCTTGCGCACCTGCCTTTGCGAGGCCGGGATATAGGCCGTGTCCTGCACCCATTCGAATTCCTCGAGGCTCCAGACAAAGCGGTTGTCGTCGCGCCAGGGCAGGTTCAGGCTTTCGAGGATGCGCAAACTGGGCAGCGCGCGGCGCGATGAAAAGATGCCGTAAAGTTCGCGCCCCAGGTCGGCGGCAAAGGCGCCGTCCTCGGCATGTTCGGCCACATGGGCATGGAAACGGCGCGCCAGGTCGTCCAGCAGGTCGTCGCCGGTCGCGCGCGCGGGGTCGAGCAGCGCCAGAGTTGCGCGTTCCAGCAGCGCCATGGCCGCGTGTTCGTAAGCCGCCGCCGGCGCGGCTTCGGCCACCGACAGCCACAGCCGGCGCAGCCCGGGAAAATCGCGCGCGGCGCACCATTCGACGCGGGCGTCCTCCAGCAGGCCGATCATGAACTTTTCCGCAGGCGCCAGCGCGCCGGCGCTCTGCGGCATCTGCGTATAGGCCACATGCGCCGCCATATGCGCCGCCATGGCGCGGAAAAGATCGATCCCCGGCACGTCGCCCAGCCCGTCCACGGCGTCGGGCAGGTGCAGCGCGCCTTCCTGGATGAAGGGGCGAAAGCCGGCGCTGTCGGCGGCGGCCGGGCGCAGGAAGAAATCGCGCGCCCAGAAGGCCCGCAGGTAGAAATTCAGCCGCCGCTGGCTGTCGATGAACAGCGTGCCCTTGCGTTCCTGTTTCAGCACCGCGCGGCTGTCTTCGGTTTCCAGCCCGAAATAGGCCGCCTGGCGGGGCAGGTCGCGCCGATAGGCGTCGGCGCCGAAATCGGCCCAGCGGCGCAGGCCGGTAAGCGTCAGCTTGCCCAGCAGGTCGTCGATCACCCGGAACATCGGACGCAGCCCCCGCGGCGCGCGCGCCGACAGCCGGTGCAGCAGTTGCAGGTAGGCGCGCAGCAGATCCGGATCGCCCAGCCGGGCCGAGACGGCCGGCAGCGTGGCGATCATCCGTTCAAGCACCTGGCCCGAAACCATCGACGACAGCTTGAAGGCGGCTTCGGTCACGTCGCGGATGATGTCTTCGCCGCAGTCCTTGACCACCAGCGGCATTTCGTCGAGCCAGGTCAGCAACAGCTGAGGCCCCTTGCGCAGGGAAACCATGGCGCGCGCCCCGTCCAGCCAGTCCTTGAGCGCCGCCGGCGACATGACGCGGGCGGCTTCGGCGACGCAGGCATCCAGCGTGTCGGCCAGTTCGGGAGCGGCGGCGATCAGTTCGTCGCGGTAATCGTCGAGGTTGACGGTCATGGGGTGATCCAACGAAAGGGCCGGGCCTGCCCGGGCGGCTTGTGCCGACCGGGCGAAAGACGGGATGGGAAGCCGATGCCAGCACCCGGGGCGCGCAGCGGCCCGGGCATGCGCCCGCCCGCCCCCCAGGCGGGCGCATTCTGCGCCCCCCTCGGGCGGCCGCATACCCTGCGTCGGGCGTATGGCCGCTGGGGGATCATCCTGTTACCCGAAAAACGTGGTGACGGCCGCATCCAGGGTTTCGCGCATGTCGGGGTCGTCGGTGATCGGCTCGACCAGCGCCATGCGGCAGGCGGCGGTGGCGGGGATGCCCTTTTCGATCAGCTGGCCCGCGTAGATCAACAGCCGCGTCGACATGCCTTCGTCCAGCCCGTGGCCCTTGAGGTTGCGCGAGCTTTGCGCCACCTGCACCAGTTTGGCCGCCAGATCGGGGGCGACGCCGCTTTCGTGGGCGACGATTTCCGCCTCGATATCGCTGTCGGGATAGTCGAAGCTCATGGCGCCGAAACGCTGCTTGGTGGACTGCTTCAGATCCTTCATCATCGACTGGTAGCCGGGGTTGTAGGAAATCACGATCTGGAAATCCGGGTGCGCTTCGACCAGTTCGCCCTTCTTGTCCAGCGGCAGCTGGCGGCGGTGGTCGGTGAGCGGGTGGATGACAACGGTGGTGTCCTGGCGCGCCTCGACCACCTCGTCGAGGTAGCAGATCGCGCCGATGCGCGCGGCCGTGGTCAGCGGGCCGTCCTGCCAGCGGGTGCCGTTGATGTCCAGCAGGAAACGCCCCACCAGATCGGCGGCGGTCATGTCTTCGTTGCAGGCGACCGTGATCAGCGGGCGCTTCAGCTTCCAGGCCATGTATTCGACGAAACGCGACTTGCCGCAGCCGGTCGGCCCCTTGAGCATCACCGGCATGCGCACGTCATAGGCGGCCTGGTAGCGTTCCACCTCGTCGGCGACCGGGCGGTAGTAGGGTTCGCGCGAAATCAGGAAATCATCGGCGGCGGGGGTGGCGGCGGGGGTGCTGGCATCGGGCATCGGATGAACTCACCGGTTTTTTTGGGAAATGGGGGTGGGCGGGGCCGCAGGGGGCAGCCCCGCCCGAAGGCGCTTACACCTTGATCTCGGCCCTGTGCACCAGCATCGCGGTGCCCTGGGTCTGGTTGTAGTTGTCGTAGCCGACCAGGCGCACATGGTTGCCGGGGTTCGACTTGCGGCACAGCTGCACCTCGGCCAGGATCGCGTCCACGTCGGTTTCCCCGAACATCGGGAGTTTCCACATGTACCAGTAGGTATCGTCGGCGTTTTCCGGTTCCGAATGTTCGATACCCGGATTCCAGCCCTGCTGGACGATGTATTCCACCTGTTTGCGGATCTCGTCGTCGCTCATCGGCGGCAGGTAGGAAAACGTGCCCAGCTTGCGGCTGTTGGGATCCGACAGGCGGGAAGGATAGTCTTGAACGTCGCTCATTTTCTTGGTCCTTTCTCTGGCGTTCGGATCAGCGGTGCTGAACGTCGAGCTTGTCAACGGTGTCGAACTCGAACTTGATCTCTTTCCACGTTTCCATGGCGATCTTCAGTTCGGGGGAATGCTCGGCAGCCTTGGTCAGGATGTCCTTGCCTTCCTTTTCCAGGTTGCGGCCTTCGTTGCGGGCCTTGACGCAGGCTTCCAGCGCCACCCGGTTGGCCGCAGCGCCCGCCGCGTTGCCCCAGGGGTGGCCCAGCGTGCCGCCGCCGAACTGCAGCACCGAATTGTCGCCGAAGATCGACACCAGCGCCGGCATGTGCCAGACGTGGATGCCGCCCGAAGCCACCGGGAAAACCCCCGGCATCTGGCCCCAGTCCTGATCGAAGAAGATCCCGCGCGAGCGGTCTTCCTTGACATACTTGTCGCGCAGAAGGTCGATCCAGCCCAGCGTTGCGGCGCGGTCGCCTTCCAGCTTGCCGACGACCGTGCCCGAATGCAGATGGTCGCCGCCCAGCAGGCGCAGCAGCTTGGCCAGCACCCGGAAGTTGATGCCGTGGGTGGGCGACCGGTCGAGCACCGCGTGCATCGCCCGGTGGACGTGCAGCAGCATGCCGTTGTCGCGGCACCACTTGGACAGGCTGTTATGCGCGGCCCAGCC
>JAJRUE010000034.1 GCA_024277955.1 Alphaproteobacteria bacterium | reverse complement strand
GATCAACGGGCCGGACCTGAGCGTGACCGCCGGCAATGCCTCGGGCGTCAACGATGGGGCGGCGGCGGTGCTGATCGCCTCGGAAGCCGCCGCGCGGGAAAACGAGCTGCAGCCGATGGCGCGCATCGTCGGCATGGCGGCGGCCGGGGTTGAGCCGCGGGTGATGGGCATAGGCCCGGTGCCGGCGGTGAACAGGCTGCTGGACCGCACCGGGCTGACCATCGGCCAGATGGACGTGATCGAGTTGAACGAAGCCTTTGCGGCGCAGTCGCTGGCGGTGCTGCGCGAACTGGGCCTGCCCGACGACGCCGAACACGTCAACCCGAACGGCGGCGCGATTGCGCTGGGCCACCCGCTGGGCATGTCCGGCGCCCGGCTGGTGCTGACCGCCGCTTACCAGTTGAAGCGCACCGGCGGGCGCTACGCCCTGTGCACCATGTGCGTGGGCGTGGGCCAGGGCGTGGCGGTGATAATCGAACGGGTCTGAGGAGGACGCGCGATGTATGCACAGATGGTGAAATCCACCGGCAAGGGCGTGAAGAAGCCCGAAGACATGACGCCCGAGGAACGTGCCTTTCAGGCCCGCATCGACGCCGGCGAAAAGATCGAGCCGAAAGACTGGATGCCCGAGGGCTACCGCGCCAACCTGATCCGCCAGATCGGCCAGCATGCGCATTCGGAAATCGTCGGCCAGCTGCCCGAAGGCAACTGGATCACCCGCGCGCCGACACTGGAACGCAAGGCGATCCTGCTGGCCAAGGTGCAGGACGAGGCGGGGCATGGGCTCTACCTTTACTGCGCCGCCGAAACGCTCGGCGTCAGCCGCGATGAACTGACCGAACAACTGCTGGACGGTCGGATGAAATATTCGTCGATCTTCAATTACCCGACGCTGAACTGGGCCGATATCGGCGCCGTCGGCTGGCTGGTGGACGGGGCGGCGATCATGAACCAGGTGTCGCTGCAGCGCACATCGTATGGCCCCTATTCGCGCGCCATGATCCGCATCTGCAAGGAAGAGTCATTCCACCAGCGCCAGGGCTACGACATCATGATGAAGATGGCCCGGGGCACGCCCGAACAAAAGGCGATGGCCCAGGATGCGCTGAACCGGCTGTGGTATCCGGCGCTGATGATGTTCGGGCCCTCGGACAAGGATTCGGTCCATTCGGCGCAGTCGATGGCCTGGGGGATCAAGACCATGTCCAACGACGAAGGCCGCCAGAAGTTCGTTGATCAGACGGTGCCGCAGGCGGAATATCTGGGCCTGACCATCCCCGACGAAAACCTGAAATGGAACGAAGAGCGCGGGCATTACGATTTTACCGACCCCGACTGGTCGGAATTCTTCGCCGTGCTCAAGGGCAACGGCCCCTGCAACGCCGACCGCGTGGCCGCGCGGCGCAAGGCCTGGGACGATGGCGCCTGGGTGCGCGAAGGGCTGCTGGCGCACGCGCGCAAGAAGGCCGCCCGCCCGGCGGCGGAATAAGGAGAGTTGACCATGAAAAACGAATGGCCCCTTTGGGAAGTCTTCATCCGCGGCCAGCACGGTCTTTCGCACCGGCACGTCGGATCGCTGCACGCGCCGGATGCCGAAACCGCGATCCTGAACGCGCGCGACGTCTATACGCGGCGCAACGAAGGCGTGTCGATCTGGGTGGTCGAAGCGGCGCATGTCACCGCGTCCTCACCGTCCGACAAGGGGCCGATGTTCGAACCCTCCAATGACAAGGTCTACCGCCACCCGACCTTTTTCGACATCCCCGAAGACGTGGGGCCGATGTGATGAGCGCGCTTTTCGAATTCCTGCTGCGCCAGGGCGACAATGCGCTGGTGCTGTCGCACCGGGTCAGCGAATGGTGCGGCCACGCCCCGGTGCTGGAAGAAGACATCGCGCTGGCCAACACCGCGCTGGACCTGATCGGGCAGGCGCAGATGTGGCTGGGGCTGGCGGGCGAGGTCGAGGGCAAGGGGCGTTCCGCCGATGACCTCGCCTTTCTGCGCGATGTGTGGGATTTCCGAAACCTGCTGCTGGTGGAGCGCCCCAACGGCGATTTCGGCCACACGATGATGCGCCAGTTCCTGTTCGACGCCTTCAACGTCACGCATCTGGACGCACTGGCCGGCTCGACCGATGCACGCATCGCCGCGATTGCCGAAAAGGCCGGCAAGGAGGCCGCCTACCACCTGGAACGCTCGCGCAACACGGTGGTGGCGCTTGGCGACGGCACCGAGGAAAGCCACGCCCGGATGCAGGCGGCGCTGGAGGCGCTCTGGCCCTATACCGGCGAAATTTTCGAAAACGACAGCGTTAGTGACGAATTGGCTGTCACCGGCATCGCCCCCGCCCCCGCCGCGCAGCGCGCAGGCTGGGAAGGCCATGTACTGCCGGCGCTGGCCGAAGCGACCCTTGCGCTGCCGTCTGGTGACTTTGTCCACCACGGCGGCAAGACCGGGCGCATGCACAGCGAACACCTGGGCCATATCCTGTGCGAAATGCAGTGGCTGCAGCGGGCCTACCCGGGGGCAACATGGTAGCGACGCTGGCCACGCTGGACGCGGTCCGGGCCTGGCTCGACGCCGTGCCCGACCCGGAAATCCCGGTGATCTCGGTGGTGGATCTGGGGATCGTCCGCGATCTGGCCTATGAGGGCGAGACGCTCGTCGTCACCATCACCCCCACCTATTCCGGCTGCCCGGCCACCTCGGTCATCCGCCAGGACATCGAAGCGGCGTTGCGCGCCCACGGCGTCACCGACCACCGGATCGAACAGCGGCTTTCGCCCGCCTGGACCACCGACTGGCTGTCGCAAAAGGGCCGCGCAAGGCTGGAAGAATACGGCATCGCCCCGCCGCAGCCCGGCGGCGCCCCGAAACGCTGCCCGCGTTGCGCCTCGGGCGATGTGCGCCTGATCAGCCAGTTCGGCTCGACCCCGTGCAAGTCGCAGTGGCAGTGCTGCGACTGCCTGGAGCCGTTCGACCATTTCAAATGCATCTGAGGGGGCACCCATGTCTCGTTTCCACAAGCTG
>JAJRUE010000279.1 GCA_024277955.1 Alphaproteobacteria bacterium | reverse complement strand
TGGCCGATGCACGCGCGCAGGCGCAACGGATCGTGGCCGAAGCCAAGGCGGAAATCCAGGCGGAACTGGACGAAGCGCTGGCGCATGCGGATGCGGAAATCGCCGCGAAATCGGCGGAATCCGAGGCCGCGATTGCCGAGATCCGCAAGGGCGCCCTGGAAAGCGTGAAACAGGTTGCCACCGACACGGCCCGCGAAATCGTCGCGGCGCTGGGGGCGAAAGCCGACGCCAAGGCGATTGCCGCGGCGGTTGCCACGCGACTGAAAGGGTGAGCGCGATGAAGAAACTTGCCATTGTCCTGAGCCTCGCCGCGACGCCGGCGCTGGCCAAGCCGGAAAGCTTCGCAACCCTGCGCAACCCGGAATTCATGGTGCTGATCGGCTTCCTGCTGTTCGTCGGTGTCTTGCTGTATTTCAAGATCCCCGGCCTGCTGGCCGGCCTGCTGGACAAGCGCGCCGAAACCATCAAGTCCGAACTGGACGAAGCCCGCGCCCTGCGCGAAGAGGCCCAGACCCTGCTGGCGTCCTTCGAGCGCAAGCAGCAAGAGGTCAAGGTCCAGGCCGAACGCATCGTCGAGCACGCCCGCGCCGAGGCGGAAGAAGCCGCCAACAAGGCGCGCGACGACATCAAGGCTTCGGTGGCGCGCCGTCTGGCCGCGGCCGAAGAACAGATCGCATCGGCCCAGGCTTCGGCGGTCAAGGAAGTGCGCGACACCGCGATCCAGGTGGCGGTCGCCGCCGCCGGCGACGTGATCGCCAAGAACATGACCGCGACCGAAGGCAACAAGTTGATCGACGACGCGATCGGCAAGGTTGGCGAAAAGCTGCACTGATCCGCACGCGCCTGCACGGGCGCTGCCAAGGCGCTGCGAAACAGGCCTGTGAACGCAACAAGACCCCCGGCCCGGTGCGGCCGGGGGTCTTTTCGCCTGTTCCGCGTGATGATGCCAGGCGGGCAACGCGGTGTGGCCAAGTTGCATTCCGGCGACGGCTGCCCTTGACTTATGCCGCGCGGCGGCGCATGTGCAGTTCAACCGACGGGCTTTGCCGCGTGAGCAGCCTTTGGGGCTTGCCCCCATCAGCCCGGCGATTTCAAGGTTCCCATTTTCACGCAAGGGGTCCGGCGCGATGCCAC
The DNA here is from genome assembly GCA_024277955.1 of Alphaproteobacteria bacterium. Taxonomy (GTDB): domain Bacteria; phylum Pseudomonadota; class Alphaproteobacteria; order Rhodobacterales; family Rhodobacteraceae; genus JAJRUE01. Next base: position 1,919 of record JAJRUE010000279.1, on the reverse strand, counting down.
GGCTGCCAGGCAATCCGGCCCGGTCGTCAGCGGTGCGCGCAACCCTCATGGCTGTGGCCCGGTCAATCCGACCGGGGCGGCCGATTTGTATGCGCGGCCCCTTCCGGGGGCTGCACTGAAAGGACAATCCTTCATGGATTTCGACATGCTGGGGCTTCATCCCCGACTGGTGAAAAAACTTGCCGAACAGGGCATCACCGACCCGACCCCGATCCAGACCCAGGCGATCCCGCACGCGATGAACGGGCGCGACGTGATGGGGCTGGCCCAGACCGGCACCGGCAAGACCGCGGCCTTTGGCCTACCGATGATCGACGCGCTTCTGAAAGCCGGCACCAAGCCCGCCCCCAAGACCGTGCGCGGCCTGATCCTGGCCCCGACGCGCGAACTGGCGAAACAGATTTCCGACAATCTGCGCGACTACACGCAAGGCACGCATCTGAAGATCAACCTGGTGGTCGGCGGCGCCGGCATTGTCGGGCAGATGCAGCGGCTGGCCCGCGGCACCGATCTGCTGGTGGCCACGCCCGGACGGCTGATCGACCTGCTGGACCGGCGCGCGCTGAGCCTTGGCCAGACCCAATACCTGGTGCTGGACGAGGCCGACCAGATGCTCGACCTCGGCTTCATCCACGCGCTGCGCAAGATCGCGCCGCTGCTGCCGGTTGACCGGCAGTCGATGCTGTTTTCGGCGACCATGCCCAAGCACATGAGCGAACTGGCGCAGGCCTATCTGACCAACCCTGTGCGGGTCGAGGTTTCGCCCCCGGGCAAGGTGGCCGACAGGATCAACCAGTCGCTGCATTTCATTGCCCAGGCCGACAAGTCGCAGGCCCTGACCTAGATGCTGCTGGCGCAGGATGCCGGGCTCAGCCTGGTGTTTTCGCGCACCAAGCACGGCGCCGAGCGGCTGAAGAAACAGCTGGTCGCGGCGGGGATCGACGCCGGTTCGATCCACGGCAACAAGAGCCAGGGTCAGCGCGAACGCGCGATCAAGGCGTTTCGCGCCGGCGAGTTGCAGGTGATGGTGGCCACCGACGTGGCGGCGCGCGGGATCGACATTCCGGGCATCACCCACGTCTACAACTACGACCTGCCGAATGTCGCGGAAAACTACGTGCACCGGATCGGCCGCACCGCGCGCGCCGGGCGCGCCGGCACCGCGATTGCCTTTTGTTCGCCCGCCGAAATGGGCGAGCTGCGGGCAATCCAGAAGGTGATGAAGCTGGCCATTCCGGTGGCTGGCGGCAGCCCGTGGGAAGTGGAAGAACCGGCCGCGGGCAAGGGCCGGCGCGGTGGGGCCAACCGCGGCTCGAAGCCCGGCGGTAGCCATCGTCGCAACCAGCGCCGTCGTCGCAAGGCGGCCTGAGGGCAATCTGTCCCACTGATTTTCGTGCGGCTTTGACGTGACATCGTGAGGTTTTGCGCCGGGCGCTTGCGCGCCCGTCGCCGCGCCTCGCGCTGCGCGCTCGGGGATTTCATGCCTCCGGCGGGGATATTTGTGGACAGAAGAAGCGGGCCGGTGATGTGGCTGGCGGGGGTGCGGGCGCCCTGGGTTCCGGTTCGCTTTGCGAGGTGGGGGCAGCCCTGGGGCAAAACCCTTTCAACCTGCGCAGCCAAACCCTTCGGGCACAAAAGGTGTTTCATCTCGGCGGCGCGGATCGTTTGGAAAGTGCTCCACTATCGCGTGCGTTCTGGAGCGCCGATATTTAGCGCCTTTCGCGCCGGGGGTGCAAGGTAAATGAAGACAGGCCCTAGTCACATGGAACTGTAATCCTTATCATACTCGTACGTGGATTTTGGAGGTAGTGCGATGGTTCGGGGTGTTGCGGATGCGGTTGTTCTTAGCGCCGAGGAACGGGTGTTTCTGGAGAGTCAGGTTCGCAAGCACAAGGCCCCGCGTTCGCTTTCGGATCGCT
>JAJRUE010000033.1 GCA_024277955.1 Alphaproteobacteria bacterium | reverse complement strand
GGAACAGGCCCCATGCCAGAGGCATCCGCACTACTATCCTCGGTCTTCGGCTTTGACGAATTCCGCCCCGGCCAGGCCGAGATCGTCGAAGCGGTCGCGGCGGGTCGGAACGCGCTTGCGATCATGCCGACTGGGGGCGGGAAATCCCTTTGCTTTCAACTGCCTGCCCTGATGCGCGATGTGGTGACGGTGGTGATTTCGCCCCTGATCGCGCTGATGCGCGACCAGGTGCGGGCGTTGCGTGCGGCCGGGGTGGAAGCCGGGGCGCTGACCTCGGGCAACACCGAAGAGGAAACCGACGCGGTGTTTTCGGCGCTTGATGCCGGGCGGCTGAAACTGCTTTACATGGCGCCCGAAAGGCTGGCCTCGGGCGGGACGCTGAACCTGTTGCGGCGTATCGGCACCAGCCTGATCGCGGTGGACGAAGCGCATTGCGTTTCCCAGTGGGGCCACGATTTTCGCCCCGACTACCTGCGCATCGGCGATCTGCGTCGCGCGCTGGGCGTGCCGCTGGCCGCCTTTACCGCCACCGCCGACGAAGAAACCCGCGGCGAAATCATCGCCCGCCTGTTCGACGGGGCGCAGCCGCAGGTGTTTCTGCACGGGTTCGACCGGCCCAACATCCACCTGGCCTTTGCGGCCAAGAATTCCCCGCGCAAACAGATCCTGGCCTTTGCCGACCAACGCCGCGGCCAGCCGGGGATCGTCTATTGCGGCACGCGGGCGAAAACCGAAACGCTTGCCCGCGCGCTGGGCGAAGATGGCCACACCGCCTGCCACTACCACGGCGGCATGGATGCCCGGGCGCGCCGCGACGTGGAACGCCGGTTTCAGCGCGAAGACGGGCTGATCGTGGTGGCGACCGTGGCCTTTGGCATGGGTATCGACAAGCCTGACATTCGCTGGGTGGCGCATGCCGACCTGCCCAAGTCGATCGAGGCCTACTACCAGGAAATCGGCCGCGCCGGGCGCGACGGGGCCCCGGCCCAGACGCTGGCGCTTTACGGCGCTGACGACATCCGCTTTCGCCGCGCCCAGATCGACGAAAGCCCGGCCCCCGCCGAACGCCGCCGCGCCGACCACGGCCGCCTGAACGCGCTGCTGGGACTTTGCGAAGCCCTGGCCTGCCGGCGCCAGGCCCTGCTGGGCTATTTCGGGGAAACCACCGAACCCTGTGGCAACTGCGATCTGTGCGCCACGCCGCCCGAGCTGTTCGACGGCACGCAAGCGGTGCGCAAGGCGCTGTCGGCGATCCTGCGCACGGGCGAATATTTCGGCGCCGGTCACCTGATCGATATCCTGCTGGGCAATGAAACCGACAAGGTGCGCCAGCGCGGCCATGACAACCTGCCGACCTTTGGCGTCGGGCGCGAATTCGACCGGCGCCAGTGGCAGGCGATCTTTCGCCAGATGCTGGGCCGTGACCTGGTGCGTCCCGATCCGGATCGCCACGGCGCGTTGCGGATGATGGAGGGCGCACGCCCGATCCTGCGCGGCGAAGCCAGCATCACCTTGCGCCGCGACACGGTGCAATAGGCTGCCGCCCGGCCGGCGGCGAAAATGCTGGTGTCGGAAGAAGACGCGCCGCTGCTTTCGGCGCTCAAGGCCAAACGGCGGGCGCTGGCCGAAGAGGCGCGGGTGCCGGCCTATGTGATCTTCACCGACCGAACCCTGATCGAAATGGCCGAAAAGCGCCCCGCCACGCTGGACGACATGGCCCGCATCAACGGCGTAGGCGCGACCAAGCTGGAACGCTTCGGGGATATCTTTCTGCAGGTGATCACCGGCGCCCCGGCAGCCGAAACCCACCCATCGCGCCGCCGGCTGGCCGGGCGCGATGCCGGTGGGCTGTTCGACCGGCTGCTAGAGGTCCAAAACGACCTGGCGCGCGGCGCCGAAGGGACCGACAAGCCGATGACCTGTTCGGCGTCGCTGCTGGCCAAGGTCGCGCAGTTGTCGGCCCCCGACGCCGCCAGCCTGACGCGCATATTGGGCGAGCGCCGCGCCGAACGTTTTGGCGCGGCCTTTCTCGAGGTGCTGCGCGAAGCGCCGTAACCGGCGGCTCAGTTCGCGGCAAGACGACCGGGCTGGGCCGGTTCGGCTTCGGCTTCGGCAAAGGGGGGCGTGGCGTCTTGCGGCACCGCCTTGCCGATCTGTTCGAAAATCGCGTCCTTTTTCAAGGGTTTGGTCAGGTAGTGGTCCAGTCCGGCGGCCAGGATGTCTTCGTCGTCGCCGCTCAGGGCATGCGCGGTCAGGGCGACGATCGGGGTGCGCGCCGCCCCTTCCGAGGCCTCGATCTCGCGGATGCGGCGCGTTGCTTCCTTGCCGTCCATGATCGGCATCGAGATATCCATGAACAGGATGTCGGGGCGCATTTCCTTCCATTTTTCCACGGCTTCGACACCGTTTTCGGCAAAGGCGAGATCGACATCCAGCTTGCGCACCAGTTTCGAGAACACCAGCCGGTTCGTCTTGTTGTCCTCGGCCGCCAGCACCCGCATTTTTCGCGGGGCCGGGGGCGCAACGGCCACGGCACCTTGGTCAGAAACCGGTGCCTCGTCCTGTTCCGCCGGTGCCGGAACGGGGTATGCGGGGGCGTCTTCGGCAGCCCTGGCGGGGGGATCGAACGCCGCGATCGCGTTGATCAGGATCTTGCGGCCGGTCGGCTTGTTGACCATTTGCAGCGGCTGGTAGCCGGCGCTGTCATCGTTGTCCTGCAGGTTTTGCATCAGAACCACCGGCACCTGCGCGCCACTCGCCTGGATCGCTCGGATCACCCGCGACCCGGTCTGCATGGTGCGTTCGGCGTCGATAACCACGACGTCGCCGGGCTTGGTTTCGGGGTCGGCGATAAAGTCGTCTGGCGTGCGCGACGCCACGTCCGCCCCCAGGATCTGCAGCTGGCTGGTGAGGATGCGCGCGGCCTGACTTGGCCGGCTGACCATGATGATCCGATCAACCCAGTTGGGGATGTTGTCCAGGTGAAAGGTCGCGGTCTTGGGCGCCGGCAACGGCACGTAAAAGCCAAAGTTCGACCCCTTGCCCTCTTCGCTGTCCATCCAGATCTTGCCGCCCATCAGCGTCACCAGCTGCTTGGTGATCGCCAGGCCCAGCCCGGTGCCTTCGAACTTGCGGTTCTGTTCATCCTCGACCTGGTTGAACTCGCCAAATATGTGGTCGATCATGTCGGCCGGGATGCCCGGCCCGGTGTCTTCCACCGATACGTGGATGCGGTAATTGTCGGTGTCGCCATCGGGCAGCCCCACCGCGCGCACCATCACATGACCGCTAGAGGTGAACTTGACCGCATTGCCGATCAGGTTGGTCAGGATCTGCCGGAACCTGCCCGGATCGCCGACAAAGGTGGTGGGCAGGAACATGTCGTAATCCACCACCAGGTCCACGGCCTTTTCCTTGACCGCCGGCTGGAACAGCATCAGCACCTCGGTCAGGGTGCGTTCGAGGTCGAATTCTTCCTTGTGCAGCACCAGCTTGGCCGCTTCCATCTTGGAAAAATCGAGCACGTCATTGATCAGTTTCAGCAGCGAATCGCCCGAACTGCGGATGGTGTCGACAAACAGTTTCTGTTCTTCGTCCAGCGAGGTTTCGCACAGCAGATCGGCCATCCCCACGACGCCGTTCATCGGGGTGCGCAATTCGTGGCTCATCTTGGCGAGAAAGGCGGATTTCGCGCGATTGGCGCTTTCGGCGCGCAACAGCGCTTCTTCCAGATCCTTTTCGCGCCGGATCGTGTCGGTGATGTCCAGCGCCAGCGAAACCGTGTCGCCGGTGGCCGAACGCCGGTCCATCAGCTTGATGAAGCGGTTGTTCCACAACTTGATGGTGCGCGCCTTGGGCTGCGGCGATTTCCAGCGTTCCAGCATGTCGGCGCACCAGGCCTGAGGGTCCAGATCGCCGGTGTCGACGATCCCCTCTTCCACAAGGATCTGGATGATGTCGCGGTAGGAAATTCCCGGCGCCACACATTCCATTTCGTCGAAAACCGCAAGATAGGCCGGGTTTGCCACCAAAAGCGTGTCATTCCTGTCGAAAACCGCGAACCCGTCCTGGATGGTTTCGACCGAATGCCACAGCCGCCGCTGAACGATGTCGACCTCTTCATGGGCCTGTTCCAGATCCTGCAGAACCCGCTCTTTTTGGTCGCGCAGCTCTTCGGCCACGTGGCGAACTTCTTCGACCTCCTCGCGTTTTTCGACGATCTCGTCGGTGAGCGTCAGCGCATGACGCGACAGCTGGGCGTTTGCCGCCAGCAGTTCCTTCTGTTTCAGCTCCAACAGCCGTTCGGCGGCCAACCGCGCACGGCGTTCCTGGGCAAGCGCGTCAGCAAGGCTCATTCACATGTCTCCGACCGGACGGGCCTTTTGGCCCTGCATATCGGGACAAGCCTAGACAGTTTCCGGTGAACAGGATGTTAACCGGCGCGAAAAACCCTGTCTTTCAACCCTTTCAGAGGCGCTCGATCGCCAGCGCGATGCCCTGACCGCCGCCGATGCACAGGGTGATCAGCGCCCGCTGCCCGCCGATGCGTTCGAGTTCGTAAAGCGCCTTGACGGTGATCAGCGCGCCGGTCGCCCCCACCGGATGGCCCAGCGCGATGGCCCCGCCGTTGGGGTTCACACGGTCCGGATCAAAGCCCAGCTCGCGGCTGACGGCCAGGGCCTGGGCGGCAAAGGCTTCGTTGCTTTCGATCACGTCAAAGTCGTCAACGCTCAGGCTGGTGCGGTCAAGCAGCTGGCGCACCGCCGGGATCGGGCCCAGCCCCATCACGTCCGGGCTGACCCCGGAATGGCCATACCCCAGCACCCGTGCGCGCGGCGTCAGCCCCGCGCTGCGGGCGGCATCGGCGCGCGCCAGCACCAGCGCGGCGGCGCCGTCGTTGATGCCGCTGGCATTGCCGGCGGTCACCGTGCCCCCCTTCTGGAAGGCCGGTCGCAACGCCGCCAGCGCCTCGGCCGAGGTTTCCTTTGGGTGTTCATCCACGTCGAACAGCACGGTTTCGCGCCGCGATCTGATTTCCACCGGCACGATCTGTTCGGCGAACCGGCCTTGGGCGATGGCGTGCGCGGCGCGGGTCTGGCTGAGCAGGGCAAAGGCATCCTGATCTTCGCGGCTGATACCGTGGCGGGCGGCGATGTTTTCCGCCGTCACCCCCATGTGGCCGCTGCCAAAGGGGCAGTTCAGCGTGCCCAGCAGCATGTCCAGCGCGCCCACGTCGCCCATTTTCTGACCCCAGCGGGCGGCGGGCAGGATGTAGGGCGCGCGGCTCATGCTTTCGGCGCCGCCGGCAAGCGCGAAATCCGCATCCCCCAGCGCCAGCGCCTGCACCGCCGACACCACCGCTTGAGTGCCCGAGCCGCACAGACGGTTCACGTTCATCGCCGGCACGGTTTCCGGCACGCCGGCCTGCATGGCGGCCATGCGGCTCAGATACATGTCGGCCGGTTCGGTGTTGATCACGGTGCCGAACACCACCTGGCCGATCTGCGCCGGGTCGACGCCGGACCGTTCCAGCGCCGCGCGCGCGGCGGTGGCCGCGAGATCGATGGGGCGGATGTTCCTGAGCGCGCCGCCAAAGGTGCCGATCGCGGTGCGCGCGCCGCCCAGAATAACGATGTCGTCCATGTGCAGTCCTTCTGTTGGGCGCACAATAGCCCACCCGGGGCCGGTCGCGCCTCAGTTACGTTGCGTCGGCGCCGCGCACCCGGATCACGGTGATCTCGGGGGCGATGCCGATGCGCAGCGGCACCCCCGAAAAGCCGATCCCGCCAGAGACCACCAGCGACCGGCCGCCTTCGCGCAGGTGCCCCCAGGCATAGCGCCCGCGATAGCGCGACGGCACCACCGGGCGCCAGCCGAACAGGTTGAGCTGCCCGCCGTGGGTGTGGCCGCTGATCTGCAGCCCCGCGCGCCCGTCGGCCTGGGCGAAATAATCCGGCTCATGCGCCAGCAGGATCGCAGGCGCGCCCTCGGGCACCGCGGCAAAGGCGCGTTCGGGGTCGTGCAGCGGCTTGCGCCAGTCGGCCGGGGTCGGGCGCTGGCTGTCAAAGCCCACCAGCCAGAACCTGTCGCCGTGATCCAGCGCCACCGCTTCGTTGCGCAGCAGGCGAAAGGCGGACGACTCAAGCGCATCGATCACCGAACAATGCGCAAAGTCGCGTTCGCGCGCCAGCGGGCAATCGAACCAGTCGTGGTTGCCCAGGATCGCGAACACCCCCAGCCGGGCCTGCAGTTCGCCCAGCGCCGCAATGATATCGTCCGCCGCGGCCCGGCGCCCGGGAATGGTCTGCCCGGCCAGAAAGTCCCCGGCCAGCACCACCATGTCCGGCTCCAGCCCGTTCACCTGGCGCGCAATCCGGCGCAGGTCGCGCAGCTGGGTCCATGGCGCAACCACATGCAGGTCCGCCAGCACCGCGATGGTCATGTCCGCTCCGCGCCAGCCCGCCAGCGTCACCTCGTGGTGCACCAGTTGCGGGCGCGACCGCCAGGCGGCCAGGCGGCGCAGCAGGCGCAACGGTGTTTCGGCGGCTCTCACTTGGCCAAAAGTGTCTCTAACGCGGCGCGAAACGCCTCTTTTCCGGGGCCCAGCCGGTCCAGCAGGCGGCGTTCGTATTCCGCCGCCAGCGGGGTCAGTTCGCGCACCATCTGCCGCCCGGCCTCGCTCAGCGACAGCTCGATCAGCCGCCGGTCCGCCGGGTTGGCCCGCTTGACCACGTAGCCGCGTTCTTCCAGCCGCGCCGCCGCCCGGCTGACCTTGGATTTCTCCATCCCCACCTGGCGGTTGATTTCCCGCACGCTGACCGGCCCGTCGGCCTGGCTGAGGTTCGCCACCACCCGCCATTCGGGAACCGATATCCCGAACCGTTCCCGGTAGCAGGCGGAAAACTCGCCGCTGACCCGTTCGGACAGGGCCGCCAGCTGATAGGGCAGGAAATCGTCCAGAATGAAATCGCGACCGGGGTTGGTTTCGTGGTGTGGCACGGCGGGCCTCCTGGGGATCGATGCATTTGCATCAAAGCCATGTATCGCCCCGGAACTCAAGCTTCCCCGCCCGTAAGCCTGCCCAGGGGCCCCGATGGCGGGATCCGTGAAACCCGTTGTCCCCCGGCCTCGGCAAGGGTAGCTTCAGGCAAGCTGAAAGGATCCCGCAAGGATGAGCGGACTTCTCGCCCTGCTAGACGATGTTGCCGCCCTGACCAAGGCCGCGGCGGCCTCGATCGACGACGTGGCCGCCGGCGCCGCCAAGGCCGGGGCCAAGGCCGCGGGGGTCGTGATCGACGATGCCGCCGTCACGCCGCAATACATCACCGGCATAACCCCGGCGCGCGAACTGCCGATCATCTGGCGCATCGCCAAGGGGTCGGTGCGCAACAAGCTGGTCTTCCTGATGCCGGTGGCGCTGCTGCTGGCGCAGTTTGCGCCCTGGGCGGTGACCCCGCTGTTGATGCTGGGGGGTGCCTACCTGTCCTACGAAGGTGCCGAAAAGATTGCCCACCTGTTTTCCGGCAAAGCATCCGGAAAAACCGCGAAAACCCCAGGAACAGACACTGATTCCGGCCAGCCCCAGGACCAGGCCAAGTCCGAAGAGGCAACCGTTTCCGGCGCCATCACCACCGACTTCATCCTGTCGGCCGAGATCATGACCATCACCATGTCGGCCATCCCCGAAGGCCCGTTCTGGACCAAGGCGGTGATCCTGGCGGTCGTGGGTCTGGGCATCACCGTGCTGATCTACGGGGCGGTGGCGCTGATCGTGAAGGCCGATGACCTGGGGCTGCTGATGGCGCGGCGCGCCCGCTTTGCCGTGATCCGCCGGCTGGGCTGCGCGATCTTGCGGTTCATGCCCTGGTTCATGTCCGGGCTGCCCGCGGTGGGCACCGTGGCGATGCTGTGGGTCGGCGGCTCGATCCTGCTGCACGGGGCCGAGGTGCTGGGCTGGCCCGATCCCGCCCATCTGGTCGAGGCCATGGCCGAAACCACCGCAGCGCTGGTCCCCGAGGCCCTGACCGGCGCGACTATGTGGACAACGCGCGCGGGGCTGGACGCCATCGCGGCGCTGGCGATCGGGCTGGCGCTGATCCCGGTCACCGCCGGTGTCCTGCGCCCGCTGGCGGCGCGAATTCCCCGACCGGGCGGACGGAAAAACACCGGCTGACCCGGCTGGGGGCTTGACTTCATTGCAATTGCAACGATATGCCGGGACCATGCGCGCCGCCGGAATCAGGCGCTGCTAAGCTAGGGGGAACGACCATGCCGCTGATAAAAAGCTGGGTGCCGGGCGCCAACGATCCGGACACTGACTTCCCGTTGAACAACCTGCCATGCGGGGTTTTCTCAACCGATGGCGGCGATCCGCACTGCGGCGTCGCGATTGGCGACATGATCCTGGATGTCACCGCCGCCGAAGAGGCAGGCGTGCTGTCCGCCGGCGACGAACCGGTCTTCGATGTCCCCTTCTGGAACGATTTCATGGACCTTGGCCCGGATGCCTGGGCCGCCTTTCGCGCCGACCTCACGGCGGCTCTTGCCGAAAACGCAGTGAAAAAGCACGCGTTAGAGCCTTTTTTGGTGCCCCGCGGCACTGCCACCATGCACATGCCCTTTGCGGTCAGCGAATACACTGACTTTTACGCCGGCCGGAACCACGCCTTCAACGTCGGCACCATGTTCCGCGGCCCGGAAAACGCCCTGCCGCCGAACTGGCTGCACATGCCGATAGGCTATAACGGGCGGGCGTCGTCGGTGGTGGTCTCGGGCACCGATCTGCACCGCCCCCGGGGCCAGCTGAAATCGCCCGACCACGACATGCCGGCCTTTCTGCCGTCGCGCCGCTTGGACTTTGAACTGGAAATGGGCGCCATCGTCGGCCAGCCCTCGCAGGGCATGGTCAGCGTGGCCGAGGCAGAAGCGATGATCTTCGGCTACGTGCTGCTGAACGACTGGTCGGCGCGCGACATCCAGGCCTGGGAATACCAGCCGCTGGGCCCGTTCCAGTCCAAGGCCACCGCCACCACCATATCGCCGTGGATCGTGACGAAGGCGGCGCTTGAACCCTTCCGCACATCGACCCCCGAACGCGAAAAGCCGCTGCTGCCCTACCTGCGCGAACCCGGCCCGATGCTCTACGACATCGCGCTCGAGGCGGCGCTGGCCCCGGCCGGCAAACCGGAAACGGTGATCACCCGCACCAACTACCGCGAAATGTATTATTCTGCCCCCCAGCAACTGGCGCACCACACCACGTCGGGCTGCCCGATGAACGTGGGCGATCTGCTTGGATCAGGCACTATTTCAGGCAAAAACGCCCCTGAACGCGGCTCGATGCTGGAACTCAGCTGGGGCGGCAAGGAACCGCTGACCCTGGAAAGCGGCGAAACCCGCAGCTTCCTCGAAGACGGCGACCGGCTGACCCTGCGCGGCCACGCGCAGGGTGACGGCTACCGGATCGGCTTTGGCGAGGCCACCGGCGCCGTGCTGCCGGCGCTCGAAGACCCTTACGCACGATAGGGCTTCTTCTTTGAGAAAATACTCCCGCCGGAGGCCCTTCCATCGCCGGCACGACGCAAAAAAAGGAATCACGACCATGGCCAAAGCCTTCGCCTCTCAGGGTGATCTCGCCGAAAAGAAAACCACCTTTACCGAAATCGGTGACGGCATCTGGGCCTTCACCGCCGAGGGCGACCCGAATTCCGGCGTGATCATCAGCGACGACAGCGTCATGGTGATCGAGGCCCAGGCCACCCCGCGCCTTGCCCAGAAGGTGATCGACGAGATCCGCAAGGTCACCGACAAGCCGATCAGCCACCTGGCGCTGACCCATTACCACGCGGTGCGGGTGCTGGGGGCCAGCGCTTTCAACGCGCCGCAGGTCATCATGTCGGAAAAGGCCCGCGCCATGGTGGTGGAACGCGGACAGGAAGACTGGGACAGCGAATTCCAGCGCTTCCCGCGGCTGTTCGAGGGCCATGAAAGCATCCCCGGTCTGACCTGGCCCACCACCACATTCAACGGCAAAATGAGTGTCTATCTCGGCAAAAGACGCATCGACATGATGCAGCTTGGCCGCGCCCATACGGCGGGCGACATGGTGATCCACGTGCCCGACGCCAACGTGATGTTCACCGGCGATATCGTCGAATACCACTCGGCCTGCTACTGCGGCGACGGGCATTTCCACGACTGGCCGGCGACGCTGGAAGCCATCCGCGCCTTTGACCTGGACGCCATCGCACCGGGGCGCGGCGATGCGCTGGTCGGCCCCGAGATGGTCAATGCCGCGCTGGACCTGACCGGCAATTTCATCCGCTCCACCTGGCGTCCGGCAGCAAAGGTCGCCAAGGCCGGTGGTTCGCTGAAGGAAGCCTGGGACGCGGTGCGCGCCGAATGCGACCCGAAGTTTGCCGATTATGCCATCTACGAACATTGCCTGCCCTTCAACGTGGCGCGGGCCTATGATGAAGCGCGCGACATCGACACCCCCCGCATCTGGACCGCCCAGCGCGATCTGGAGATGTGGGAGGCCCTGCAGGGATGATCCCATGACCAAAATTTTCGAAACCCCGCTTTACCCCTACCGCCGCTCGCCGGACCAGGATGCCATGCCCTGCGCCCGCCACCCGGTAGTGGTGATCGGCGCCGGCCCCATCGGCCTTGCCGCCGCCATCGACCTGGCCCAGCAGGACGTGCCGGTGGTGGTGCTGGACGACAACGACAAGGTGTCGTTCGGCAGCCGCGCCATCTGCTTTGCCAAGCGCCCGCTGGAAATCCTCGACCGGCTGGGCTGTGGCGATGCGATGGTGGAAAAGGGGTTGACCTGGAACGTCGGCAAGGTCTTCAACGACAAACGCGAAACCTACCGCTTCGACCTGCTCCCCGAAGGCGGGCACAAGCGCCCGGCTTTCATCAACCTGCAACAGTATTATTTCGAGGAATACCTGGTGCGCCGCGTGCGCGAACTGGAAGAGCAGGGCAAGCCGATCGAGATCCGCGGCCGCAACAAGGTTTCGGCCCTGTCGGACAACGGCAGCTTCGTGCGGCTGGAAATTGACACCCCCGAAGGGGCCTACAACCTGGAAGCGGACTGGCTGATCGCCTGCGACGGCGCCAATTCTCCGACCCGCCGCATGCTGGGGCTCGATTTCGTCGGCAAGGTGTTCGAGGACAACTTCCTGATCGCCGATGTGATCATGCAGGCCGATTTCCCCACCGAACGCTGGTTCTGGTTCGACCCGCCCTTCAACCGCGGCCAGTCCGCGCTGCTGCACAAGCAGCCCGACAACGTCTGGCGGATCGACTTTCAGCTGGGCTGGGACATCGACCGCGAGGAAGAGCTGAAGCCCGAGAACATCGACCGCCGCCTGCGCGCCATGCTGGGCCAGGATATCGAGTATGAACTGGAATGGACCTCGATCTACACCTTCCAGTGCCGCCGGATGGAAAAATTCCGCCACGGCCGGGTGCTGTTTGCCGGCGACGCGGCGCATCAGGTGTCGCCCTTCGGTGCGCGCGGTGCCAATTCGGGGCTGCAGGACACCGACAACCTGTGCTGGAAGCTCAAGCTGGTGATCGCGGGCAAGGCACCGGAAACCCTGCTCGACAGCTACAGCGACGAACGCACCTACGGGGCGGATGAAAATATCCTGAACTCGACCCGTTCGACGGAATTCATCACCCCCAAATCCGAAATCAGCCGCATCTTCCGCGACGCGGTGCTGGACCTCGCGGTGCATTACGATTTCGCCCGACCGATGGTGAACTCGGGGCGGCTCTCGGTGCCCTGCACCTATGACGAAAGCGTGCTGAACGGCCCCGACGATCCGGCGCTGCCAAAACGCACCCGCCCCGGCGCCCCGGCGGTGGATGCGCCGCTGGATGGTGGTTGGCTGCTGGACCGGCTGGGCGGCAGGTTTCAGCTGCTGCTGATCGGCGCAGACGGGCCCGAGAGCCTGACGGAAAGCGGGGTTGAAATCGAGGTTTTGCGCCTCGATCCCGCGAAAAACCCCGAATTAGGGTCGCGTTTCCTGGGCGACGCCCCCGGCGCGATCTACCTGCTGCGCCCCGACCAGCACATCGCGGCCCGCTGGACCGCCTGGGATGAACGCGCCACCCGCGCCGCCATCCGCCGCGCCCTGGGCAAGGAGTGAACGCAATGAGCAAGCTGAACACAAAGCCCAACCTGGGCGATCCCGATGGTTTCTACGCCCGGCTGATGGCCACCCATGACGGGTTGAGCAAGGCGGAAAGCGACGCGCTGAACGCGCGCCTCATCCTGATCCTGGCCAATCACATCGGCGACGAACAGGTGCTGAAAGAAGCCCTTGCCGCCGCCACGAAATCCGCCCGCGCCTGACGGGCCAACCGAAAGGACAAGACATGAAAATCGAACAGATCCACCACGTCGCCTACCGCTGCAAGGACGCGAAGGAAACCGTCGAATGGTATGGCAAGATGCTGAACATGGATTTCATTCTGGCGATTGCCGAGGACAAGGTGCCCTCGACCCACGAACCCGACCCCTACAT
>JAJRUE010000032.1 GCA_024277955.1 Alphaproteobacteria bacterium | reverse complement strand
CGGATGCAGTTCTGGCCGCTGAGCGACTGGAAATTCGCCAGCCCGCTGTCCTACTGGGATCCGCGCTACAACGCCGCCATCGTCGCCCCGACCGAGGCGGCGGCCACCCTGCTGCTGGCGGTGGTGCTGTTTCGCCGCTTCAAGGGGGTCGCGGCGCGGGGGCTGATCGGCCTGGGCGCGCTGGGCGAGGTGCTGTCGACCGGCGCCTTTGGTCTGCTGGCCCACTGAGGGCGGCGAGCCGGGGGGAGCCGGGGTAAACCGGGGCCACAAAAAAACGCGCCCCGAAATCGGGGCGCGTGTTTTCCGGCCTGCGGGGCAGGGATCGTGTCGCGGTGTCAGGCGGCTTCGGCCTGCTGCGCCGCGGCGTGACGGCGTTCGCTTTCCTCGCGCGACAGCGCAACCGAGGTGCGCACGCCCTTCGAGACGAATTCCATCAGCCCGGCGACCACCCGTTCGTTCGGGTCGATACCGGCGCACGACAGCACTTCGCGCCCATCGCGCGAGCGCGCCCAACGGGCGATCTGTTCCGGCCCGTTGCCGTATTTCTTGTCATCGGCGATCGCATCATCCAGAGCCGCGAGAACCACCGCCGCAAAGAGTTTGCGTGCCCGGGTGCCCTGTTCGTGGTTGAAAGCGGTGCCATCAACGAAATCAGCCATTCGTTTTCCTTGTTCTTGCTCTTGCACTTTCTGGCGTAGCGCCCTTATGACAGGTCTTGACCGATTCGGGTATCCCGTTTGCGAATAGCAGCTATGCGTTTGGCGCATAGCATAACGGCGTGGCATACAGGATATAGTCGTCTTGCCAGGGGGCCACCGCGAAGATATAGGTCTGCCCCGAGTTATTGCAATCTTTTGCCATGGTTTTGCCACATGCCTAAAATCAACGGAAACGAAATACGCCCCGGCAACGTGCTGGAACATGACGGCGGGCTCTGGATCGCGGTCAAGGTCGATCACGTCAAGCCCGGCAAGGGCGGCGCCTTTGCCCAGGTCGAGTTGCGCAACCTGCGAAACGGCTCGAAACTGAACGAACGCTTCCGCTCTGCCGACAAGGTGGAACGGGTGCGGCTCGAACAGAAGGACCAGCAGTTCCTGTATGAAAACGACGGCATGCTGGTGTTCATGGACATGGAAACCTTCGAGCAGATCGAACTGCCCGCCGAGATCCTTGGCGAGCGGCGTCCGTTCCTGCAGGACGGCATGACCGTCAAGATCGAATATTACGAGGAAGAGGCGCTGTCGGCTTCGCTGCCGCAGAAAGTGACCTGCACGGTGGCGGAAACCGAACCGGTGGTGAAGGGCCAGACCGCGGCCAACAGCTTCAAGCCGGCGGTGCTGGACAACGGGATCAAGGTGATGGTGCCGCCCTTTGTCGGCCAGGACGAAAAGATCATCGTCAACACCGAAACCTTTGAATACGCCGAACGCGCCTGAGCTGCGCGGCCCTGTGCGGGCGCGGGGCTGGCTGTGGGGCCGGTCGTTCAGCCGGTCGCCGGGCCAGAGCCATGCCGCGCGTTTCGGGGCCGGTGATAGCGGGGCCTGTCGCATCTGATCGGTTTCGCCATTGCTCCGAACAGAGGGCAAGCGGGCGGCCGGGCGGGTGCATGCGAATTCGCTCAAACGCGACTTGCTTTGAGGTCTTGCCCCAGAGCGGCCTCAGGCGCCGACTTTCGGGCCGGGGCAGAACAGCGGATCGCTGGTTTGCTGCGCCTCATACAGATCGACGCCCTCGGTATCGCCGTCGAATTCGGCCCGCAGACCGTTCGGGGTGCGGTAAAATCGCCAGCACTGCGGGTTTTCGGGGCTGTCATCGTAGGTGAAGCAGATCAGCGCCGGTTCCGGTTCCGACCAGCTGCCTTTCTTGCACTCGTCCTCGCTGAAGGCCCAGATGACCCTGCGGCCGGGGGAATATTGTTCGGCCCCGTAGGGCACGCCATCCAGCAGGTAGGTCAGGGTCTTGCCCAGCGTGTAGGCGTCGAACTGCGCGCCGGTCATCGGGGGCTGGGGCGTCTGGGCGCGCGTGGCGTCGGGCAGCGCCAGAAGTGCCGCGAGCGCAAGTGCAAGGGTCAGACATATGGTGCGCATTGGGTCAGGCCCTCCGTGCCGACAGGGAAGCTGCGGGGCTGGCGGAGTGCGTCTGCGCGCCGGCAAGCGCCGCCAGACGCCGGTCCATCAGCCGCCGCCAGCGCCGCGGCCACAGGGCGATCGCCCCCATCACCGGCAGCGGGTAGGGCAGGGTCGGGCTGCCCCGGGCCAGGTCGAGCGCCGGGTAGGGCCGCGCCGGGTGGGCGTGGTGGTCGCCGTGACGCGGGGCGTTCAGCATCACCAGCGCGCTGAACCGGTGCGGCGCGTTCCAGGAATGGGCGTCGCCCACCGGTTCGGGCCGGCCATCGCTGCCCGCCCGTCGCCGCAGCCCGTAGTGCTGAACATAGTCCGACAGCAGGATCTGTAGCGTCGCATAGGCCGCCAGCGCCAGCCAGGCCGCCAGGCCCGCAGCGCCGGCAATGGCCCAGGCCAGGGCGGCAAACAGCGCCGCGCCGGCAAGGTATTCGCCGAAAATCCGCACCACCGGGCGGGCGCGGGCGGCTTCGGCGCGCCAGCCTTCGCGCAGCGACCCCCACCAGGCGCGCGGCGCAAAGCGGTAAAAGCTTTCGCCCGGTCGGGCCGAGTTGGGGTCGCGGTCGGTGGCCACATGCACATGGTGCACCAGGCGGTGGGCGCTGGCGTGGTGCCCGAACAGGTGCGAGATGAACACCCATTTGCCCAGCGCGACCAGCCCGCGGCTGGTGCGGTGGATCAGCTCGTGGGCGTTCGAGTTGGACACCTGCCCAAAGAACAGCCCGAAGGCGAAAAACGCGACGACCCGTTCGGCGGCGCTCAGCCCGCTGGCGCCGGAAACCGCGCGCACCGCCAGCAGCATCAGGGCGAAATGCGCGATCGCCAGGAGGGCCGACAGCCCGTCGGCGGCGGCGGAAACGGTGGGTTGCGGGAGGGGGCTTGGGTGGGCATCTGCATCGTCCGGAGGCGCGGGCTGGATCACGGGCGGGCGCGGCGCAAGCATGTCCAGCGCGTAGGAAAACACCGTCAGGTAGACCAGCGCCGCCACCAGCCAGCCGCCGCCCAGCAGCCCGCCCGCCGCGAGCAGGGCGACCGGCGCCAGCGTCGCCGCCGCGAAATGTGCAACCTGCCTGCTCATGCCCTGCCTCCGTCCCTGGCCCAAGCCGTGATGCGATGCGCGGACCAAGGCCGCACCGGCGCGCCCCAATCTAGCCGCAAACCGGGCATTGCGCCAGCGATGCGCGCGCCCGGGCGGCACGGCGCTTGCGGCGGCGCGTGCTTGGGGTATGGTTCGGTCGGGGCCGCGCCGTATTGGTTGCGCGCATCCCGCAGCAGACGGCAAGGCGCGGGGGAGTTTGCCAGGGACCATGACCACGACCAGTATCGCCTTTTTCATCGCCGGGCTGATCAGCGCCCTGGGCCACCTGTGGCTGGCGCCACGCCCGGTGTCGGCGCAGCGCTCGCTGGTCAAGACCCTGCCGCTGGCGCTGTTTGCGCTGTCGGCCTTTGCCGCGGCGGCGCATCCGTTCCTGATCATGGCGCTGCTCTTGTCGGCGGCGGGCGATCTGGCGCTGTCGCGCCCGGGGCGGCGGATGTTCCTGTACGGGCTGGCCTGTTTCGCCCTGGTGCATGTGCTCTATGCGCTGTTGTTCCTGTCGCTGTCGGAACAGCCGATCTGGGCGGCCTTCGGGCTGGCGACCCTGCCGGCGCTGGCGATGCTGGCGCTGGCGGTTTCGACCGAACTTTGGCTGCAGCCGCACGCCGGGTCGCTGCGCTGGCCGGTTCGGATCTATATCGTGCTGATCGGGGCGATGATGCTGTCGGCGCTGACGCTGCCGGGCGAAATGCGGCTGGCGATCTGGGGGGCCGCGGCCTTTGTGGCTTCGGATGCGGTGCTGGCGGTGGAACGGTTCCGGCTTGGGGCGCACAGCCGCTGGCGGACCCCGGCGCAGGTGGTGCTGTGGGGGCTTTACATTGGCGGGCAGGCGCTGATCCTGCGCAGCTTGCTGGTGCATTGAGCCCCGGCGCGCGGCCCGCCCCCTTTCCTTGGCGCGCAAGACCGATTAAGTGACGCAGGCTAGCCGGAGTTTCGCCCATGTCGTTTTTCAACAAGCTCAAGAACAGGTTGTTCAAGTCTTCCAGCAAGCTGGAGGAAGGGCTGGACGCCATCGTCAGCGAAGGCGGCGAGGCGGAAGACATCGACAGCGAAGCCGCCGCGGCGCCCGAAGGCGCGCCTGCCACCACGTCCGAGGCCGCCCCCGACATGCGCGAAACGGTTGACACCCCGCCCGCGCCGGCGGGGAATCTCGCAGAGCCAGAGCCAGAGCCAGAGCCAGAGCCAGAGCCAGAGCCAGAGCCAGAGCCAGAGCCAGAGCCAGAGCCGGCGGCGCCGGCCCCGCCCATGCCAGAACCCGTGGCATCCGCTGGCGAACAACTTGGCGAAAAACCCGCCGAAAAAGCAGCTGAAAAGCCCGCCGAAAAGCCCGCCGAAAAGCCCGCCGAAAAACCCGCTGAGAAACCAGCCGAAAAGCCGGGAAAACCCGGTCTGTTCGGGCGGATACTCGGGCGCAGGGATCG
>JAJRUE010000278.1 GCA_024277955.1 Alphaproteobacteria bacterium | reverse complement strand
GTGGCGGAGATATCTTGCCCAGGGTCTCGATGGGCTTCACGACCGTTCCCGGCGTCCGCGCCGTTCTCCGGCACGCAAGGTTGGCCCCCGCCAAGAGAAGCTCATCGTTTCCCTGCGCCGGCAGCGCAAGCTCGGGATCAAGCGGTTGCGCAACGAGCTTCAACGACTGCACGGGCTGCGTCTCTCGGTCGATACGATACACAAGGTTCTGCGCCGCCATGGCCTGAACATGCTCAAGCGGCGCAAGCTGCCCCGCAAGCAGCGGTATCGGCGCTACGAGCGGCCCGTTCCCGGAGATCGCGTCCAGCTGGATGTCTGCAAGATCGCACCTGGCCTTTACCAGTACACGGCCATTGACGATTGCTCACGCTACGTCGTCGTGGCCATTTTCCCGCGCAAGACGGCGGCCTCGACGCTCGCCTTCCTCGATCAGGTCGCCGAAGAAATGCCTTTCCCCATCCAGCGCATCCAGACGGATCGCGGCCAGGAGTTCTTTGCCTACAAGGTCCAGGACCGGCTGCAGGACTGGCACATCAAGTTCCGTCCCATCCGGCCGCGCTCGCCTCATCTGAACGGCAAGGTCGAACGCGTTCAGAGAACCGCTCTCGAAGAGTTCTGGGCCAGCGTTGATCTCAAGGATCCCGGCCTGGCCGAGCGGCTGGCCGAATGGCAGCAGTTCTACAACTGGGAGAGACCACACGATGCCCTGGGAAACCGGCCCCCGATAGACCGTGTTTGTGAACGCTTTCCGGTAACGCCGCTGTCCGAAGAGGTGTGGCACGCCTACGACCCCGGCGTCGAGTTCGTCGCCCCACGCGAGGGCTTTCCTTGCCGCCTGCCATATTGAAACGATCTGTGCAGATCACACACATAAGCAAGCGTAGGGTGCGCATTCTGCCCACCAAAACCGTATCCGCCCCAAGCACGTTACCCCGCCTCTCCAAACCCCGCCTTCACGCGCGATCACGCGGTGCATTGGTGGGCACGCCCTGCCCACGTTCCGCTCCCGCCACGGACCACAAGCGCCGCACGCCTGGCAACGGCCTCAGGAAGTTCCACAGGCCCCCCGTTCTGACAGTTCCCCGCATCGCACCCAATAGCACCGGCCAATCGAAGCCATGGCGCCGCGCATCTTGAGCGAACAAGAACAAGACATCCGAAAGCCCGGCGTCGCGACATCGCGCAAGCCAAGGGGGCAAAACGGAAATTTCCGGGGCCGTTTTGCAGAAAGACTCGCAAGCCCCCAGCCAGATGGGTTGCCGCTTTTTTTGACCGGTTCATATATTTTTGCTAGCGTTCAGGTACGTGGGGAAGAATTTGACATTCTTTTTTCTAAAAAATGTTTTCCAGGCGGGGGGAAGAATTATGCACCTTTTGCGGATAGTCGTGCTGACATTTGCCATGGCGGGCTTGGCGGCTTGCGGTTCCAGAACTATAACCACCGGGCCTGGGGTCTTTACCCCGGCGCTCAACGGGACGGTGTCGACCAGTGGCGGGAATTACTATGTCAGCGACGGCGGTTACCTGACCATTTTGCCGCCAGCGCATGGCACGGTCCCGGTCGCAGGCATCAACCTGAGCTACTGGACCTCCGCCACCAGTGGTGGAGTCTATGAACACGCCGGCTACATGTACAGCGACGGCAATGTCCGGGCCATTGCCGGCAGGACTTCGTCGGGCAGATCCTTTGCCGGCATCACCGGCACGCCCGCCTGGGGTATGCCCACCAGCGGTTCCGCCACCTACACCGGCGCGTTTTCCGGCACCTATTATCGGCCGGACCTTCCGGGCGGCAGGCAGAATGCCCGTGGCTTTTTCACCACCAACGTGAACTTTTCCAGCCGCACCATTCAGGGATCGGGGGCGGGGAACCTTGGATCCAATTCGTCGCTGACGATCAACGGCACCATCACCGGCACCAAGTTCAACGGTACGGCGCAGTTTTCGGCCCTGAATTCCGGCGGCCTGGTTACCGTGCCCATGACCGGCGGATTTTACGGCTACAACACGATGGCCGGGATTTACCAGGGCAGTACGGTTGCCGGGGTTTTCTATGGACAATGATGCGCCCGCGCCCGTCTGAACGCCGGGCTTCCGGGGGCGGCATACGCCCCCCGGAACAGGCCCCTGTCGGTTGGGCGCGCACACCGGTTTGAACACGCCGCCCCACCGCTTTCTTTGAAAGAAAGCGGCCCGAAATCTTTGCAAGATTTCGGCGCGCCTTGTTGTGCCCCGCTTGCGCCAGGACACCGTGCCTGCACCACAGCCTGAAAAAATCGTCCCTCCTAGCGGAAATGTCATTCGCCCGACCCGCACCCGCCCACCTATGATTCGCCGGGCGGTCCACGGGAAGGGGCCACCGCGTATTTTGAAAGTTGAAAAAAGGGTAACAAGATGATTGATCGACGCCGCTTGATGGCCTCCGGCATTGCCGCCGGAACGCTTGGGCTGGCCGCGCCAGCGCTGGCGCACGGGCTGAACGAACCCTATGACCTGCCCGATGATTACATGCCGCAGGAAGTCAGGCTCAAATCCGAACTGCCGCCTGGCGAAATTCACGTGGACCCAAACCAGTACCGGCTCTACTGGACGCTGCCCAAGAAAAAGGCCATCCGCTTTACGGTCGGCATCGGGCGGGGCAATCTCTACCACCCGGGCACCTTCTATGTCGGCGCCAAGCGCGAATGGCCCAAGTGGAAGCCCTCGCCCGCGATGATGGAACGCGACCCCCAGGCCTATACCGATTTCCTGGAGGGTGAGCGCTTCGAAAACGGCATGCCCGGCGGGATCGCCAACCCGCTGGGGGCACGCGCGCTTTACCTGTTTTCCGAGCGCGGGCGCGACACCTATCTGCGCATCCACGGCACCAACAACCCGCGCACTATCGGCATCGAGGTCTCGAACGGCTGCGCCCGCCTGGTGAACGACCAGGTGACCCAGCTCTACGACATGGTCCCGTTGCGCACCCGTGTGGTGCTCTACCCCAAGGCCAATGGCCGCCCCGAACACGCGCCGGTTGGCTAGGTTCGGAACCCATTGGCCCTGCGCCACCGGCAGGAAAGTCGCGAAATATCAGAAGCTTGGGACGCGCAGGCAAGGGTGGTTCCCTGTCCAGGCGGCCCGAGCCGCTGAGATGAAGCGCCTTTCCTGCCCTTCGGGTTTGGCGGTTCAGGACGAAAGGATCCTGAACCTGGAGCCTGTCGCGCCAGACTGAACCCGCCTGGCCCGGCTCGCCTGGCGGCCCGGGCATGCGCCCGCCTGCCTTCCGGTGCAAGCAGATCTGAAACCGAAAACCTGCGCCACGCCCCAGGGGCAATAGCCGATCAACCCGCGCCCGAACGGCGGCCGCGTGTGGCCGGTCAGCGGACCACGTGCACCGCGCATTTGGCGTGACGAACCACCCGCGCCGCCGTCGAGCCCAGGAAATAGTCCTGCAGCCCGGGCTTGTGCGACGCGACGATGATGCAATCCACGTCGTGATTGTCGGCGTATTCGACGATGGCCGCGCCCGCCGGGCCGTGGATCAGCTCGGTCTTGACCCCCTTGACCCCGCCAAGCTCGGCCACCAGCGCGGCTTTCGCGGCTTCCTGGCCGGCCTTGATCTGGTCCTCGGGGATGTAGTGGGCGACGTATCCGGGCACCGGCTCCATCGCGTGAACCGCGATGATCTGACCCCCCTCGGACAACAGCTTTTGCGCCACTTCCAGCGCCTTGGCCGTGTTGGGGCGGTGGTCCAGGGCGACCGGGACGAGGATTTTCTTGTACATGGCGATCCCTCCTTTGCTGCGGCAACTATCGCCCGAAAGATATGGGCGCGCCTTGAGGTGTATCAAGCCGCCGCAGATCCCGGGTGACGCCAGGTGCGCCGGCCCCCTGAGCTTTCGCAGCAATTGCGCCTGTGGCGCAGGATTAATGGGTATGTGACCTAGATCAGCGGCACGAAGGGCACGCCGCAAGTCGACAGGAATACCAGGGGGGTCAACAACAATACCAAGCGCATGAAGGGCTCCTTTCAAAGGTCCGGGCGACTATGCCGATGCCGCCCGGCCAAGGCAACGGCCCACCGCCGGCTCCGGCGGATATCCGCGCGGCGGGTCTGCACCGCCGGCCGTCCTTCTCGCCCGCCCCGTGTCAGCCGCCCGCTTCAGCCATAGGTCTTGACCACGTCATACATGACCGGCTCAAAGCCCTTGCACATCTCGTTGATCACCCGGTTGCGCTTGCGCATTTCGTCACTGCGCAGCATCGCCTGGAAATCCTCGCGCCGGCGCCACTGGGAATAGTTGGCGATGCGGGTCTGAGCGTCGTTGACATGGATCGCTGCGCCGATGAACCCGGCGCTTTTAGAGATCACCTCGTCATAGGCGCGCACCAGTTCGTCAAGCAGGTCCTGCGCCGTGCCGGGGGTCACCTCGAACGTGGTCAGAACGGTTTGGTGGTCGTGGTCCAGAACGATATTTGGCATCGCATCCTCCTGCCTGTGTCGCCCCAGCTTACCACGCCCGCCCCCCCGGCGCGCAAGCCCCGCCGCGCCCGGCACGCGCCGCGCGGCCAACCGGGCTTTGCGGTTCCAAATCCGGCAAACGCCAGCTAGGCTTTGGCCATGGAGAAGTCACCGTTCCGCCCCGTCGACGATGCCGCAAGAACCCTTGCGCGCGAGCTTCTGGAAACCGAACGCACCGCGGCGCTGGCGGTGATCCTGCCCGATAGCGGCGCGCCGCATGTGTCGCGTATCGGCCTGGCGACCGGGCCGGACGGGCAGCCGATCACGCTGATCTCGTCCCTGGCCCGCCATACCGGCGCGCTGCCGGCCCGGCCGGATTGTTCGCTGATGGTCGGCACCGCCCCGTCCAAGGGCGACCCGCTGGCCTTTCCACGAATGACCATCGCGGCCCGGGCCGTGTTCGTGCCGCGCGCCCAGGCCGGGGCGCTGCGCGAAAACTACCTGGCCCGGCATCCCAAGGCCCGGCTATACGTGGACTTCGCCGATTTCGACTTTGTGCAGTTTCAGGTCGATTGCGCCGAGCTGAACGGCGGTTTCGGCAAGGCCTACAACCTGAAGCCCCAGGATCTGTGCGGCCCCGGCCCGACCGGGGGCTGAACGCCGGCACTAGCCGCGCCCGCCCCCGAAAACCCAAGAAAACCGGGGCCACTAGCCCCGGCTCCCGGCCCCTCCGCGCCCGCCCGCCGCGCGGGCGGGCAAGGCGCTTGCAAGCGCCTTGCGCAAGGTTTTTCGAAAAACCTTGCGCGGCCCCACGCTTTGCCCAGAACCCCCAAGGGCACTACCGCTAGAACGGGTTGTCCATCCGCGTGGTCACAACCACCCGCCCCTTGCAGGCCTCGGGCCAGGTCAGCTGCACCAGGTTGCTGCCCGCCCCGTAGTTGACCGTCACGTAGGGCTGGCCGAACACCACTGCCCCGGCGGCATTGGTGATCGCCCCCTCGCTCACCACCGACGTCACGTTGCGCGACCACCCCCCGAACGGCAGGTAGCCGCTCGGATCCAGCGCCCAGTTCACCGCGTACGCCCCCTGCACGAACTCCAGCGTCACCGGGTTGATGGTGTTCTGGCTGACCGCGTTAAAGGTATTGCCTTCGAACACCACGTTTCGCGACCGCCCGAAGTCCAGCCCGGCGATCGAGGCATCCACCTCTTCGATCCGGTCGATATTGCCGTTGATCGCCTTGAAGGTGTTGCCCGTCACCGACAGACCCTGGATGAAATGCCCGGTCCCGTAGGGCTTGATCACCAGCCACTTGAACCAGCTCGCCACGTCGGACGCGGTAAAGATGTTGCCGGTGATGGTCAGCCCGCCAAAGGAATACTCCACCCCGAAATCCGGCGCCGCGTCATGTTCGTTGGTCCACTCGATCGAACAGTTGTCGATGTAGTTGCCGGTGATCACCGATTTCACGTTCGGCTGGGTGAATATCATCCCCCCAAGACGCGGCGCATCCACCAGGTTGTCGCCCTGGAACCAGTGGTTGCCGACGATCAGGTGACCGTTGCCAAACAGCACCCCGGTATGGCGGAACCGCTCGAACCGGTTGTCGCGCACCTTGGCGTCGTTGGCGTTGACGTTGAAGGCGATCGACTTGCGCGCCGTGGCCGCCACCGACTGTTCGGACGACACGACATGACAGCGGTCGATCTGCAAGTCCTGACAGCCGGTCCCGATCGAGGTAATCCCCCGGTCGCGCGGCTTGGTCATGAAGCTGTCCTTGAGATGAAAGGTCTGCCCGTTGGGCGCCAGCAGAATGCCGCTGGCGTTGCCGGCGCACTGGAATTCCACGTCCGTGATGGTGAACTTGGAAAACTTGGTGAAGCCCGAGAAATCCAGCACATACTGGAACCGCGTGAACGTGTAGGACTGGGTCGCCGCCGGCCCGTACAGCGGCTGGCTCAGCGTCAGCGTGCCGGCGCCGATGTTGCGCGC
The DNA here is from genome assembly GCA_024277955.1 of Alphaproteobacteria bacterium. GTDB lineage: Bacteria > Pseudomonadota > Alphaproteobacteria > Rhodobacterales > Rhodobacteraceae > JAJRUE01. The sequence continues at coordinate 1,329 of JAJRUE010000278.1, read as the reverse complement.
GCTCACATAGACCTCGCGCCCGACCCCGGCCCCGGTCACCAGCGACCCGACCGCGATATTGGCGACATTCACCACGTTGCTCAGCGTCTTCGGGCTGGCCGGGTTGTAATCCGCCTGCGAGGTCGCCACCACCGGATCCCAACCGGTCGAGGCCAGGGCGTTGAACTGGCCGTTGCGGATCACCCGGCGCACCTCGAAGGTGGTCTTGCTGCCCTCGGCCGCCGCCATGTCGATCGGCGCGCTCAGCTCGATGCGCAGCCCGTCCATGTCCAGCGATTCATGGTCCGAATAGTTCAGCAGCGCCTGAAACGCCTTGCGAAAGCCCAGAACCTCGTCGCCAAAGGCCTCGACATAGGGAGTCAGGCTGAAATTCCCCATCAGGATCAAACGCTTGGTATCGGGCATCGTCACCGTGCCCTCGAACCGGACCGGGTTGGTCATCGACACGTGGTTGGCCAGATGATAGGTGCCCGCCGGCACCAGAACCTCGCGCCCGGTCGCGGCGGTGTCGGCGGCCAGAAAGGCAGCGCTGTCATCGGCCACCCCGTCGCCGATGGCTCCGTAGTCGCGCACATCCACCCAGTCCATCATGTCGCGCAGAAAGGCGCTGGTGATGTCCTCGATCACGATGTCCTCGATGCGCACCAGCCCGCCGGTCGGGCCGGTAAAGTCCAGCCCGAAATGCCCGTAGATCGGCGTGGTGCCCCAGACCATGTCGACCCCGCCGCGCAGCCCGGACCCGACGATGGCGCTGATCTCGACCACCTCGCCATAGGTGGTCAGCGATACGCTTGGCCCGACCTCGGTCAGCCCGTTCACATGGGCATTGCTCGCATCCCCCGCCCAGGCGGCGACGCGCACCGACGGCAGCGCGCCGCTGATCGCCTTGACCCTGGCGCGCACGCGCAGATAGCAGCCCGGCTGCAACGGCGTCTGCCCCATGTAGCGCAGCTTCTGCGGATTGGCGGTCACCAACAGCTCAAGACAGCCGCCGAAATCCTGATCCGCCGCCACCAGCGTGGCGTTCGGGTCCAGGTTGTAGGTCGCCGAACCGGGCGTGCCGTCTTCGCTGGACCAGACATCCAGCCCGTTTGCAAACGCCGGCGGCATGAATACCAGCCCGTCAGTGATCGCCTTGTTCATCCGAACCCCTTTCAAATCCCATGTGCGCAACCCCGAAACCGCCCCGCAAGCGGGCGTCGGGATGTCTCGAATACCTGTCTGATCTGTCTGAACACCGGGCCCTCACCCGACTGGCCCACAGGGATAGCGAACCGGCGTTAAGCCGCGCTTAACCATGCGCGCGCTGCCCGCGGTTGACCGGCGCCG
>JAJRUE010000001.1 GCA_024277955.1 Alphaproteobacteria bacterium | reverse complement strand
GCTCCATCTGGCTGCCGGGGACGCCGCAGACGCGCTCGACCTCGTCGGGGGTCCACTTTTTCACCTCGGCGCGGATTTCGTCCATCCCGTAGACGCGGGTGCGGATGAAGTCCTTGTCTTCCCAGCTGTTTTCGAAGATGTGCCAGAGCAGGCCCCAGATCACCGCAACATCGGTGCCGGGCCGGATGCGCATGTATTCGTCGGCATGCGCCGCGGTGCGGGTAAAGCGCGGATCGACCACGATCAGCGGCGCGTTGTTCTGTTCCTTGGCCTTGAGGATATGCAGCAGCGACACCGGGTGCGCTTCCGCCGGGTTCGAGCCGAACAGGATCATCGCCTTGGAATTGTGGATGTCGTTATAGCTGTTGGTCATGGCGCCGTAGCCCCATGTGTTCGCAACCCCGGCCACCGTCGTCGAGTGGCAGATCCGTGCCTGGTGATCGACGTTGTTGGTGCCCCAGTAGGCGGCGAACTTGCGGAACAGATAGGCCTGTTCGTTGCTGTGCTTGGCGCTGCCCAGCCAGTAGACGCTGTCGGGGCCGCTTTCGTCGCGGATCTTCAGCATCTGGTCGCCGATCTCGTTGATCGCCTGCTCCCAGCTGATCCGCTTCCATTCGCCGCCCTCTTTCTTCATCGGGTATTTCAGGCGGCGTTCGCCGTGGGCGTGTTCACGCACCGAGGCGCCCTTGGCGCAATGCGCGCCCAGGTTGAACGGGCTGTCCCAGCCCGGTTCCTGGCCGACCCAGACCCCGTTGTCCAGTTCGGCGATCACCGTGCACCCCACCGAACAGTGGGTGCAGACCGATTTCACGGTTTTCAGCGCGCCGCTGATCGCGGGCTGGGCCGAAGCCGCGGTGACGGTGCCACCGGTGGCGCCGATCGCGGCCAATCCGCCGATCGCCAGACCCGAGCCGCGCAGGAACGCGCGCCGGTCCACCGGCTTTTGTGCAATGTCAGACAGGAGGCTTGTCCGCTGGGGGCGTCTCGCAACCCCGTTGGTCTTTTTCCTGAGCATGTATCTCTCCCTTGTTGGCGGCCGGCCATGCGCCAGCCCTGCCGAAGATGGTTCACGACCGGGACCGCGGGGCGTCTCGCAACCGTTGGTCCGGGGGGCAAACCGCTAGAATTGCAGGCTTTCGTAATAGGCCCGGATATGCGCCGTGTCGCGCAGGCCCTGATCGTCAGCCTGAAGGTCGTCCGCCTGTGCCGCGCCGGTCGAAACCGCCGCCACCGCCGCCACCGCTCCGGGGGCCGAGGCGGTCGCCAGTTTCAGAAAGTCGCGCCGGCTGGTGCGGGCGTCTTCGGGTTTGTCACCCATCTGGTTTCCTCCTTTGGTTGTCGCCTGCCCCGACGGGACAGACGGGTGAATGGCGGCTCAGGCCGCCGACATGCGAAAGGCCTCGCGTTCGATCTCCATGAACACGCGGCCCGCCGCGCCGACCGAAGCATAGAGAACCGAATTTTCGGCCCGCTCCAGGTCGGTAAAGAAGTGCACGGCCCAGGGGCCGAGGTGCTTGTTGAAAAAGTCGCGCTGGCGCTCCAGCGGCACCGGCCCGGCAAAGCGCCCGGTGATCATGCCGGCCATCATCTCGAACAGGCTGGCGATGTTGTCTTCGGGTTCATAGACGTTCGGGGCACGGGCGATGCGCAGTTCGGCCATGTCGCGGCGCAGCGCCGCCAGCGGCTTTTCGTTCAGGAACCCGGTCAGGTAGTAGCTGGCGAACGGCAGCAGTTCGCCGCGCCCGACCCCGATGAACAGGGCGGTGAATTCGCGTTCCACCGCCGCCGGGTTGGTCACCGCGGCGACCCGCGCCATGGACGAAACCGCCTGGCCCAACTCGCTGTCGTCGCCCTGAAGCGCGGCGGTTTTCTTCAGCAAGACCTTGTCCGGCGGGCCGGCCAGCAGCGCGCCGAGGAAATCGTAGAAATCGGCGCGCAGCTTGTCTTCTTCGCTGACGGTGATGTCTGAGGCCGAGGCGTTCATGCGAGGTCCAGTTCGTTGTTTGGGCTGCCTGGGCGGCGCGCAGAGACGCCGGCAGACGGGTTGGCGGTTGGGGCGTCGCCGGGATCGCTGGCCGCCCCCTCGAACACAAAGCGCATCCGGCGGCGCGGGCCGGGCGTCGCCTGCCCATCGGTGGGAGCGGTCGCAGCGGCGGCATCGTCAACAGCGGCGGGAACACCCGCTGCGACCGGATCGCCAGCTTCGCTGGATGCTTCCCCCGCCTCCGCGGCCTCTTGGCGGTCGCCATCGGAAATGTCGCCGGGGCCGTGCGGTCCGTCGGGCGCGGCGCGCGTGGCGGCAAGCGCCTGGCCGGTGCCGGTTTCAATGTCAATGCGCCCCTCGGTGGCGGCGACGGTGTCGGCGGCGCGGTCGTCACCCTCACCGCCCAGCATCCCGCGGCCGACCTTGTAGACGGTGCGCACGGTTTCCAGCGCGCCGGGGGCGCGGGTGTAATCCTCGCCGTAATCCAGCAGGTCGTCGAGGTTCGCCAGCACCGGATCCGACAGCCACAGCCTGCGCAGCGCCCGGCGGCGCAGGTGTTCGGGCACGGCGGCGCGCATGAAGGCCGCGAAATCGTCGCCCGGGGCCAGATCGTCCGGGTCGGGCAGGTTCAGCGCCGCCAGGGTTTCGGCGTCGCTCTTGCCGGCCAGCGCGGCGCGGGCGCGCGCGGCCTCGCGTTCGGCCTCGCGTTCTGCGGCCTTGCGTTTTTCGGCTTCGGCCTCGGCGCGCACCGCCGCCCGGCGCCGCGACCAGGCGTCCAGCGGCCGGGCCGCCGTGCTTTCGCGCCGCGCCGTCACCGGACCACCTTGGGCTTGGGATGCGGCGCGCGGTAAACATCGGAAAGCTGGCGGATGCGCGCATCCCCCACCCCGTCTTCCACCAGGTCCACCCGCTGCCTGTCGCGGCGGCGCTTGACGAATTCCTGGGGCTTGTGATGCAGCTCGACAAAGGCTTCCACCCAGGCGCGCAGGGCGTCGGGCATCGGGATCTGTTCGATCATCTCTTCGCCGGTGTCGGCATAGTCCTGGGCTTCGAACGGCGACACGGTGGCCAGCGTCACCTCGATATCCTCGCGGCAATCGGGCTGGCCTTCGCGCAGGATCACGTAGACCGAAGGCTGGCGGGTGCCAAGTTCGGCCAGGTAGCTTTCGGTTTCGGTGCGGTGCAGTTCCAGATCCACCGTGGCGGCGTGGTATTCGACCGCGTCACCCTCGCGGCGCAATTCCTTCCAGTCGGCGGGCCCGGCGCCCGGCAGAACCCCGACCGCCCGCCAGGACCAGCGCGCCCAACGGGTCACGCCGGGGGTCCGGCGGATCACCACCCCGAGCGGCAGGGAAATGCTGCGGTGGTTCTGCAAGTTCCAACTTCCTCCCGTTGGCCGCGTCTCGGGCCGCATCCTGGGCCGCACGCCGCAGGCCCCGACCGGATACCCGCGCCAGCCTGCCGGAATTGTGGAGCCGCACCGCCCGCCGATCAACGAAAACCGCGTTTTGCCGCCCGCGCACCGGGCCGATCTGGACAATTCGTCCCTGATCGGGCGCGCGGCGATTCAGGCTGGGTCAAATTGTCCAGAACCGCATTTCCGAGCGTTTTGCTCAGGTCTGAAAATCCGCCCGAACCGCCCGGCCCGCGCGAATCGCCCGGCGCTGATTCGCCGCCGGACCATGCGGGCGGGGGTGCGGGCGGGGGTGCGGGCGGGGGTGCGGGCAAAAACGCTTTACGGCGGGGGGTATTCGCGCCTATCTGAATCGGCGAATCGGTCGTGGTCGACAGCGTGAACCGCACCACGGGGATCACCATGCGCGAAGGGGGAACAATGGCCAAGTCATTGATTTTATGCGATTGCCTTGGCAGCCAGACGATAGACGCCAAGGCCATCGAACGGGCCACGGGTCTGCGCTGCTCGAAGGTTCACACCAGCTTGTGCACCAGCCAGGCGCAGCTTGCGGCCAGCGAAATCGCCAAGGGCGACCGCATCATCGCCTGCGCCCAGGAACAGGCGCTGTTTCAGGATCTGGCCGAGGCCGCCGGGGTAGCGCCGCCGCCTTGCGTGGACCTGCGCGACCGGGCCGGCTGGGCGCGGGACGGCGACCGGGCGGGGCCGAAAATGGCGGCGCTGGTGGCCGACGCACTGCTGTCGCCGCCGCAGGTCAAGATGGTGGATCTGCATTCCGACGGGCGCTGCCTGGTGATCGGCGCGCCCGAGGTGGTTCTGCCGGTGGCCGAACAGCTTGCGCCGCTGCTGGCGGTCAGCGTGCTGGTGCCCGAGATCGCGCCCGCCGACATCCCGCTGGACCGGCGTTTCGACCTGGTGGTCGGTCAAGTGAAACGGGCCAGCGGCGCGCTTGGCGGCTTTGATCTGCGCCTGGACCAGCTGCGCCAGGTGCTGCCCGCCGGACGCGGCGCCTTCGCGCTGAGCGAGGCGCGCAACGGCGCCACCACGCAATGCGATCTGATCCTGGACCTGCGCGGCGACACCCCGCTTTTCGCCGCCGGGCACAAGCGCGATGGCTACCTGCGGGCCGATCCGGGCGACGCCGGCGCGGTGGCGCGCGCGGTACTCGAGGCGTCGCACCTGGTGGGCGATTTCGACAAGCCTCTCTACACCCGGCTCGAGGCGCAGCTTTGCGCCCATTCGCGCGCCGGGATCACCGGCTGCAGCCGCTGCCTGGACGCCTGCCCCACCGGCGCCATCGCCCCGGCCGGCGACCACGTGGCTGTGGACCCGATGATCTGCGCCGGTTGCGGCGGCTGTTCGGCGGTGTGTCCGTCGGGCGCGATCGCCATTGACGCGCCGGACGGGGATTTCCTGTTTCAGCGCATGAGGGTCATGGCACAAGCCTTTGAAAAAGCAGGTGGTTCTGCCCCGCGCTTGCTTGTCCACGATGGCGAATTCGGGGCCGAGATCATCCGCCTCGGGGCGCGGTTCTTCGACGGTCTTCCGGCGGATATGCTGCCCCTCGAGGTCGCCAGCCTGTCCAGTTTCGGCCACGCCGAAATGCTGGCCGCGCTGGCCGGCGGCTGGGCCAGCGTCACGATCCTGCTGGCGCCGGGCAGCGAAGCCGATCTGATCGGCGCGCAGGCCGAACTGGCGCGGGCGCTGGGCGGTTCGGACCGGATCGAACTTCTGCGCCTCGACGACCCCGAAGCGCTTTGCGACGCCCTCTATGCCTATGCCGCCGAGGCGCCGGCGCTGGCGGCCGAGCCGGTGCTGGCCATGGGCAGCCGCCGGCAGGTGACGCGCCTGGCCGCGCGCGCCTTGTGCGCCGGGCTGGACACCGGTGCCGAACAGGTGCCGATCCCGCTGCCCGACGGCGCGCCCTACGGCGCGCTCGAGATCGACACCGACGCCTGCACCCTGTGCCTGGCCTGCGTGTCGCTCTGCCCGTCCGGCGCGCTGGGCGACAACCCGGATGCGCCGCAGCTGCGCTTTCAGGAAGACGCCTGCCTGCAATGCGGATTATGCGCCCGCGCCTGCCCGGAACAGGCGATCACGCTGGTTGCGCGCATGGACCTGTCCGAGGCGGCGCTGACCCAGAAGATCCTGCACGAGGAAGAACCCTTTGCCTGCATCGAATGCGGCACGCCTTTCGGGGTGCGCTCGACCATCGAAAAGATCATCGGCAAGCTGGCCGGAAAGCACGAAATGTTCGCCACCTCGAACGCCGCCCGGCTGATCCAGATGTGCGACGATTGCCGGGTGCGGGCCCAGTATCACGACGAAAACAGCCCGCTGCGCGGCGGCGCTCGTGCCCCGGTGACCACCACCGAGGATTACCTGACCAAACAGCGCCGGGACAACTGATGCGCCCCGGTCCCGGCCTAGCGGTTCTGCAGCGGCGCCCCCAGATCGGCCGGCGCGACCGAGGCGGCGTAGCTGAGGATGTCTTCCACCTGGGCATCGGTAAGCTCGACCGGGTGAATCGGCGAAGGCGACGTTATATCAAAGGGTTCCGTCACGTCCTTGATCTGGATTATCGCCGGGTGCGGGTTGCGCAGATAAAAGGTGCGGAACCGTTCGGTCCAGTCGCCCAGCGCCCGCAGCGCCGAAAAGGACGGAGTCGACCCGATGCCCTTCATCCGGTTGCGCGCGCCGATCACGTGGCAGCGGCCGCAGTTGGCATAGGCCAGGGTTTCGCCCCGCGCCGGGTCGCCGCGAAAGACCTCGCGCCGCTCGGTGACGGCCTGGGATACGGCCGGGGCAAAGGGCTTGCTGCCATCGGGCGCGGTGAACTGGGAAATCGTGCGCCGGCCGGTATCGGACTGCAGCCAGGCGGCGAAAACCTGCCCCGGACCATCGGCGGGGGCCAACACCGAAATGGTGCCGGTCGGCCCCTCGATCACCGGGATCGCCCCGGCGGGTTCCGGGTCGGACAGCAGGAACGCGGCGTGCTCGCTTTCTGTTTCGTATTGATTATCAATAGCCTCCACATCGACCTTGATGTTATGCTTCAAGGCGAAACGCGGCAGCATGAACCGCAGCAGGCCGCTGTCGATCAACGCCGGGTCGGCCTGCACCACCAGATCGCCGGACCGCAGCGGGCTGGCGGCCAAGATCAGGAAAAGCGCAACGGCCAATCGCAGGATCGGGGTCATCTGGGGTCTCCTGTTTCACGCGGCCAGATTTCTGCCGGCCAAGTTTTGTGTCAAACCGAACGAAAGGAAAGAAAAATATGAGCGATGACTTCAACATGACCATGCGCAAGTTCCTCAAGCAGGTTGGCGTGACCTCGCAAAAGGCGATCGAAGACGCGATGCGCGCCGCCGGCCCCGAAGCGACCGCCGGCAAGCGGTTCGCGGTGAAAGCGGTGATCAGCATCGAAGAGCTGGGGCTCGAGCACCAGGTCACCGGCGAAATCGCGGGCGACGGATGATGCGTGCGATGACGAAGCGAACCGCCGCCTGCCCTGCAAGCCGGGGGCCCCGCGCATGAGCCTGCAACGCGATGCGGTTCTGGCCGCGCTCAAGGCGCTCGAGCTGCCGCCGGGGGTTGGCGCGGGCGCCGGCGATCCGGTCAGCGCCGGCATGATCCGGGCGCTGAACCTGGGCGAAGACGGCGCGGTGCGTTTCGTGATCGAGGCGGACGCGGCGGCGGCGGCGACGCTCGAGCCGCTGCGCGCCGCCGCCCAGGCCGCGGTCGAGGCCCTGCCCGGCGCCGGCAAGGTCAGCGTGGTTCTGACCGCCCACAGCGCCCCCCCGGCGCCCGATCTGGGGCGCCCGGCGGCGGCCAAGGGACCGCAGAAGATCCCCGGGGTGAAACGGATCGTCGCCATCGCCTCGGGCAAGGGCGGGGTCGGGAAATCCACCGTCTCGGCCAATCTGGCGGTGGCGCTGGCCGCCGAGGGGCGGCGTGTCGGGCTGCTGGACGCGGATGTGTTCGGCCCGTCGCAGCCGCGCATGTTGGGGGTGTCGGGCCGCCCCGCCAGCCCCGACGGGCAGACCATCCTGCCGCTGCGCAACCACGGGGTCACGCTGATGTCGGTGGGGCTGATGACGCGCGAAGACGAAGCCGTGGTCTGGCGCGGGCCGATGCTGATGGGCGCGCTGCAGCAGATGCTGACCCAGGTGCAGTGGGGCCAGCTGGACATCCTGCTGGTGGACCTGCCGCCGGGCACGGGCGATGTGCAGATGACGCTGGCGCAAAAGGCCGAACTGAGCGGGGCGATCATCGTCTCGACGCCCCAGGACGTGGCCCTGCTGGACGCGCGCAAGGGCATTGACATGTTCGCCAAGATGGGGGTGAAAATCCACGGGATGATCGAAAACATGTCTACCCATATCTGTTCGCAATGCGGCCACGAAGAACACACCTTCGGCCACGGCGGCGTACGGGCCGAAGCCGAAAAGCTGGGGGTGCCGCTGCTGGCGGAACTGCCGCTGCACCTGGAGATCCGCAAGGCCGCGGACGGCGGCGCGCCGATCGTCGCCTCGGCCCCGGACTCGCCCCAGGCGCAGGCGTTCCGCGCTCTTGCCCGGCGGCTGATCGACGACGGGCTGGCCTGATGGGGGACGCGATGGACAACCCGTTCGAACTGGAAGAACCGCCGGCCTTTCCGCCGCTCTTCGAGGGCCGCGAGGTCGCCCCCGGCACCGATCCCTTTGCCAAGGCCCAGGCGCTGGCGGTGCTGGGTTGCGACGCGGGCACGCTGGTGCATGCGATCGACGCCGACCGGCTGCGCGCGGCGCTGGTGCTGGTGCCGGAAATGCCGCTCGAACCGGCGATGGCGGCGCTGGTGGCCTGCGCGGTGGGGTTTCAGAACGCGCTCGGCGCGCTGGCCCCGCCCGAGGTCGCCGTGCACCTGACATGGGACGGCACGATCCGGGTGAACGGCGCGACCTGCGGAGGGCTGCACGCGGCGGCGGCCGATCGCGACCCCGGCGCGGTGCCGGCCTGGCTGGTGGTCGGGCTGAACCTGCGCCTGCGCCCCGACGGCGGCATCGAAGAAGGGCTGACACCCGACCGCACCTCGCTGGCGCAGGAAGGCTGCGGCGCAGTTTCGCCGGTGCGCCTGCTGGAAGCCTGGGCGCGCCACTCGCTGGTCTGGTTGAACCATGTGGACAGCGGCGACACCCGCCCGCTGCACCGCGAATGGCGCGGCCTGGTCGAAGAAATCGGCCAGCAGATCACCCTGCCCCTGGGCGCGCAAACGCTGTCGGGCACCTTTGTCGGGGTGGATGAAAACTTTGGCCTGCTGCTGCGCGACGGCGACGACAGCCGCGTGGTGCCGCTGTCCAGCCAACTGCAAGGGGACACCCCATGACCGCCCGCAAACTTGCCCGTGCGATCCAGCTCGACGAAAGCGACAGCCTGGTGTTCCACCGCCCCGCCGCCAGCGGCGAATGGGCGATCAGCGGCGGGTTCGAGTTTTCCGACTGGGGCGAAGCGGACCTGGTCGGCAAGGCCCGCCAGGCCTTCGCCAACGGCTGGCTCGGGCTTGACACATTCGGGCGCGCCACCTTCGTTGCGGTGGCCCGGATCGAGACGGCCGAATACGATGCCCTGGCCCAGCGCCTGGCGGTCCATTTCTGCGAAATCTACGGGGCCCCCTCGCCCGAGGCCGCCCTGCCGGTGGCGCGCGAAGAACTGTCGCAGATGGCCGACCTGTGCGCCGAGCTCGACGACAACACGCTGATCGCGGTCTCGCGCGAGCTGACCGAAAGCGGCGTGCGCGAAGCCTTCCGCATCATCGACACCCAGGACGCCCGCCTCGACCAGATCGCGATCCACGCCACCCCCGACGAGTGACCGCCCGATCTCCCGGCCGCCCCCCGACCGCCCCATCGCGGCCCGGCCCCGGCGCCAGCCCCGCCCCTTCTCTTTTTCAGAAAATATCCTCGGGGGTGAATGGCCGCCCAAGGGGCGGCCAGAGGGGGCAGACAGCCCCCTCGCCCGCCATCACGCCTGCCCGCGCTGCCCGGCCCGCGCTCAGCGCCGGGCGTTGAAGGTGAACAGCTGTTCGCCCTGGATCCGATAGGCGTTGATCAGCTTTTCGGCAGGTTCGCCGACCAGCCAGTCTTCCAGTTTCAGCGCCAGGTCCGACCGCACGTTCGGGTGCTTTTCCGGGTTCACCGGGATATAGGCATACTGGTTGAACAGCGCCGGATCGCCGGCGTAAAGCAGCTTCAGATCGCCCTTGTTGCCGAAGTTCAGCCAGCTGGCCCGGTCGGCCATCACATAGGCGTTCATCCCCGAAGCCACGTTCAGCGTCGCCCCCATGCCGGCGCCTGCGGGCCGGTACCACGAGCCCTCCGGCGCATCGCCCAGCCCGGCGGCCTTCCACAGCGACTTTTCCTTCTTGTGGGTGCCGCTGTCGTCGCCGCGGCTGACAAAGGGCGCCTGCGCCCCGGCGATGCGCTGCAGCGCGTCGGTCGCCGAAGCCGCCCCGGCGATGCCGGCGGGATCGTCCGCCGGGCCGATCAGCACGAAATCGTTATACATGATTTCGCGCCGGTGCATGCCGTGGCCGCCGGCCAGGAACTTTTCCTCGGCGGCGCGCGCGTGCACCAGCACCGCGTCCACGTCGCCCGCGGCCCCAAGCCGCAGCGCCTGCCCGGTGCCCACCACGATCAGCTGCACGTTGATGCCGGTATCGGCCTTGATCCGCGGCAACAGCACATCCGCCAGCCCTGAGTTCTGGAACGATGTGGTGACCGCCATTTTCAGGTCCTGGGCCTGGGCCAGCGGCGCCGCCAGCAGCAGGATCAGGGCCAACGCAAGACGCTTGAGTTTCATTCGACGATGTCTCCGTTGATGAAGGCCGCGGCCTGGGCCGTGGCCGGGCTCTCGAAAAAGCCGCGCGTCGGGCCGGTTTCGTGCACCCGGCCGTCGTACATGAACACGACTTCGGTGGCCAGACGGCGCGCCTGGCCCATGTCGTGGGTTGCCATGACGATGCGGGTTCCGGCGTCGCGGGCAAGCTGCAGCAGGGCTTCGATTTCGCGCATGGCGCGCCCGTCGAGGTTGGCGCATGGTTCGTCCAGGAACAGGATGTCGGGCCGGCGGATCAGCGCGCGCGCCAGCGCCAGTTTCTGCTTTTCGCCGCCCGACAGCACCGGCGCCGGGCGCTGCAGCGCGTCCCCCAGACCAAAGCGCGCCGCCCAGTCGGCGGCGATCGCGCGGGCCTCGCGCCGGGGCGTGCCGTGCAGGATCAGCGGGTACGCGATGCAGTCCACCACCCGGCGGCGCATCATGATCGGCATCTGAAACACATAGGCCTGGCGCATCCGGGCGATGTCGCGCGGCAGGTTCCAGTGCAGCTCGCCTTCGGCCAGCCGCTGCAGCCCGTGCATCATCCGCAAGAGCGTGGTCTTGCCGGCGCCGTTGGGGCCCATGACGATGGTGAAACCGGTGGGCGAAACGGTCAGGTCGATCGGCCCGGCCAGAACCTTGCCCCGGCTTCTGGCCACGGCGCCGCGCAGCCGCAGCGGCAGGATCGTGTCGCCACCGCCGCCCGCGCCGGCCGCCGCCAGCGCCCCGGAATTCGGCAAGACCGCTTCCAAACCGTTCACACGCCCCCGTTCGATTGATGATTCGCTGTCGCGGCCCCCGGGCCACGGTGGAAAAAATGCGCCCGATCCCGTTGTTTGCCAAGCGGTTTTCGCGGGACTCGCCGGAAATGGTCAGCCTGTCCCGCCGCCGGGCGCCGCGCCCCGCCCCGCGCGGACAAATTGTCCGAAAGCGCCGGCCCGGCGCATGCGGGACCGCCGCCGGACCGCCGCCGGATCGTGGGCGGGCCGTTACCAGGTCGAGGCGCGCTCGGTCCTGGTCAGCGAATGGATCAGCAGGTTCACCAGCACCGCCAGCCCGATCAGCACCATCCCCAGCCCCAGCGCAAAGGCGAAATTGCCCTTGGAGGTTTCCAGCGCGATGGCCGTGGTCAGCACTCGGGTGGAATGCTCGATCGAGCCGCCGACGATCATGATCGCCCCCACTTCGCCGATCGCGCGCCCGAAGCCGGCCAGCGTCGCCGTCAGCAGCGCCCGCCGCCCGTCCCACAGCAGCGACCGGATGCGCTGGGCGCGGGTGGCGTTGAGCGAGATCAGCAAGTCGTGGTATTCGGCCCACAGATCGCGGATCGCCTGGTGCGAAATCGAGGCGATCAGCGGCGTGATGATGATCACCTGGGCGATGATCATCGCGGCCGGGGTGAACAGCAGCCCCAGCACCCCCAGCGGGCCGGCGCGCGACAGCATCAGGTAGACGAACAGCCCCACCACCACCGGCGGCAGCCCCATCAGCGCGTTCAGCACCGCGATGGTGACCCGGCGAAAGCGGAACCGGTTGACCGCCAGCCAGGCTCCCAGCGGCAGCCCGATCAGCGCCGCGATCAGCACCGCGCTCAGGGTGACGCGCAGCGACATGGCGATGATCTCGTAAAGATCGCGATCAAAGCTGAAAAGCAGACCAAAGGCGTCGGCGATCCCCTGTGCGATACTGTTCATCGGCGTTTTCCCCGTCTGGTCCTCGCCCGCGCTGCGGGTCCGGGCACGACAGTTCCACAAATCCCCCGTCGCAGGCAAGCCGCAAAACCCGGCGGCCACGGCATCGGGCGGCATCGGGCAGGATCGGGGGCAGGATCGGGCGGGATTGCCGGCTCAGCACGGGCGTTGCGGCGCAAGCCTGGCCGCCAGCCGGTGAAAGGCGCGGCGAAAGGCGGCCATGGGGGCGAGGTTGCCCCGGTGGGTGATGGCGCTGCGGTTGGTCAGCACGATCACGATCAGCCCGTCGCGCGGATCGATCCAAAGCGAGGTGCCGGTAAAGCCGGTGTGGCCCACCGCCTCGCCCGGGAAACCGGGGCCGCAGCTTGCCGCCTGGGGGGGCGCGTTTTCGGGGGCGATTTCGGGGGCGATTTCGGGGGCATTCACCTCGAACCCGATGCTGCGCGCCGGCTGGCCCGGGGGCGTTTGCGGCGCGAACATCGGCTGCACCGAAAACGGCGGCGCGGGGAGCAGCAGCATCCGGGCAAAGCGGTGCAGGTCCGGCGCGGTGGAAAACAGCCCGGCGTTGCCCGACACCCCGCCCAGAACCCAGGCGTTGCTGTCGTTCACCACCCCGGGCCGGCCCCGGTTATGGGGCCGTGTTCCGGCGGGCACGATCCGGGCGGGATCGACGCCGCGTTCGAGCGGCAGATACCCGCTGTCGGCCATGCCCGCCGCGGCCGCCACGCGCCGGGCGAACAGCGCGTCCAGCGGCTCGCCCGCCGCCGCCTCGATCACCAGGCCAAGCAGCATGTAGCCCAGGCAGCTGTAGACCACGGTTTCGCCCGGCGGATGGTCCAGCGGCACCGCCAGCAGCGCGGCGCGCGCCTCGGCCGGGGTCGTGCAGCTTTCCACAAGACGCCGGGACGCGGGCAGGCCCGATAGGTGCGCCGCAAGCTGGCGCAGCGTCACCGCATCCCTGCCCCCGCCGGCAAAGCCCGGCAGGTAGCGCGCGACCGGGCTGTCCAGCGGCAGGTCCAGCGACATCAGCAGGCTCGCGGTGGCCACGGGCTTGGTCAGCGAAGCCACGTCGAACACCGCGCCGCGTTCCAGCGGGCGCGCCCCGTCAAAGGTGCCAAACGCCCGGTGATCCAGCACCTCTGGCCCCCTGGCGACAAGCCATTCGGCGCCGTGAAACAGCCCGGCGGCGATGTTTTCGCGCACCAGCGCGCGCAGGGCGTCGGGCCTGTCCGGCTGATCGGAAACGGCGGGGGCAACAGGCGCTCTCATCGGCGCGCGCCCGCTACTTGATCGCGCCGGCGGTCATCCCGGCGATGAACCGGCGGGACTGGACGATGAACACCACCACCACCGGCAGCGCCGCCAGGGTCAGCCCGGCGTAGAGCACCCCGAAATTGACGCTGTATTCGCCGAAAAAGCTGGTCAGCCCCTGGGCCAGCGTCTTGTTTTCCGGGGTCTGGATGAAGATCAGCGGAAAGAAAAAGTCGTTCCAGATCGGCACCGCGTTGTAGATCCCCGCGATCACCATCGCCGGCGTGATCAGCGGCACCATGATCTGCAGCATGATGCGCAGTTCAGAGG
>JAJRUE010000277.1 GCA_024277955.1 Alphaproteobacteria bacterium | reverse complement strand
GCGGTTCAGAACCCAGCCGCCCAAGCGCAACCTCTACGTCGGCATCGCGCTGCTGATCGGCCTGGTGCTTTACCTTTCGCTGATCAGCGCGCGCGGCGGAGCGATTTCCTTCGTGCCCCCATGGCTCGACCTGTTCGACGTTCCCGGCAACCTGCTGGTGGTCTTCGTGTCGGTGGTCTTTGTCAACTCGCCCACGGTGTTTCGCATCGTGCGCGGGCTGACGCTCGACATCCGTACCCGCGATTACGTCGCCGCCGCCCAGACCCGCGGCGAAGGCCCCTGGTACATCATGCTGTGGGAAATCCTGCCCAACGCCCGCGGCCCGCTGATCGTCGATTTCTGCCTGCGCATCGGCTACACCACCATCCTGCTGGGCACGCTCGGCTTTTTCGGCCTGGGGCTGGAAAGCGAAAGCCCCGACTGGGGCTCCACCATCAACGACGGGCGCAAGCTGCTGTCGATCTACCCGCACCCCGCCCTGCCCCCGGCGCTGGCGCTGATGAGTCTGGTTCTCGGCCTCAACCTGCTGGCCGACGGGCTGCGCGAAGAAAGCCTGAGGGACTGACCATGCCAGCCACGCCCCACCTCCCGAAATCCGCCCGCCCCCCCTTCCTCTTGCCGGAAATACCGCGGGGGTCCGGGGGCAGCGCCCCCGGCCCTGCCCGCAAGGCCACGCGAAAGGGCCACAGATGACCGACCAGACACCGATCCTGGAAATCGAAAACCTGTCGATCTCCTTCTTCACGCGCCTGCGCGAAATCCCGGCGGTGATGGATTTCTCCGCCCGCATCATGCCCGGCGAAGCCCTTGGCCTGGTTGGCGAAAGCGGCTGCGGCAAGTCCACCGTGGCGCTGGGCGTCATGCAGGATCTGGGGGTGAACGGGCGCATCACCGGCGGCTCGATCCGCTTCAAGGGCCGCGACCTGACCGCCATGAGCGCCGCCGAGCTGCGCGACATCCGCGGCCGCGAGATCGCGATGATCTATCAGGAACCGATGGCCTCGCTGAACCCGGCGATGAAGATCGGCAAACAGCTGATGGAAGTGCCGATGATCCACGAAGGCCTGGGCGAAAAACAGGCCTGGGCGCGGGCGCTGGAAACCGTCACCGACGTGAAACTGCCCGACCCCGAACGCATCCTGAAAAGCTATCCGCACCAGCTGTCCGGCGGCCAGCAGCAGCGTATCGTCATCGCCATGGCGCTGATGAGCAAGCCCGCGCTTCTGATCCTGGACGAACCCACCACCGCGCTCGATGTGACTGTAGAAGCGGCGGTGGTCGATCTGGTCAAGGAGCTGGGCCAGAAATACGGCACCTCGATGCTGTTCATCAGCCACAACCTGGGCCTGATTCTGGAAACCTGCGACCGGATCAACGTGATGTATTCCGGCGAAGCGGTGGAAACCGGCTCGATCCGCGAGGTGTTCGACCAGATGCGCCACCCCTATACCCAGGCGCTGTTCCGGTCGATCCCGCTGCCGGGCGCCGACAAGAACGCCCGCCCGCTGGTCGCCATCCCCGGCAATTTCCCGCTGCCGCACGAACGCCCGCCGGGGTGCAACTTTGGCCCGCGCTGCGACTATTTCCAGGCCGGGCTGTGCGATGCCGGCCCGATCCCGATGGCGCCTGTCGCCGGCGACGCGCGCCACATGTCGCGCTGCCTGCGGTTCGCCGAGATCGACTGGGACGCGCCGCTGGCCGATGAGATCACCCGGCAAAAGGCGCCGGTGGGCGACGTGGTGCTGCGCACGCAGGGCCTGCGCAAGTATTACGAGGTCGCGGCCAACGCGCTTTTCGGCGGCGGCAACAGGAAGGTGGTCAAGGCCAACGAATCGCTCAGCTTCGAAGCGCGCGAAAGCGAAACGCTGGCGATCGTCGGTGAATCGGGCTGCGGGAAATCCACCTTCGCCAAGGTGCTGATGGGGCTGGAAACCGCCACCGACGGGCGCATCGAACTGCTGGGCAAGGACATCCAGGACATCCCGATCGAAAAGCGCGACACCGCCACCGTGTCTTCGGTGCAGATGGTGTTCCAGAACCCGTTTGACACGCTCAACCCGTCGATGACGGTCGGCCGCCAGATCATCCGCGCGCTGGAAGTGTTCGGCATCGGCGCCGACGACCGGGCGCGGCGCGAGCGCATGCTCGACCTGCTGGATCTGGTGAAACTGCCGCGCGCCTTTGCCGGGCGGATGCCGCGTCAGCTGTCGGGCGGCCAGAAACAGCGTGTCGGGATCGCGCGCGCCTTTGCCGGCGGCGCGCGCATCGTTGTGGCGGACGAACCGGTTTCGGCGCTCGATGTCAGCGTGCAGGCGGCGGTGACCGACCTGCTGATGGAAATCCAGCGCAACGAAAAGACCACGCTGCTGTTCATCAGCCACGACCTGTCGATCGTGCGCTATCTCAGCGACCGGGTGCTGGTGATGTATCTTGGCCATGTGGTCGAGCTTGGCGACACAGACCAGGTGTTTTCGCCCCCCTACCACCCCTATACCGAAGCGCTCTTGTCCGCGGTGCCGATCGCCGACACCAGCGTGCAGAAGAAACATATCGTGCTCGAGGGCGACATTCCCTCGGCGATGAACCCGCCGCCGGGCTGCCCGTTCCAGACCCGCTGCAACTGGAAGGGCCAGGTGCCCGCAGGCCTGTGCGAACGCGACGTGCCGCCGATGCGCGCCATGGCCGAGGGCCACGAAATCAAGTGCCACCTGGACGAGGAAACCCTTGCCACGATGGAGCCGGTGATTAAGGTTGCCGCCCAATAGCGAAACAATGACCCGGGGGTGGTCATGTCGCGATATTTGTCCGCTTCGCAGGCGCAGCTGTTTTACGACCGGTTCGGATCGCGCCAGGATGCGCAGGGGTTTTACGAAGACGCGGCCCTTGCCGCGCTGGCGGCGCATCTGGACTGCGCCGATGCAACGCGGGTGTTCGAACTGGGCTGCGGCACCGGGCGTTTCGCCGAGATGCTGCTGACCGGCTACCTGCCACACGATGCCCATTACGCGGCCTGCGACCTGAGCCAGACCATGGTCGGCCTTGCCCGCACCCGGCTTGGCCGCTTTGGCGACCGGGTTCAGGTCTGGCAGGCCGGCGCATCGGCCAGTTTCCCAGCGCAGCCGGCCGCCTACGATCTGGTGCTGTCGACCTATGTGCTCGACCTGCTGGCGCCCGGCGACATAGCCCGCGTTCTGGCCCAGGCGGCGCGCTGCCTGCGCCCCGGCGGCCAGCTTGGGCTGGTCAGCCTTACCCGGGGGCCGGGCCTGTTTTCGGGGCTTGTCAGCAGGCTCTGGGGGGCGATCGCGGCCTTGCGTCCCGGCCTTGTGGGTGGGTGCCGCCCGGTGGTGCTGGCCCGGTACCTGGACGCCGCCACCTGGCAAATCATCCATGACAGCACGGTAACAAGCTGGCTGATCCCCTCGGAAGTGCTGGTGGCCCTGCGCCGCGAAGGAAACCAAAAGGAACACCCCCGCCCATGACCGATTTCGCCCCCCTGCCCGAGCCGCCCTACTATGCGGTGATCTTCACCAGCCAGCGCCGCGACGGCGACAAGGGCGCCGACAAGGACTACGACGCGATGGCGGCACGAATGGCCGACCTTGCCGCGCAACAGCCCGGCTATCTGGGCGTCGAAACCAGCCGCGACGCCGCGGGCTTTGGCATCACCGTCAGCTATTGGGCGGACGAGGCCGCGCTGAAAGCCTGGAAACAGGTGGCCGAACACGCGCTGGCGCAAGAGCTTGGGCGCACCCGGTGGTATGCCCGATACAGCCTGCGCGTGGCCAGGGTCGAACGCCAATACGAAGGTCCGGGAGGTCGGTAGACCGACGGAGGCAAGGCGCTTGCAAGCGCCTTGCCCAAGGTTTTTCGAAAAACCTTGGGCCCCGCCGCTGAGCTGCAGAGCCACGCCGGGGCCTGGCCCGCACGGTCAAAAAAGGCGCCCCCTGTGCGGGGACGCCCGGTGTCGCATCGCAACCGCGCGCAGGTTACATCTTTTTCGCGAACTTGATGGTCGCGACCGCGTCCTGCATGCCCATCGCATCCATCGCCGCGTCGATCATCATGGTCTTTTCATCATGCCCGATGTCATAGCGCAGCAGCCCGGCCTCGACCATCTTGGCGCCCTGCAGGTCGACCACGTTGGTCACGTAGTTGTCGGGCACCATGGTGGGCGCGATCATCGCCAGAACCCGGACCGAGGTGGCATCGGTCTCGATCTCGAAGCTCACCGACTTGCCCGGCGCCAGCAGCACCCCCGGAGGCCCGTCGCTGCCCGCGCCGACCATCGCATCCGCGCCGATGCGCGCGGCCAGCTTGCCCGGATCGCCGGTCAGGATCTGTTCCTCGGCTTCGGGCGTCACATAGCCCATCTTGAAGATCTCGCCGTCGTTGGCGGCGCTGGTGATGAGGATCGGGGCCAGCAATTCCTCTTTCAGGTTGTTGGTGACGGTGACCGTCCAGGTCCCGGCATTGGCGATGCCCGCCGCAAAGGCCAGCGCGGCGGCGCCCAGGGTGGTGGCAAGGGTGGATTTCATCATGCTCTCTCTCCTTGTTGATGACGATGGAGAGGGTGATAGGGCCTGCGGCGCGCCCGGACAAAACACGTCTTCTGACAGATTTGTGGTAATAATTACTGACGCTTACGTGAGGTGCGCGTTACCGCCGGACGTTGCCGCGAGATGCCGCGGCGTCCCGGTCGCTGGCCCGGGGTCATTGCTCGGCCAGGATGGCGCGCACGTAGTCGCGGGTTTCGGTGAATGGCGGAACGTCGTTGTAAAGCTCCACCATGTCGGGGCCGGCGTTATAGGCGGCAAGCGCCAGGCGCCAGGAGCCGAACCGGTCACGCATCATCCGCAGGTAGCGGGCGCCGCCCATCAGGTTTTCGGTCGGGTTGCGCGCGTCCACCCGCAGCAGCCGGGCGGTCTGGGGCATCAGCTGGGCCAGCCCGACCGCCCCCTTGGGCGACACCGCGCGCGGATCCCAGCCGCTTTCGCGCTGCACCAGGCGCAGAAAGATCGCCTGCGGCACCGCGTAGCGCCGGGCGGCGGCGCGGGCGGTTTGCAGATAGGGGCTGTCGGCCTGGGGGGTCGCGGTCTCGGGGCCGGCCAGCGCTTCGGGCGTGCCGGGGATCACCACGCGCGGCGGGGCGATGGCGATGGGGTCGGCGTATTTCGCATCCGCCCGCCCGTCCAGCACGTTCAGCTGGTAGACCATCAGCCCGCCCCGGGTCTTGTCCGACACCGACAGGCCCTGGGCGGCGGCGGCAACCGCGCTCAGCATGGCCGCGAGGCCCAGGATGGTGGTTCTGACGAACATCGTGCCCCTGTTGTTCGGCGTTGGTCCGGCGTTGGGCCGGTCGTTGTTCGGCGTGGCGAGGGTCGCCGGCGACCAATATAGGAAAAAATCCCGCCCCCGCCAGCACCAGCGTGCAATAAGGCATGTCCGAGCCGCGAGCGCTGGTGTAAGTTTCGGCAAGTTTGAACGAGAATCGACGAAAAAGAGGGCTCAGATGGCTGGATCGGTTAACAAGGTAATCCTGGTGGGCAACCTGGGGGCAGACCCCGAGGTGCGCACGTTCCAGAACGGCGGCAAGGTGGTGAACCTGCGGATTGCCACCTCGGAAACCTGGAAGGATCGCAACACCGGCGAACGCCAGGAGCGCACCCAATGGCATTCGGTGGCGATTTTTTCCGAGCCGCTGGGCCGGATCGCCGAGCAATATCTGCGCAAGGGCTCGAAGGTGTATCTGGAAGGCCAGCTGGAGACCCGCAAGTGGCAGGACCAGTCCGGCAACGACCGCTACACCACCGAAGTGGTGCTGCGGCCCTATCGCAGCGAGCTGACGCTGCTTGACAGCCGCGGTGGCGGCGGTGGCGGCGGCGGGTTCGCGCCCGATCCGCAGGGCGGCCCGGGCGGCGGATCCGGTGGCGGCTTTGGCGGCGGCAGCGGCGGCGGTGGCCCGGCGGGCGATCTGGATGACGAGATCCCGTTCTAGGGGTGAACGCGTAATCCCTGTCGTTGGAGATCGGGCGCAAGGGAGGTTCGCGCCCGGCCCCGAGGGGGGCGCTCTGGCATCTGCGCAGGGGGGCGCGCCTGCAACGTGGCTCCTTTTTGAAACGATACCGCTAATTCGCGCCCGCCTGGGGGGGCGGGGTCGGGCACGAACCGGATCGCAGGCGATCCGGAGGGTACAGGTGGCTGGGGGCTGCCATTTGGCGGGCGGGCCTTGCGGCCCGAAGATCATGGTTTTGCCGGGCCGGCGGCCCGGCGGCGCCTCCGGCGGGGATATTTTTCGACAGAAGAAGCTGTGGGCGGGGCCGCTGTGCCCCGTTGGTTTTTGGGGGGATTCGGGGCTTAACGCCTGGGGTGTTCCAGGGCGTCGTGCAGCACCTGGCGGACCGTGGCCGGGTCCACGTCGGCGGTGACGAAGGCGTCGCCGATGCCGCGAGCCATCACGTAGCGCAGCTGGCCGTCGAGCACTTTCTTGTCCTGGGCCATCAGCGCCAGCAGGGCGTCGGCGTCGGGCAGCGGGCCGGGGATGTCGGCGATGTCGGTCTTCATGCCCATCTGCGCGAGGTGCTGGCGCACCCGGCTGGGGGCCTCTTGCGCGCACAGGCCCAGGCGGGCGGAGGTATCGAAGGCCAGCGCGCAGCCGATCGCCACCCCTTCGCCGTGCAGAAGCCGGTCCGAATAGCCGGTCGCCGCTTCGAGCGCGTGGCAGAAGGTGTGCCCGAGGTTCAGCAGTGCCCGGTCGCCCTGTTCGGTTTCGTCGCGCGCGACGATGTCGGCTTTCATCTGCACCGCCCGGCGCACCGCCTGTTGGCGCAGCGCCCGGTCGCCGGCGGCGAGCGCGGGGCCGTTTTCTTCCAGCCAGGCGAAATAGTCGGCATCCCCCAGCAGCCCGTATTTCACCACCTCGCCATAGCCCGACAGGAAATCGCGCGCCGCCAGCGTGCCCAGCACGTCGATATCGGCCAGCACCAGCGACGGCTGGTGAAAGGCGCCCACCAGGTTCTTGCCGTGGGGCGAGTTGATGCCGGTCTTGCCGCCGACCGAACTGTCGACCTGGGCCAGAAGCGAGGTCGGGATCTGCACAAAGCGCACGCCCCGGCGCAGCACCGCCGCGGCAAAGCCCGCCAGGTCGCCGATCACCCCGCCGCCAAAGGCGATGACCATGTCGCGCCGCTCGATCTTTTGGCCCAGCAGCCATTCCACGCTTTGTTCCAGGTGGCGCCAGGACTTGGTCGCTTCGCCCGCCGGCAGGCGCAGGGCCGCCATCTCGATCCCCGCCGCCGCCAGACCGGTGCGCAGCGCGTCCAGGTGCAGTGCTGCGACGTTTTCATCGCTGATCACCGCGACCCGCCTGCGCTGCAGCAGCGGCGCGATCAGCGCCCCTGCCCGGCCGATCAGCCCCAGCCCGATCCGCACGTCATAGGCGCGCGCGCCCAGTTCAACCCTTACGATGTCGTCCATCTGCCGCCTCTTCTGCATGTTCCAGCACGTCCGGGCGCTGCAAGAGCGTGTCGCACACCGCCGCCGCCATGTCTTCGATCGAGTATTTGCGCGCCGCTTCCACGCACAGATCGGCCTGCGCATAGGCCGGTTCGCGTTCGCGGCACAGCCGGCGCAGCGTTTCATAGGGGTTGGCGGTGCGCAGCAGCGGGCGCGTATCCTTGTGGCGCACCCGCGACCAGAGCAGGTCCAGATCGGCCTTGAGCCAGACCGACACCCCCCTGGCCGAGATCAGCCGCCGGTTTTCTTCGGCCAGGAACGCGCCGCCGCCGGTGGACAGCACGCAGGCCGGCCCGTCCAGCAGCCGCTGCAGCACTTCCGATTCCCGGTGGCGGAAAAACTCTTCGCCGTCGCGGGCGAAAATTTCCGGGATGGTCATGTTGGCGGCCAGCACGATCTCGGCGTCGGAATCGCGGAATTCGACGCCCAGAAGCCGCGCCAGCGCGCCGCCCACGGCGGTTTTGCCGGACCCCATCATGCCGACCATCACCACGGTTTTCTTCAGATCGAAGGCCAATGTGCAAGGCTCCGCTTAAAATTCCTGTCCTGAATGGCGTGAACTTTCCAAAGATGCCATATATAAATTGATCCGGGCCACCGCCAGAGTGGCCGCTTGAACGCACAAGAGGCAGAAAAAGGCGACGTCATGAAGCGCAGAATTTTCAAATTGGTCCTGTTCCTGCTGGTCGCGGGTTTCGTCGGCCTTGTGGGGTTCGCCTATTTCGGCGATCTGAGCCCCGAACAGAGCCGCCAAAGTCAACCGGTCCTGCTGGATGTCAACTGACGGCTGTTCCTTGTGCATTTCAGCGCACGCCGCGGGCCGCGGGCTGGCGCGCGGGCTGGCCATGGCGGCGCTGGGAGCGCTGGTGGCGCTGGTGCCCGGCGCGGGCGTGGCGGAATCGCCGCTGTCGGCGATCGACTGGCTGTCCGACAGCCTGACCTCGCCGGTGACCCCGCCCGGCAATGGCCATAACGGCGCCAAGGACGGGCCGATCAGCACCAACGCCCTGCCCGGCGAAGTCAGCGTCAGCGATCTGTCGGGCCCGCTGCCCGACGCCATCGGCCTGCTGCCCACCAGCGTCACCGGCCTGCCGTCCGACCTGTGGGGCAAAAGCCTGACCGGCGATCTGGCGATCTGGCTGGGGGCGGACCGGGCCGACATGCTGCCGGCCATGCAGGATCTGCTCTATACGCTGCTGCTGGCCGAGCTTGACGCCCCGGCCGATGCCTCGCCCCGCGGGGCGAAACTGCTGCTGGCGCGCATCGACACGCTGTTGTCGCTGGGGGCGCTGGAACAGGCGCGCGCCATGCTCAAGCTGCTGCCGTCGCAAAGCCCCGAAACCTTCCGCCGGTTCTTCGATGTGTCGCTGCTCTTGCGCACCGAAGACGAAGCCTGCGCGGTGCTCAAGTCCAGCCCGTCGCTGTCGCCGACCTTTCCGGCGCGGGTGTTTTGCCTGGCGCGCGGCGGCGACTGGTCGGCAGCCGTGCTGTCGCTGGATACCGGTCGCGCGCTGGGGCTGGTGAGCGAGTTTGAAGACGCGCTGCTGTCGCGCTTTCTCGACCCGGTCCTGTTCGAGGGCGAACCGCCGCTTGTGGCCCCTGCCCGGCCCAGCCCGCTGGTGTTCCGCCTGCTGGAGGCGATAGGCGAACCGCTGCCCACCGCCGGCCTGCCGCTGGCCTTTGCCTGGGCCGACCTGCACGCCAACACCGGCTGGCGCACCCAGATCGAGGCCGCCGAACGGCTGGTGCGCACCGGCGCGGTGGACCCAAACCGGCTGCTCGGGCTTTACAGCGAACGCCACCCGGCGGCTTCGGGCGGGGTCTGGGACCGGGTGCGCGCGATCCAGGCGCTGGAACGGGCGCTGGCCTCGCGCGATCGCCAGGCGCTGGCCAGCGCGCTGAACTGGGCCTGGGAAGAAATGGCCGGGATCGAGCTTGAGGTCGCCTTTGCCCACCTCTTTGCGCATCGTCTGAGCGGGCGCGAGATGGATGCGCCGACGCGCGCGCTGGCCTTTCGGGTGGCGCTGCTGTCCGATGGCTACGAAACCGCGGCGCGCGCCTATGAACCGCAAACCGACCGGGAAAGGATCGCGCGCGCCATCGCCACCGGCGCGCCGGGCAAGGTGCGCGCCAGCGACCCGATGGTGGCCGCCATCCAGGACGGGTTCCGGGCCGACGGCATCCCGGTGCGGCTGCAATCGCTGATCGCGGGCGATCGGCTGGGCGAAGCGATCCTGCGCGCGATCGCGCTGTTTGGCAGCGGTGCGAGGGGCAATTACGACGAGCTGACCGACGCGCTGGCGTTTTTCCGCGCCGTGGGTTTCGAAGACCTGGCCCGGCGCGCGGCCCTGCAACTGATCGTCCTGGACCCGCGGGGCTGAGGCGCGATGGAACGCCAGATCTCGGCCTTTCTCGATGCCCAGGCCGCCGAGCTTGGCGCGGCGCACAACACCCGGCTGGCCTATGCGCGCGATCTTGCGGACTTTACCGGCTGGCTGGCGCGCCGGGGCGGCACGCTGGAAAGCTGCTCGATGGCCGATATCGAGGCCTACCTGGTCGATTGCGACAGCCGCGGTCTGGCGCGCGCCACCAGGGCGCGGCGGCTGTCGGCGATCCGGCAGCTGTTCCGTTTTGCCTTCGACGAAGGCTGGCGGCCCGACAACCCGGCGATCCGGATCAGCGGGCCGGGCCGCGACCGCCGCCTGCCCAAGACGCTGTCGCAGCAGGACGTGGCGCGCCTGCTCGAAGCGGCGACACGCACCGGGCGCACCCCGGTCGAAACCGGCCGCGACCGCTGCCTGGTGGAGCTGCTCTACGCCACCGGCATGCGGGTTTCCGAACTGGTCGGCCTGCCGGTGGCGGCGGCGCGCGGCGATCCGCGCCTGCTGCTGATCCGGGGCAAGGGCGGCAAGGAACGGCTGGTGCCGCTGACCGAGACCGCGCGCGCCGCGCTGCGCGCCTGGCTGGACCTGCGCCAGAAGGCCGAAGACGAGGCCCGCGCCAGGGGCAAGCCGGCATCGCCCTTCCTGTTTCCGTCGCGCGGCAAGCTGGGCCACCTGACGCGCCACTGGTTTTACGCCCGCATCAAGACCATCGCGCTGGCCGCCGGGATCGACCCGGCCACGGTCACGCCGCACCGCCTGCGCCACGCCTTTGCCACGCACCTTTTGGAAAACGGCGCCGATCTGCGGTCGATCCAGACGCTTCTGGGCCACGCCGACCTGTCAACCACCGAAATCTACACCCATGTGCTCGAACAGCGGCTCAAGGATCTGGTGCTGCGCCATCCCCCGCTGGCGCGCGACAGCTGAGCGCGGCCTTGCCGACGCATTTCCGGCGGCAGGATGTCTTCGCTGGGCCACCAGCCGGTGATCAGCGCCTGTTCATAGCCCTGGGTCAGCCCGGCGCGGATCATCGCCGCGCGCGCGCCGTCCGCGTCATGGTCGAGCCGCGCAAAGCGCAGCCCGTCGCGCCCCAGCACCGCGTATTCGCCCTGCCGGGTGCCGTCGTTGGGCGGCATGCCGATCACCCCGGCGTTGATCCAGTGAACCGCGCCGATGCGCCGTTCAAAGGCGATGCCGCAATGGCCGGCAATCACCCCGTCCAGCGGGCCGGCAAGGGCCTGCAGCAGGTCGATTTCCTGCTGAAACGCACGCGCCGGGCTGACCGGCCACAGGTAGCGCGCGACATCGCTGAAGCCGCCGTGGATCACCGCGTAGCGCCGGGCCCGATGCACGAACAGGGTCACGTCCGGCAGCGCGTCCAGCGCCCGGCGCGCCTGGGGCGATATTGCCGCACGGGCATGGGGAAACCAGGCGCGCGACGAAACCTCGCACACCGAACCGGGCGCGAAACCGCAGCCGCAATCATCGGCCCCGGCGGCGATCTGGCGTTCGCAGTTGCCGGCGGTGATCTGCGCGTTTTGCCGCCACAGCGCCAGGGTTTCGGCCGGGTTGGCGCAATAGGCGATCACATCGCCGGTGCAGATCCGCCTTTCCGGTGCGATCCCCAGCGCGTGCGCCCTGGCCAGCAGCGCATGGCTGGCCTGAAGGTTGGAATAGGGCCCGCCAAACAGCAGCACGTCGCCGCGTAACTCCCCAAGATCGCGAAGCTTTGCCTTGATGTCCGCCAATGCCGCCTCCCTTGATCCAGACGCATTTCCCGCCCATAAGACGACATAGCTTGAGAAAGACAACCTGAATGGACCCGTCCACACCGTTTCTTGATACGACCTTCTGGATCAGCGCCTTGGCGATCGCGGCGCTCCTGGCGCTGTCGGCGATCTTTTCCGGCTCGGAAACCGCGCTGACGGCGGCCTCGCGCGCCAAGCTGCGGGCGCGCGCCGAAAAGGGATCGGCCGGCGCGGCGCGGGCGCTGAAACTGACCGAGGACACCGAACGCCTGATCGGCTCGGTTCTGCTGGGCAACAACCTGGTCAACATCCTGGCGACCTCCCTGGCAACCGCGCTGTTCACCCGCATGATCGGCGATGGCGGCGTGGCAATGGCGACGCTGGTGATGACGCTGCTGGTGCTGATCTTTGCCGAGGTGCTGCCCAAGACCTATGCCATCACCGACCCGGAAAAGGCGGCGGCGCGGGTGTCGCGGGTGATGGGGCTGGCGGTGCTGCTGTTTGCGCCGCTGGTCAATGTGGTGCGCGCGCTGGTGCGGCTGATGCTGCGCCTGTTCGGGGTGCGCGCCGACCCGGAAAGCCGCATCCTGGCCCTGCGCGAGGAAATCGCCGGCGCGATTTCGCTGGGCCATGACGAAGGCACCGTGGAAAAGGAGGACCGCGATCGCATTCTGGGCGCGCTCGACCTGGGCGACCGGTCGATCGAAGAGGTGATGCGCCACCGTTCGGAAGTGGAAATGATCGACGTGTCGCTGCCGCCGCAAGAGGTGCTCGAGATCGCACTGCAATCGGCCCACACCCGGCTGCCGCTCTACCGCGACAACCCGGAAAACGTGGTCGGGGTGCTGCACGCCAAGGATCTGCTGCGCGCCATGTATGCCCGCACCCGCGCCGCCAGGCCGGGCGAAGACCCGTTCGAGGGGTTCGACGTTCTCGAAGTGGCGATGAAGCCCTATTTCGCCCCGGAAACCACGCCGCTTGACGACCAGATGCGCCAGTTCCTGCGCCGCAAGACCCATTTCGCGCTGGTGGTCGACGAATATGGCGTGCTGCAGGGGGTGATCACGCTGGAAGACATCCTGGAAGAAATCGTCGGCGAGATCACCGACTAATTCGACACCGCCGACACCCAGGAAATCATGCGCACCGACAGCGGCGACTGGCTGGTGGACGGGGCGGTGACGATCCGGGATCTGAACCGGGCGACCGACTGGAACCTGCCCGACGACGAAGCCAACACCGTCGCCGGTC
>JAJRUE010000276.1 GCA_024277955.1 Alphaproteobacteria bacterium | reverse complement strand
TGGTCAAGCTGCTGGCCGGAAGCTGGGGCACGCTGGGGGTTCTGAGCGAGGTGTCCTTCAAGGTGCAGGCGGTGCCGCAGGCCGAGGCGACGGTGATCCGGCGCGGGCATTCGCCCGCCGAGGGGGTTCGCGCGCTGTCGGAGGGGCTGGGTTCGCCCTTTGACGTGAGCGGGGCGGCGCATGCGCCGGCGGGGGTTCTGGGCGAGGGGGCGATGACGCTGCTGCGCGTCGAGGGCATGGCCGAATCGGTGGCCTACCGGGCCGGGCGCCTGGCCGAGGCGGGGGGCGAGATCGTCGAGGGCGCGGCCAGCGCCGATCTGTGGCGGCGCATCCGCGACGTGGAACCCTTTGCCGCACGCGAAGGCGCTGTCTGGCGGGTGTCGGTGAAGCCGACGGACGGGCCGGTGCTGTCGCGGGCGCTTGAACGGGACGGGCTGGCGCACACGGCGCTGTTCGACTGGGGCGGCGGGCTGGTCTGGCTGCTGGTGGCGGATGAAGGCGACGCCGGCGCGGCAGCGATCCGCGGCCAGGTGGCGGCGCTGGGCGGGCATGCGCGGTTGGAGCGCGCCCGTGCCGAGACGCGCGCCCGGGTGCCGGTCTTTCAGCCGCAGCCCGCGCGCCTTGCGGCGCTGGAGGCCGGCATCCGCGCGAAATTCGACCCGCGCGGCATTCTGAACACCGGGCTGATGGGCCCGGCATGATGGGATAGGCGATGCGCACCGAGTTTACCGAAGAACAGTTGCAGCGCCCCGAGATCCGGGTGGCCGAGGGCATCCTGCGCACCTGTATTCACTGCGGTTTCTGCACCGCCACCTGCCCCACCTACCAGGTGCTGGGCGACGAACTGGACAGCCCGCGCGGTCGCATCTACCTGATCAAGGAGATGCTGGAAAACGACCGGCCGGCGGATGAAAAGACGGTCAGGCATATCGACCGCTGCCTGTCCTGCCTCGCCTGCATGACAACCTGTCCCTCGGGGGTGCATTACATGCATCTGGTGGATCTGGCCCGCGCGCATATCGAAAAGACCTACAAGCGCCCGCTGATGGACCGGCTGCTGCGCCGGGTGCTGGCGATGATCCTGCCCTACCCGGGGCGCTTCCGGCTGGCGATGCTGGGGGCCAGGATCGCCCGCCCGTTCCGCCGCCTGGTGCCCGATGCGCGGCTGCGGGCGATGCTGGAAATGGCGCCGAAAGACATCCCGCCGGTCAGCCGCAACGATGATCCCCAGGTGTTCCCGGCGATCGGCACGCGCAAGATGCGGGTGGCGCTGATGACCGGCTGTGCGCAACGCGCGCTCAATACCGACATCAACGACGCCACCATCCGCCTGCTGCGCCGGCTGGGCTGCGAGGTGGTGATCGCCCGCGGTATGGGCTGTTGCGGCGCGCTGGTGCACCACATGGGCCGCGAGGATGACGCCCAGGCCGCGGCGTTGAAGAACATCGACGCCTGGATGGCCGAGGTGAATGGCGACGGGCTGGACGCCATCGTCATCAACACCTCGGGCTGCGGCACCACGGTCAAGGACTACGGCCACCTGCTGCGCCTGCACCCGCGCGCCACGGACGCGGCAAAGGTGGCCGGGCTGACGCTGGATGTGAGCGAACTGCTGATCAAGCTGGAGCTGCCGGAAGGCCGGGGCGGGCTGCGCGTGGCCTATCACGCCGCCTGTAGCCTGCAGCACGGCCAGCAGATCAAGACCCACCCGAAAACGCTGCTCAGGCGCGCGGGCTTCCAGGTGGTTGAGCCGCGCGATGCGCATCTGTGCTGCGGCTCGGCGGGCACCTACAACCTGATGCAGCCGGAAATCTCGGCCGAGCTGAAAACGCGCAAGGTGGCGACGCTGGAAGCCACCGCGCCCCAAGTGATCGCCGCCGGCAACATCGGCTGCATGGTGCAGATCGGCTCGGGCACCGAGGTGCCGGTGGTGCACACGGTGGAACTGCTGGATTGGGCCACCGGCGGGCCGAAACCGCGTGCACTTTGCGACTGGCCGTCATAATCTGGCCAAAACCCGGCACTACACCGGACCCCCGAGATCACGGGGATCAGAATGCAGACGAACGCGCTACAAGGCATCGGCAAACGCGCCGCGACAAGCACCGGGGAACGCCCCGCGAACCGGCTGCGCAAGGCCCCCGGGGTCGCGCTGCTGCTGGCGCTTCTGCTCTGGCCGGTCCTGGCCGCGGGCCAGGACAGCGCCGGTTTGAAAACCCTGCGCACCGGCAACGACAGCCGCGGCTGGGAAGCAGTCGGCCGGCTGAACCTGGCGAACCGCGCCTTTTGCACCGGAACGCTGATCGCGCCGGACCTGGTGCTGACGGCGGCGCATTGCCTGTTCGACGCCGAGACCGGCCAGCCCTATCGCCCCGCCGACATTCAGTTTCTGACCGGTTGGCGCAATGGCCGGGCCACCGCCACCAGCGGTGTTTCGATCGCGCTGGCCCACCCGGAGTTTCAACCGAAGCGCGATGACGGCGCGATCCGCGTGGGCAACGACCTGGCGCTGCTCAAGCTGATCGCCCCGGTGCGCAAGTCCTCGGTGATCCCCTTTGCGACCGGCGGCTACCCGCGAAAAGGCGCGCGGGTCACGGTGCTGTCCTATGGCAAGCATCGGGCCAACAGCCCGGCGCTGGAACAGGGGTGCAAGGTGCTGGCGCGCCGTTCGGCGACGCTGATCATGTCCTGCCGGGTCGAGTCCGGCTCGTCCGGGGCGCCGGTGTTTTCGGTTGGCGCGGACGGGGTGGCGCGGGTGGTGTCGGTGATCTCGGCCAAGGCAGATATCGCCGGGCGCGAGGTGGCGCTGGGGATGCGCCTGAAGCGCCCGCTGGCCGACCTGATGGCGCTGATGGCCAGCCGCGAAGCGCCCCCCGTCGCGTCGGCGCGATCGCCGGCGCGGGTGCTGCGGCTCGGCTCGGGTGGGGGCGGGGCGGTCTCGGGCGGGGGCGCCAAGTTCGTGCGCCCGTGACCCGGCTGGCGAAATTCGCGCGGTTGGCGCTGGCGGCGCTGGTGCTGGGCGGCGCGGCGCCGGCGGACGCGCAAACCGCGGGGCGTGACGCAATGCCCGCCGCCGTCGGGGTTCTCGAGTTGCCCGGCGCACGGGGCAGTTGCACCGCCACGCTGATCGCGCCCGATCTGGTGCTGACCGCGGCGCATTGCCTGCTTGGCCGTGACGACCGGGACCAGCCCTTTCCGGCCCGCGCCTATGTCTTTCGCCCGGCAACGGGGCCGGCGCCGGCGTTTCGCGCCCGCCAGCGCACCGTCCACCCGACCTACCTGCTGTTGCCGCCTGCGTCACCGATGCGCAGCGCCCGCGACCTTGGGCTGTTGCGCCTGGCCCGCCCGGTGCCGCCGGAGTTGGCGAAACCGCTGTCCATCGCGCCCGCCCGCCCCTTGCCGCAAAACGTCCGGCTGCTGGCCAGACGCACGGGGCAAGCGGCGGCAACGGCGCGCCGGTGCCCGGTGCTCGGGCTGGGCCGGGGCA
>JAJRUE010000275.1 GCA_024277955.1 Alphaproteobacteria bacterium | reverse complement strand
TTGCGCGCAAGCCCTTCGGCGATGGCGGTCTTGCCCACGCCCGGATCGCCCACCAGCAGCGGGTTGTTCTTGCGCCGGCGGCAGAGCACCTGGATGCAGCGTTCGACTTCATGGGCGCGGCCGATCAGCGGGTCAACGTCGCCGTCGCGCGATTTGGCGTTCAGATCGACGCAGTATTTCGCCAGCGCGCTGTCCTTGGCTTCTTCGCTGTCGCCGGAAACATCCGCTTCGATCTCGTCGGCGCCGGTGACCGGGCGGGTTTCGCCAAAGGACGGATCCTTGGCGACGCCGTGGGCGATGTAGTTGACCGCGTCATAGCGGGTCATGTCCTGTTCCTGCAGGAAATAGGCGGCGTTCGATTCGCGTTCGGCGAAAATCGCCACCAGCACGTTGGCGCCCGTCACCTCGGAACGGCCCGAGGACTGCACATGGATCGCGGCGCGCTGGATCACCCGCTGGAACGCGGCGGTGGGCACGGCTTCGGACCCTTCGACATCGGTGACCAGCGTCGACAGGTCGTCGTCGATGAAGTCGACCAGCGTCTGGCGCAATTCTTCCAGGTTGACGTTGCAGGCCTGCATCACGCGGGCCGCATCGGGTTCGTCGATCAGGGCCAAAAGCAGGTGTTCCAGCGTCGCCAGTTCATGGCGTCGCGTGTTGGCCAGCGCCAGCGCCGCATGGATTGCCTGTTCCAGTGTGTTCGAAAATGACGGCACGATTCAGTGCTCCTTGATCTGGTCATGAGGGGGGCTGTCCCCCTCGCGACGATAGCCTCACAGTCTTAAAGTTCGGTTTTATCGGCCGCGCTTCAAGAGTTTTCTCAACAATTCAGCACACATTTTTTTGACGCCCCCTGTTTTACCACGGTTTTTCGACCGAAATAAGGAATCGCCCCGGCCGGTGGTCAAAACGAATCCTTGCGCCGGCGAATCTCGGCGAAAACCGCGGCGTCCGGTGAATCTGCCATGCCCACGGCGGCTTTCACAGCGGGCAAATTGGCGCGCAGGAACGGGTTGGTCGCCAGTTCCAGCGAAAGGCGCGACGGAACGGTCGGCCGGTCTTGCGCGCGCGCCGCGTCGATGTCGCGGCTGCGGGCCTGCAGATCCGCATTGTCCGGCTCGATCGTCAGGGCGAACCGGGCGTTCGTGGCGGTGTATTCGTGGCCCGAATACACCAGCGTGTCCGCCGGCAGGGCCGCGATGCGCGACAGGCTGGCCCACATCTGTTCGGGGGTGCCTTCGAACAGGCGCCCGCAGCCCAGCGCCATCAGGCTGTCGCCGGTAAAGACGGCCTGCGCGTCGGGGATGTGAAAGGCGATATGGCCGACCGTGTGGCCGGACACGTCAAAGGCCACGACCCGGTGGCCGGCGAAGTCAAAGGCCTCGCCATCGTCAAGCGCATGGTTCAGCGGCGGCAGGCGATGGGCGTCGGTGCGCGCGCCGATCACGCGGGCGCCGGTGGCGTCCTTGATTTCGGCGGTGGCGTCGACGTGGTCCCAGTGGTGATGGGTCAGCCAGATCTCGCTGAGCTGCCAGCGGCGCTTTTCCAGTTCGGCCAGCACCGGCGCCGCTTCGGGGGCGTCCACCAGCGCGGTTTCGCCGGTGTCCTCCGAATGCACCAGGAAACAGTAGTTGTCGGCAAGGCAGGGCAGGGTCGCGATCTCAAGGGGCATGGCGTTTCGGCTCCGCTTCGGTATGTTTACCTTGAACCATTGCTCAAACGAGGCCGGGCCGCAATGCATCTCGACGTCGTCGATCTTCGCAGCTTCTATTACCGGACCCGCCTGGGCCGGACGGCGCAGCGCGCCATTCGCGACCAGGTGATGGACCTGTGGCCGGAAGCCAAGGGGCAGACGGTGGCCGGGTTCGGGTTCGCGGTGCCGCTGTTGCGCCCGTTCATGGCCGATGCGCGGCGCACCATTGCGCTGATGCCGGCGCAGCAAGGGGTGATGGCCTGGCCCGCCGGCATGGATAACGTGTCGGTGCTGTGCGAGGAAACCGCCTGGCCGATCGAAACCGGCCATGTGGACCGGCTGATCGTGATGCACGGGCTGGAAACCAGCGACAACCCGGCGGCGGTTCTCGATGAATGCTGGCGCGTGCTGGGGCCCGGCGGCAAGGCGATCGTGATCGTGCCGAACCGGGCGGGGCTGTGGTCGCGGCGCGACGTGACGCCCTTTGGGGTGGGTAGCCCGTTTTCGATGACCCAGCTCTAATCACAGCTGAAAAAGCACCTTTTCATCCCCGAGCGCCATCGCGCCGCCCTGTTCCTGCCGCCCTCGCACAAGCGGTTCTGGCTCAAGACCGCGCCGATCTGGGAACGCTACGGGCGCACGATTTCGGCGCGCATCGTCGGCGGCGTGCTGATCGCCGAGTTCTCGAAACGCACCCAGGCGCCGATGCGCCCGGGGCTGGGAGAAGCCGTCAGGCGGCCGCTGCGGGCGCTGGACGGGATCGTCAAGCCGGGGGCGGAACCGGCGCAAGGCGTGCGCAGAATCGCGCGTCCTGGCGCAAATATGACCGATTCAGGCGGATAAATTTCCGAGCATTCGGTCGCACCCGTCGCAAGCCCCTGATTTTACTGGCCGCACCATATCCGAAAACCCGGTCAAAGCTGTTGCTAGGGGGGAATTGCTCTGTTACACCCACGCCGATTTTGATGCCCAGCCGACCGGCTGCGGCAAACGGCGCCCCTGAACCAGCCTGCGTGGTCGGTCCGGGGCATAGTATCGAAAGGGTGGACGTGTCCGAACCAGCTTCGATTTCAACCGGCATCGCGCAGCGATATGCCTTGGCGATTTTCGGCCTTGTGGTTGAGGGCAAGAAACTGAAATCGCTGGAAAGTGACCTGGATGTCCTCGAGGCCGCTCTGGCCGACAGCGAAGACTTCCGGGCCCTGATCACTTCGCCGCTGATCACGCGCGAAGACCAGGATGCGGCGGTGGCCGCGCTGGCCAAGGCGATGAAACTTTCGCCGACCATGACGAACAGCCTGCGCCTGATGGCGTCCAAGCGGCGGCTTTTCGTGCTGCCGCAGCTGATCGAAAGCCTGCGCGCGCTGATCGCCCGGGAAAAGGGCGAAGTCACCGCCGAGGTGACCGCCGCCAAGGCGTTGACCAAGACGCAGCAGGAAAAGCTTGCCAAGGCGCTGAAAGACAGCGTTGGCAAGGACGTGAAACTCAGGGTGGACGTCGATGAAGATCTCATCGGTGGTCTGGTCGTAAAGGTGGGCTCGAAGATGATCGACACGTCGATCGCGGCCAAGCTCGCAAACCTTCAGAATGCAATGAAAGAGGTCGGATAAATGGGAATCCAGGCAGCCGAAATTTCTGCGATCCTTAAGGAGCAGATCAAGAACTTTGGCCAGGATGCCGAAGTCGCCGAAGTGGGCCGCGTGTTGTCGGTGGGCGACGGTATTGCCCGCGTTTACGGGCTGGACAACGTCCAGGCCGGCGAGATGGTCGAATTTCCGGGCGGTATCATGGGCATGGCCCTGAACCTGGAAAGTGACAATGTCGGCGTCGTGATCTTCGGCTCCGACCGCGACATCAAGGAAGGCGATACCGTCAAGCGCACCAACGCGATCGTGGACGTGCCGGTGGGCGACGAGCTGCTGGGGCGCGTGGTTGACGGCCTGGGCAACCCGATCGACGGCAAGGGGCCGATCAAGACCAAGAAGCGCGCCATTGCCGACCAGAAGGCGCCGGGCATCATCCCGCGCAAATCGGTGCACGAACCGATGGCCACCGGCCTGAAGTCGGTGGACGCGATGATCCCGATCGGGCGCGGCCAGCGGGAACTGATCATCGGCGACCGCCAGACCGGCAAATCGGCGGTGGCGCTGGACACGATCCTGAACCAGAAGGTCTATAACGACGCCGCGGGCGACGACGAAAGCAAGAAGCTTTACTGCGTCTATGTCGCCATCGGCCAGAAGCGGTCCACCGTGGCGCAGCTGGTGAAGAAACTGGAAGAAACCGGCGCGATGGAATATTCCATCGTCGTGGCCGCAACCGCGTCCGAACCGGCCCCGCTGCAGTTCCTGGCGCCTTATGCCGCCACCTCGATGGCCGAACATTTCCGCGACAACGGGCGCCACGCGCTGATCGTCTACGATGACCTGTCGAAACAGGCCGTGTCCTACCGCCAGATGTCGCTGCTGCTGCGCCGTCCGCCGGGGCGTGAAGCCTATCCGGGCGACGTGTTCTACCTGCACTCGCGCCTGCTGGAGCGGTCTTCGAAACTGAACGAAGACAACGGCTCGGGTTCGCTGACCGCGCTGCCGATCATCGAAACCCAGGGCGGCGACGTGTCGGCCTTCATCCCGACCAACGTGATCTCGATCACCGACGGCCAGATCTTCCTTGAAACCGAGCTGTTCTACCAGGGCATCCGCCCGGCGGTGAACACCGGCCTTTCGGTGTCGCGGGTGGGCTCTTCGGCCCAGACCGACGCGATGAAATCGGTCGCCGGCCCGGTCAAGCTGGAACTGGCGCAGTATCGCGAAATGGCGGCGTTTGCGCAGTTCGGCTCGGATCTCGACGCCGCTACCCAGCGTTTGCTGAACCGCGGCGCGCGTCTGACCGAGCTGATGAAGCAGCCGCAGTATTCGCCGCTGACCAACGCCGAGATTGTCTGTGTGATCTACGCCGGCACCCACGGCTACCTGGACGGTATCGAGGTCGGCCAGGTCGGTCGCTTCGAAGAGGGTCTGCTGAACCACCTGCGTTCCAAGCACCCCGAGCTTCTGGCCGACATCACCGACAACGACCGCAAGGTCAAAGGTGAACTGGAAGACAAGATCAAGGCCGCGATTGACGAATTCGCCGCCGATTTCGCCTGAAGCGGACCTGAAAGGACAGGGGTATGCCTAACCTGAAGGACCTGAAAAACCGGATCGAGAGCGTCAAGTCGACGCGCAAGATCACCAAGGCCATGCAGATGGTCGCGGCGGCAAAACTGCGCCGCGCCCAGGACGCGGCCGAAGCCGGCCGGCCCTATGCCGAACGCTTCAACGCGGTGATGGCCGGGTTGTCGGCGGCGGCCAAGGGGTCGGACAACGCACCCAAACTGCTGGCCGGCACCGGCAGCGACCAGGTGCACCTGCTGGTGGTCATGACCTCGGAGCGCGGGCTGTGCGGCGGCTTCAACTCGTCGATCGTGCGGCTGGCCCGCACCGCGGCGCAAGACCTGATCGCCGCCGGCAAGACCGTCAAGATCCTGACCGTCGGCAAGAAGGGCCGCGAGCAGCTCAAGCGCGATCTGGCCGATCACATGATCGACCACGTCGACATGGGCGCGGTGAAACGGTTGGGCTACGCCGACGCGCAAGCCATCGCCAAGAACGTGCTGGACCGCTTCGAGGCCGGCGAATTCGATGTCGCGACGATCTTTTTCAACCGCTTTCAGTCGGTGATCAGCCAGATCCCGACCGAACAGCAGATCATCCCGGCGAAATTCGAACAGGAAGGCGGCGACGCGGCGTCGGTTCACTACGACTACGAACCGGACGAAGCCGAAATCCTGGCCGACCTGCTGCCGCGCGGCGTCGCGACCCAGATCTTTTCGGCGCTGCTGGAAAACGGCGCTTCGGAACAGGGTGCCCGGATGAGCGCGATGGACAACGCCACCCGCAACGCCGGCGAAATGATCGACAAGCTGACCATCCAGTTCAACCGGTCGCATCAGGCTGTGATCACCAACGAACTCATCGAAATTATTTCGGGCGCCGAGGCGCTCTAGGAACAACCGGAGAAACGACATGGCAAAAGCGAAAGCTACCGGCAAGGTTACCCAGGTAATCGGCGCCGTTGTGGACGTCCAGTTCGAGGATCACCTTCCCGAAATTCTGAACGCGCTGCATGCGGAAAACCAGGGCAAGACCCTGATCCTCGAGGTCGCGCAGCACCTGGGCGAAGGCACGGTGCGCACCATCGCGATGGACGGCACCGAAGGGCTTGTACGCGGTTCGGAAGTGACCGACACGGGCGAACCGATCTCGGTGCCGGTGGGCAAGGAAACGCTCGGCCGCATCCTGAACGTGGTCGGCGAGCCGGTCGACGAAAAGGGCCCGGTCAACGCCAAGGAACGCCGCGCCATCCACCAGGAAGCGCCGGAGTTTTCCGAACAATCCACCGAAAGCGAAATCCTGGTCACCGGCATCAAGGTCATCGACCTGCTGGCGCCCTACACCAAGGGCGGCAAGATCGGCCTGTTTGGCGGCGCCGGCGTGGGCAAGACGGTTCTGATCATGGAACTGATCAACAACATTGCCAAGGTGCACTCGGGGCTTTCGGTTTTCGCGGGCGTCGGCGAGCGGACCCGTGAAGGCAACGACCTCTATCACGAGATGATCGAATCGGGCGTCATCGTTCCCGACAATCTGGAAGAAAGCAAAATCGCCCTGGTCTACGGCCAGATGAACGAGCCGCCGGGGGCGCGCATGCGCGTGGCGCTGTCGGGGCTGACCGTGGCCGAACAGTTCCGCGACGAAACCGGCGCCGACGTGCTGTTCTTCGTCGACAACATCTTCCGCTTCACCCAGGCGGGTTCGTAAGTGTCGGCGCTCCTGGGCCGTATCCCCTCGGCGGTGGGCTACCAGCCGACGCTGGCCACCGACATGGGCGCGCTGCAGGAACGCATCACCTCGACGAAGTCCGGCTCGATCACCTCGGTGCAGGCGATCTACGTGCCCGCCGACGACCTGACCGACCCGGCGCCGGCGACCTCGTTCGCCCACCTCGACGCCACCACGGTGCTGTCGCGCGCGATCTCGGAACTGGGCATCTACCCGGCGGTGGACCCGCTCGATTCCACGTCGCGCCTGATGGACCCGGCGGTGATCGGCGAAGAGCACTACCAGGTGGCCCGCGACGTGCAGGGCATCCTGCAGCGCTACAAGTCGCTGCAGGACATCATCGCCATTCTCGGCATGGACGAGCTCAGCGAAGAGGACAAGCTGGTCGTGGCGCGCGCCCGCAAGATCCAGCGTTTCCTGTCGCAGCCCTTCGACGTGGCCAAGGTTTTCACCGGCGCCGACGGCAAGCAGGTGCCGCTGGAAGACACCATCGCTTCGTTCAAGGCGGTGGTTGCCGGCGA
The DNA here is from genome assembly GCA_024277955.1 of Alphaproteobacteria bacterium. GTDB lineage: Bacteria > Pseudomonadota > Alphaproteobacteria > Rhodobacterales > Rhodobacteraceae > JAJRUE01. The sequence continues at coordinate 4,220 of JAJRUE010000275.1, read as the reverse complement.
ATACGACCACCTGCCCGAAGCGGCCTTCTACATGGTCGGCGGCATCGACGAAGCGGTGGCCAAGGCTGAAAAACTGGCGGCCGAAGCCGCCTGAGCATAGGGGTCGATCATGGCCGATACGTTGCAATTCGACCTGGTGTCGCCGGAGCGCAAGCTGGCGTCGGTGCAGGCGTCCGAGGTGCTCATTCCGGGCTCCGAAGGCGACATGACCGCGCTGCCGGACCACGCGCCGACGATCACCACGCTGCGCCCCGGTTTTCTGCGGGTGGTCAGCGCCGAGGGCACCAAAGAATACCTGGTGACCGGCGGTTTTGCCGAGATCACGCAGACCAGCGCTTCGGTGCTGGCCGAACAGGCGGTGCCGCGCGAAGAAGTGACCCGCGAGATGCTGGACGAGCTGCACGCCAAGGCGACCGAAGCCCATGCGGTCGCCCCGGACGAGCACAAGGATCTTGCCGCCAAGGCGGTGGCCGACATCGCCGCGACGATCGAGACCTGGGTCTGACCCGGCTCGCCGACCGTCCTGGCCAGTGGTCGCAGTCTTGGCGCCGGACAATAACGCGAAAGGCCCCGTCCGCACGGGGCCTTTTTTCGTGCCGGCCTTGGTGCGGGCCGTTTGGGGCCGCGCCGGCATGTGATTGAAAAACTGGGATAATCCTGGATGAAACGGTTAAAATCAGGCTTGATCGGCGTTGAACAGGGATCGCTGGTGCTGTTTTCGGATTTCGAGGATGGCGGCGTCATGTGGACCGGAGACGGCCCGCGCGAAAAACGCCGCAAGATCACGTTTTCCGAAAGCTTCGCCGCGCCGCCGAGCGTCCAGGTGGCGCTGTCGATGTGGGATCTGGACCGGGAAACCAACCCGCGGGCCGATATTTCGGCCATCGAGGTTCATCCGGGCGGGTTCACCATCCTGTTCCAGACCTGGGGCGACACCCGCGTTGCCCGGGTGCGCGCCGACTGGATGGCGATCGGCGAGCTGGCCGACGACAGTCTTTGGGATGTGGGCTGAGACCGGCGCGGCTCAGGCGCCCGAATACAGGCCGTCGTAGATCGGGCCCAGCATTTCGTGGTCGAACAGCGATGAAACGCTGGTGCCGCGCGAGATGTTCAGCAGCGCCTGCGCCAGTAGCGGCGCGATCGGAACGATGCGGATGCTGTCCGATGCCCTGACCGCTTCGGTCGGCTGGATCGTGTCGGTGATCACGAGGCGCTTCATCACCGATTTTTCCACCCGTTCCACCGCCGGGCCCGACATCACCCCGTGGGTGATGTAGGAATGGACCTCCCGGGCGCCGTTCTTGGTCAGCACCTCGGCCGCCTTGCACAGGGTGCCGGCGCTGTCCACGATGTCATCGACGATGATGCAGACCTTGCCGGTCACATCCCCGATCACCGTCATTTCCGCCACTTCGCCCGGCTTTTCGCGCCGCTTGTCGACGATCGCCAGCGGCACGTTGATCCGCTTGGCCAGTTCGCGCGCTCGCGCCACCCCGCCCACGTCGGGCGACACCACCATCAGGTCTTTCTTCTTGCCTTTGAAGTGATGTTCGATGTCCAGCGCAAAGACCGGCGAGGCATAGAGGTTGTCAACGGGTATGTCGAAGAACCCCTGGATCTGGGCCGCGTGCAGGTCCATGGTCAGCACCCGGTCGACCCCGGCTTCGGTGATCAGGTTGGCCACCAGCTTGGCGCTGATCGGGGTGCGTGCCTTGGTGCGGCGGTCCTGGCGGGCATAGCCGAAATAGGGGATCACCGCGGTGATCGAGGTGGCCGAAGAGCGGCGCAGCGCGTCGGTGATGATCAGCAGTTCCATCAGGTTGTCGTTGGCCGGGTTCGACGTGGGCTGGATGATGAACATGTGTTCGCCGCGCACGTTGTCGTAGACCTCGACGAAGATTTCCTGGTCGGTGAACTGCTCGACGCGCGCATCCACCAGGTTGATCGTGTGGCCGGTGTAGACCGACATCCGCCGGGCCATTGCCTGGGCCAGGGGGCGGTTGGCGTTGCCGGATATCAGTTTCGGTTCGGTGAATTTTGGCATGGCTGTTTCCCCGGGGCCCGCAGGTGACAGAATCGCGACGTTGACACCGCTTACCACCCCGTTACCCTCTTGCAAACAGGATGTAGCGGAGCAGCGGCAAATGGCCCATATTGACTATTTTTTTGCAACAAATTCCCCCTTTGCCTATCTCGCCGGCACCGGGCTGGAAGAGATCGCCGAACGCCACGGCGCGACGATCACCTACAAGCCGGTGGATATTCTGGGACTGTTCGCGCGCACCGGCGGCACACCCCCGAAAGAGCGTCACCCCTCGCGCCAGGAATACCGCTTGCAGGAACTGACGCGCCGGGCAAAACGCGCCGGGTTGCCGCTGAACCCGGTGCCGACGATCTTTCCGGTGAACGCGGCGCCGTCGTCCTATGCGATCATCGCCGCGCAGGCCGCGGGCGGCGGCGATCTTGGCGCTCTGGTGCACGGGGTCATGCGCGCCTATTGGGGCGACGACCGCAACATCGCCGAGGACGACGTGATCCGCGATTGCCTGCAGGCGGCGGGGTTCGATCCGGCGCTGGCCGACAGCGGCCTGCTGATGGGGGCCGAAACCTTTGCGCGCAACCTGGAAGAAGCGGTGCGGCGCGGCGTGTTCGGGTCGCCCTTTTACATCACCGACGACGACCAGCGGTTCTGGGGCCACGACCGGCTTGAGGATCTGGATCTGCACCTGGCGGGCAAGCTTTAGATGCAGCTGGACAAACGCGGCGGGTTCGACACCTGCTGGAGCGTTCGCGGCAACGGCCCGCGCGATGTGCTGGCGATCCACTGTTCGCTGGCGCACAAGGGGGCCTGGAACGGGGTTGCCGACGCCCTTGGCGACGTGGCGCGCGTCACCGCCTTCGATCTGCCGGGGCATGGCCGCAGCGCCGACTGGGACGGCCGCGGCGACATGCACGCGGTGGTGACGGACATGGCGACCGGTTTTCTGGACGGGCCGATGGACGTGATCGGCCATTCCTTTGGCGCGGTGGTGGCGCTGAACCTTGCGCTGCGCCATCCCGACAAGGTCCGCAGCCTGGTGATGATCGACCCGGTGTTCTTTGCCGCAGTGGGGCTGGATGATGCTGAGATGCTCGCGGATTGGGTGGCGCAGTATCGCGCCTTTCCCGAAGCGATCGAGGCGGGGGAGTATGAGCGCGCCGCCATTGCGTTCACCAAAGACTGGGGCATCGGCCTGCCCTGGGAGGTGCTGGATGGCGAACTGCGCGACTATCTCGTGCAGCGCATCCACCTGGTGCGCGAGGCGGATGGGTTTCTTTTCGAGGATGCCGCCGGGCTGTTGCCCCGGCTGGGCGAGTTGCGCATTCCGGTGCTGCTGGCCGAGGGCACCCGCACGCCGCCGATCATGGACCGGATCTGCGCCGCGCTGGAACGGCGCATCGCCCGGGCCACGCGGTGCAGCATCGACGGGGCCGGGCACATGGCCCCGATCACCCACCCGGCAGACACGGCCGCCGCGATCCGGGCGTTCTGGGACGACGGATAGGCCGGGACAGAGACGAAATCTTTCAAAGATTTCGTCCCGCTTTCTTTGCAAGAAAGCGTTTCCGGCGTGCCGCGACTGCGCCCGTCTATGGTCTTGCCAGTTCCAGAAACCGGTCAATATCTTCGTCGCCGGTGCTCCAGCTGCATACCAGCCGGGCGGTGAGGATTTCGTCGTCGGGGCCGTCGAGGGCCGCGCCCATTTCCGGCCAGAAGTAATAGGCCGCGCCGGCGTCCTGGGCCCGCCGGTGGCCGGCGCGCGGCCATCCGGCAAAGACCGCGTTGGCCTGGGTGGGGTGCACAAGACGCGCGCCGGGGATTTTCAGGATGCCGGTGGAAAGCCGCGCCGCCGCGCGGTTGGCGGCGCGCGCCATCTCCAGCCAGAGATCGTCCTGCAGGTAGGCCTGCATCTGCGCCGAAAGGTAGCGATGCTTGGAAAACAGGTGCCCGCCACGCTTGCGGCGCAGTTCGAATTCCCAGGCGCGGGCGGGGTCGAACAGCACCACTGCCTCGACCCCCATCAGCCCGTTCTTGGTGCCGCCGAAGGACAGCACGTCGACGCCGGCCTTCCAGGTCATCTCGGCCGGGCTGGCCCCGGTCGAGACCAGCGCATTGGCAAAGCGCGCGCCGTCCATGTGCAGCGGCAGGTCATGCGCCCTGGCCACCGCGCTGATCGCGG
>JAJRUE010000274.1 GCA_024277955.1 Alphaproteobacteria bacterium | reverse complement strand
CTACATGGAGTCGCTTTCGCTTGTCGAACGGCTGCATCGTCTGTTGCTGGACGTGATCAAGGATGAATTCGAACGGATCGGCACCATGGAAATCAATGCCGTGCAGGCCTTGCTGCTGTTCAATGTCGGCGACAACGTGGTGACGGCGGGGGAGTTGAAATCGCGCGGCTATTACCAGGGCTCGAATGTCAGCTACAACCTGAAGAAGCTGGTGGACATGGGCTATATGCACCACCAGCGCAGCGAAGTGGACCGGCGCTCGGTCCGGGTGCGGCTGACCGATAAGGGCAGGGCGGTGCGCGCCGCGGTCCAGGCTCTGTTCGAGCGCCACGCCGAAGGGCTGGAAAGCCGCGCGGTGCTGGACGATGCGGCGATCAACACCTTGAACGCTTCGCTGCGCCGGCTGGAACGATTCTGGGCGGACCAGATACGGTATATCTACTGACCGGGCGCTGGCTGGAAAGCGGCGCCGCCTTTGGCTGCAAGTTGATTGTTTGGCGACCGCTTGCGCGGTCGCGTTGCCTCCGGCGGGGATATTTTCGGACAGAAGAAATGGCGTGGCTCAAAGGGGCGGCGGCTTGTGTGTTGCCTGGCCTAAGGAATGGGTCAGGCGGGCAGGTGCGGCGCCAGCCAACGGGCTGCGGCCTGGCCCAGCGCCTTGTGATCGTGGGGTTCCAGGTGGATCGGATCCCGGGGTGAGGCGGCAACCACCGAGCTGGCGTCGAGCACGGGAAAGCCCATGGTTTCGCCAAGGTTTCTGACGATCGGGGCGAGCGCTTGCGAGGCCTCGCGCCCGCCGCGCCATTCTGCGTGGCGTTCCCAGGCCGGATCATCGACTTCTGCGGGCAGGGGCGGTGGCACGATGACGCCAACCGGCGGCGGCGGGGCGCTGTCCCAGGGGCCCGGCCCCCCGCCGGTGTCGCGCAGGCAGGTGACGAGCCGGGCGATATTGCTGGCGATCTTGTCGGCATCGAGCGCGAACCGGGCCTTGAAATCATTGGTGCCCAGCATGATCACCACCCAGTCCAGCGGGGCATGGCTTTTCAGCGCGACAGGCAGGTGGCGCAGGCCGTTCATCGCCGGGCCCAGCAACTCGGGGTCGTCATGGGCGGTGGTGCGCCCAGGCAGGGACTCTTCCACCAGATCCGCGGCCAGCGCCGCCGCCATCACGCCTGGCCAACGGTCGCCCGCGGCCATGCGCAGCCCCGACCCGTCGGGCGGAAACCCCCAGCTGTTCGAATCGCCGTAGACCAGGATGCGCATCGGCGCAGCCCTACCAGTGGCCGATGTTTTCCATGCTGATCCAGGGTTCCGCCGGGGCCAGCGCCTCGCCCATCTGCAGCAGCTCGATCGAGATGTTGTCGGGCGACCGCACAAAGGCCATGCGCCCGTCGCGCGGCGGCCGGTTGATGGTCACGCCATTGTCCATCAGGTGCTGGCACATGGCGTAGATATCCTCGACCTCGTAGGCGAGGTGGCCGAAATGCCGGCTGTCCGAGGGCAGGCCATCGTCGCCATCCCAGTTGTAGGTCAGCTCGACCGGGCATTCTTCCTGGCCTTCGGGGGCCATGAACACCAGCGTGAACCGGCCGCCATCGTTGTCGTAGCGGCGGGTTTCCCTGAGACCGAGGAGCTTGAAAAAGGCGATGGTTTCATCCAGGTCTTTCACCCGGACCATCGTGTGAAGATAGCGGATTTTCATGGGCGGTTTCCTTTTTCCTGGCGAGCACTATCCGGGATACCCGCACCCCGGCAAGCCTGCAAGCCCGGGCTGGCGCCCGCCGTTTCAGAACGTCGATTGGATACCCAGGCGAACCGATGTGGACTGGCGGTTGTACAGGGTGACGTTGGACCATGTGCGGCTGGCTTCGAGCGTCAGGTTGGGCGAAAACCCGAAAACGCTGGTGTTGACGAAGACCAGGTTGGCGCCCGCCGTCAATGTCCGGTCATGCCGCCCGGTTGCGTCGTAGAACGACAGCCGGTAGTCGCGCTTTTCCGCCGACAGGTTGAGCGACAGGCTTGCCCCCAGAAGCGGTTTGGCAAAGCTGTAATCGAGTCGCAAACGGGTGGCGACATTTCTTTCGGTCGGATCGTCGGACGCGGTATCGGAATATTGCAGGTTCAGTCTGAGGGTGTTGCTGTTGGCCAGTTTCCGGTTCAGCCCGGCGCCCAGGCTCTTGATCTTCGAGTTCACGCCGCCGGACCGGACCTGGATCTGGTTTTCATAGCCGATCGACAGACTGGCGGCGATTTTCGTGGAAATCTCAAAACCTTGGGTGATGCTGGCGCGGCCATACCGGATATAGGGGGTGCCGCCATACCAGAACTGGCCGGCAACGGCCTGGAACGACGTTGCACCGGGGAAGTTCGCGAACTTTCGATCATGGCTGAGCGTCGCCTCGGCCATCGCAAAGGAATAGTCGCTGCCCTTGGCGCCCGGCGCGGCGATGCGCGCGGCGCGTGACAGGCGGTAGGTCCGCCCATACAGCACCAACCCGAAGTTCGTCGCCTGGCGCGCCGATTCCGACAGCCGGTATTTCAGGTCCACGTTCAAGGCGGTCTCGATCCCCGACAGCGCGCGGGCGTCGGCGCTCAGCTGGAACGGCAGGTTCCAGATGGTGACGGTTTCGCTGGACGATCCGTTGTTGACATTGTTGCTTGGCGCGACCGACAGGCCAAAGGTCAGTCTGAGGGGGTTCTTGCGCCGAACCTGCGCGAACTCCTGGCGCAGGATCGATTGCGTGGCGGCGTCGGGGGCCACATTGAACGCGCGGCGCAGCCAGATTTCCGACCGCGAATAGCGCCCGGACCGGAACAGCGCCGAGGCGACCAATCTTGCCGCCTCCACCTTTTGCGCCGACGTCTGGGCAAGCATGAAGGCCCGGCGCGCCAGCTTGCGCCCGGCCTCCAGGTTGCCGGCGCCGATCTGGGCCGCGGCCTGGGCCAGAACGCTGCGAAATTCCGCCGACCGGTCCTGCGCATTTTCGGTTTGCTGCACCGGGCGTTCAGCCTGCGCCATTGCCGCGGTGCCGGTCCCGGCAATGGCCGCGACTGCGATCGACACGACCGCCGGGGCGCGGCGCAGTTGCCGCTTCACGATCGCCCAATTGACTAACAAATCCCACACCCTCCGTTCATGGCGCCAGAATATTTCGCGCCGCGCCGGGCCAGTTTATCGCCAGCCCGTTGCCTTGGCCAGCCTTGCCGCCCGCGGGGTGAAAAAAACCTTTCCCCCCGCATCCTGCGGCATTTGGCTTTGGTGCCCATAGATATAGTATGGCGCGACTCGCAACGCTGCCAAAGGATTCGCCCCATGCCGCTATCGGAAGACCAACTGGCCGAGATCGAAAACCTTCGCGCCAACCCCCGCCCCACCCTGCGTGCGGTGTCCGAGGGCATGGAAAAGCACCTGTATCTGGCGCATGAGGTGCTGGATCACGGCTTTGTCCGCGTCATCGACTACATGGGCGACGACGCCGCCATCTGCCAGGCGGCGCGGGTGAGCTACGGCAAGGGCACCAAGTCGGTGCAAAACGACGAAGGCCTGATCCGCTACCTGATGCGCCACTGGCATTCGACCCCGTTCGAGATGTGCGAGATCAAGCTGCACGTCAAGCTGCCGGTTTTCGTGGCCCGCCAGTGGATCCGCCACCGCACCGCCAACGTCAACGAATATTCGGCCCGCTACTCGATCCTGGATCGCGAATTCTACATCCCGGCGCCCGAGCAACTCGCCGCGCAATCTGTGATCAACAACCAGGGCCGCGGCGAAGCGCTGAGCGAGGCCGAGGCGGCGCGCGTGCTCGACATCCTGAAATCCGACGCGGCGCAGTGCTATGACCACTACCAGGAGATGATCAGCGACGACGGCAAACAGGGGCTGGCGCGCGAATTGGCGCGGATGAACCTGCCGATGAACATCTACACGCAATGGTACTGGAAGGTGGATCTGCACAACCTTTTCCACTTCCTGCGGCTGCGCGCCGATGCCCATGCGCAATACGAGATCCGGGTCTATGCGGATGCGATCGCGCAGGTGGTGGCCGACTGGGTGCCGGCGGCCTGGGGCGCGTTCGAGGACTACCGGATGGGCGGTGTGACGCTGTCGGCGCAGGCGATTGACTG
>JAJRUE010000005.1 GCA_024277955.1 Alphaproteobacteria bacterium | reverse complement strand
CGACTTCTACGACCGGCTGAAATCCGTCACCAAGGGCTACGCATCGTTCGACTACCAGATGATCGGCTACCGCGAGGACTACCTCGTGAAAATGCAGATCCTGGTGAACGAGGAACCGGTGGACGCGCTGTCTACCATGGTCCACCGCGACCGGGCCGAGGCGCGCGGCCGCGCGATGGTGGAAAAGCTCAAGGACCTGATCCCCCGCCACATGTTCAAGATCCCGATCCAGGCGGCCATCGGCGGCCGCGTGATCGCGCGAGAGACGCTCTCGGCCATGCGCAAGGACGTCACCGCCAAGTGCTACGGCGGCGACGCGACGCGCAAGAAAAAGCTGCTGGAGAAGCAGAAGAAGGGCAAGAAGAAGATGCGCGAGTTCGGGAAGGTGAGCATTCCGCAGGAAGCGTTTATCAATGCGTTGAAGATGGAGTGAGCTTCGGGATGCTGTCCATAATTTCGTGCACATTTTTTGGCTGAAGTGCCCAACGGTAAGCCGGATGCACTTCCCATTTGTAGCCAAAATCGACGAACTGGCTTTGCAGCATGCGATTTTGGTCGAAGTGCGTCCACTTTATGGAGCCATCAGGTTCTTCATTCCTCGCTATGAGGAAATCTATCTTGTACAAAAATTCCGCAAGAGATTTGGCGGTTACAGCTTTTCCACCGTTGAACCGAAAGCTGTGATTTTGCATAATATTCTTTAGTTTCTTCAACAATTCGTCATTCGTATAAAGCCAACGTTTATCTTTTTCCCTAGCTTGTTTTGTGGTCGGCCCCATGTTGTATACGAGCTTCTCGATTTCTGGCAGTTCAGACTTAAACTCCAAAACTAAGTCCGTGATGCGCCCGTGCGAATAGTTTGAGAATGTTCTCTCCAAGTCGTAAGCTGTAATTTTGTTGTGATCATTTCTATATGCTTCTTTAGCCGCCTCGGTAAGGAGCTTTATTAGGTCGCGTGGCCTATTTCGATTTAACGACAACAAGACAACTTGAATTGGGGCTCTGTCCCAGTGTCCTTTGCCTACAGAAAACTTCTCCTCAATCACAGGATATAGTTCTTCCGCAATCCTCTTCTGTTTGTATCTCTCAAATACCTTAATATCAATTTCCTTACCAAAATATGTTGCGATGCGCAGTGCCATAACGACCAGAACATCGTGTCGTGTCCAAGACAAGCGAACCACATTGCTTTCGATTTTGTCGGTGCTCTCATCGGAAGTGCGATACAGAAAATAGGCGTCGCTCCTCAGTCCAATACGAATTTGAATTCCGCTGCCTTCCTCGTTGGTTAAGTCTCGAGCGGCGTTCACCAAGGCAGAAATACTGTTGATATCATCGTCTGAAGCAGACCAACCACGATCGATGTCGTCAATATAGACACGTACAATTTTGTCCTTTGTGAATCGCTCGCGCAGGCGTTTCACTTCTTCGTCGCGGTCGCTACCCGCCATTTCAAGTGCCTTTAGATACAACGAATTTACCAATTGTTTAGCAGTTCCTAGAACATCAAATTTGTCGCGTTGGTCGAGCGAAACCCCCAGTTCGTCGAGCGAACGGTCGTAAATTGCTTTTCCAATCAGTTGCTTATAGGCTTGGATCTTTTCTACAAACGATTGTTTTATCGACGAACTAATCACCAAATCATTTGGCTGTAACCAGACCGCCAAAATTCCATCATCTCGGTCGTCCATGTACGACATGCGCAGAAGAGCACTCTTCCCGATTCCTTTGTGGCCCACAAGTAATCTAAGAGGCAAATGCGCACGAATATTTTCGTAAGACTTATTCTTGAAAAAATACTCTTTCAAGCGTTTCGGTGTTTCATCTTCCGCGGTGTCGGTGCCGAAAATATCCCTTATTGTTGAATCGTCAAATTGAAGGTCTGTCATGGGGCTATGTATCCAAATTCAATCAGCTCAAACGTGTATGGCGTGGGTCGCAAGAAACTTATGGCAACTTGGCATAACTCCAACAATTTGTAAAATGTCTCAAGTAAGCTGTTGGGAGGGTTGCAACCCTGCCCTACAGCACCCCGTAGGGTGGGTGCCAACCCACCATAATCGCCAATGCCTTCCAACACCCCGCCCGGCCTCGCCGGGCAGCGCCCGGACCTCCCCCATGGGGAGGGCGCTTCGCACCCACCCCGAGGTCCGCGCTCTGCCCTCGGTTGCACGCCATTCCACCGCCCCATCAACATCACCCCCCAACCCCCTGACCACAAACCCCTTTCTCCACTTATCAACCGGTTTTCCCCTGCCTTTCCAAAGACTTATCCACAAGAAATTTCGCGACACCCGCGAAAAACCCTTGCCCGACTCAGCCATCTGCGCCACCCTTCCCCTGTCGCAAAGGGTTCATTGAAGCCAAAGCGGCACGCAAAGGCCCCTCGAAGCCGGAGCGGATTGGCAAGCGTCTTCGGACGCGAACCGAAACGCGAAAGCTTGTGGAAAGCAGCAGGCCAGCATCTGTCCTTCGGGGCAAGTGTGAACCCGCCGCGGAACATGGGCCTGAGCAGGTTGCAGACGGTCTTCGGATCGCCGGCAACAGCAACGGTTCCTTCGGGAGCCCGCGCATGATGCGGAAAGCCCTTCGGGGTAGACCAAATCAGGAAGACGTCAGGGCGTGGCGCAAGCCACAATGCGAAGACCGCGTCTGAGCACCTGGCGTCTTTTCCTGTGTTTGCACCCCACGAAAGCACCGACCCGAGGCCAGCCCTCCAGACATGCCGCGTATCGCGAAAACCCAAGGTCCGGGGCACGCGTGGTTCCCCTGCGAAAACGGGGCTCGTCTGCCCTTGCAAACAAGCCCCGCCGTCAGTCAATGCAATGCCGCGTCCATGCACCTGTGGGCGCACAGATACACCGGTGTGCGCGGCAGATCAACTGCATGTTGGGGTGGCTGGCGAAAAATCCACCATATCCACCGACTTCTACTGCCCGTTGTGGCGCAATGGGGACAGACCGCGAAGCCTTGGCATTGCCGGGGCCCGGAAAACCCGCTACTTGGCGCGCGAACCCTGCATGGAGGTGACCGATGCAACACGCCCTGGCCGCGCGCGCCGACAACAGCTGCGAGCTGTGCTCTGCCACCGTCGACCTTGCCGCTTACGAGGTCGGCCCCGACGCCGACGGCACACCCGAACGCGCCGCCTGGCTCTGCGCCACCTGCCGCGCCCAGATCGACGGCGACGCCGATCCTACCCATTGGCGCTGTCTTGCCAGTTCGATGTGGAGCGAACATGCCCCGGTGCAGGTGCTGGCCTGGCGGATGCTCGACCGGCTCAAGGACGAAGGCTGGGCCCGCGATCTGCTGGACATGCTGTATCTGGACGAACAGACGCTCGCCTGGGCCCAGGCCGGGGCGGCGCGCGAAACCGTCGTGCATCGCGACGCCAACGGCGCGGTTCTGGCCCAGGGCGATACCGTGACTCTGATCAAGGATCTGCCGGTCAAGGGCGCCGGGTTCACCGCCAAGCGCGGCACCGCCGTGCGGGGGATTTCGCTGGTGGCCGACAACCCCGGCCAGATCGAGGGCCGGGTCGAAGGCCAGCGCATCGTCATCCTGACCGAGTTCGTCAAGAAGCGCTGATCGGGCGCAAGCCCCCAAAAATCGCCATTGTCCTGGCCGTGCGGCGGGGCTAACCTTTCGTGGCGCGCGGAGTCAGGTCAACCTGACGAACCATTGGAAAGGAGAGCGGCCATTCCGATGACACCGCGCGAGCGTGTTCTGGCGGCGATCAACCATGAGGAACCCGACCGGGTTCCCATCGTGATCGGGGTTTCCAACGCCACCGGCATCAAGATGAAGCCCTACCGCGAGATCAAGAAACTGATCGGCGTCGAGGCGCCGGACGACTACCTTTACCAGTGGCCCGAACTGGGCACCGCCCGCATCGACGAAGCCACCCTGCGCCGCCTGCACGCGGATGTGCGCGGGGTGCGCGATCTTGAGCCGGCGCATATCCTGCAGGCCAACCGCGCCCGCCCGCCGCATTCCGACTATATCGACAGCTGGGGCAGCGGCGCGATGGAAATCGCGCCCGACGAATGGTTCCCCGGCGTTCACCCCCTGCTGGAAGCGACCACCATCGAAGAGATCGAGCGCTACGACGGCTGGCCCGACATGACCGACCCGAGCCGGGTTGCGCATGTGGCGGCCCGGGCCCGCCAACTGGCCGCGGAAAACGAGTTTGCCATCCTCGCGACCCCCTGGCTGCTGTTCCCGTTCGAGCGCGCCATGGCGATGCAGGGGCTGGAAGCCTTCCTGCTCAACATGGGGCTGCACCCGGAATTCGCGGTGGCGCTGCTGGAAAAGATCGCCGAACAGTGCAAGGCGCTGATGGGCATATTCCTGCAAGAGCTGGGCGACAACGTCGACATCATCAAGATCGGCGACGATCTGGGCACCCAGCAAAGCCTGATGATGTCGCCGAAAATGTATCGCGAGATGCTCAAACCGATCCATGCGGACTACATCCGCTTCATCAAGGAACGCACCCGCGCCAAGGTCTTTTTTCACACCGATGGCGATGTGGAGCCGCTGATCGAGGATTTCATCGAAATGGGCGTCGACATCCTGAACCCGATCCAGACCTCGGCGGGCAGGATGGCCGATCTTGCATCGCTCAAGTCCCGCTACGGCGACCGGATCACGTTTTGCGGCGCCATCGACACCCACCGCATCCTGCCGTTCGCCACCCCCGACGAGGTCCGCAAGGAGGTCAAGCGCGTGATCCAGGCGCTTGCGCCGGGGGGCGGCTTCATGCTGGGGGCGGTGCACACGGTGATGAACGACGTGCCTGCCGAAAACGTGCTGGCGATGGTGGATGCGGTGGAAGAATTCGGGCACTACCCGATTGGCTGACAATTCGGGAGGGGACCATGCAGTTTGACGCGATAATCGTGGGCGGCGGGATCACGGGCGATGGCCCTGCCGCTTTGGCCGCCTGAAATGCGGGGGGCTGAGACCCTGCGCCTGGCGATCAGCGGTCCAGAAACACCCGTACGGCGGCTTCGAATTCGCGCGGCTTTTCGGCGTGCAGCCAATGGCCGGCGCCGGGGATGCGCGCAAATCGCGCACCAGGGAACAACGCCTTGATGCGGGCGCGGTGTTCGGGGCGCACATAGTCGCTTTGGGCGCCGGTCAGAAACAGGGTCGCCCCGTCGAACTGGCCCTGGATGTCGGGAAAGCCGCGGATCCGGTCCATTTCGCGCGCCAGCACATCCAGGTTCAGCCGCCACCGGCCGCCCTTGAGGTCCAGCGATTGCAGCAGGAAGGGCTTGAGATCCTCGGGGATGCCGGTCATCAGCGCCCCGGCTTCGGCGCGGCTGGCGACGCGGGCCGGATCGACCGCGCGCATCGCCGCGACCGGGGCCAGGTCGATGCCCTCATAGGCGACCGGCGCGATGTCGGCGACGATCAGGCGGCGCACCAGCGCCGGGTGGCCCAGCGCCAGGACCATCGCCGCCTTGCCGCCCATGGAATGCCCCAGCACGTCCATCGGCGCGCCCTGCGCCTCGATCACCTCGGCCAGGTCGGCGGCCAGATCTTCGTAGCTGTGGCTTGACGCCCAGTCGCTGTGGGCGTGGTTGCGCATGTCGACGGCGATCACCTGACGCGCGTCCGACAGGCGCTTGGCGATGACCCCCCAGTTGCGGGCCGAGCCATACAGCCCGTGGGCGATCAGAAGCGGCGGCTTGTCGGTCGCCCGGCCGTGAAGAATGGTGTTCAGCATGGGGCCTTCTACCCCAGCCGGCGGGCTCTGGCCAGACCGGCGCGCTTGCGCTAGATTGCCTGGGCTGCCATTTGTAATCACAGTCTGTTCAATGCGTTACCGGTCAATGAGCTGCCAGGAACAAGCCGACCAGATTTCGGCGCTGCTCAGGGAAAAGCTGGGCGTGCGCGGAGGCGATCTGGAATGCCGTCTGCGCCGCGCCGGGCGGCTGTTGCCGCGCCATGTGCGCCGGCAGGCCGAGGTGATCGTTCGGGCCCGGGCCATGCAGGCCAGCCCGAAACTGGCGCGTCTGGTCGATCATGCGGCGCTGGAACGGGCGTTTCGCACCTGCCACGATCATCTTTCGGCGATCGACCCCTGGGAACGGCGCAAGACCCGGATCATCGGGTTTCTGTCGGCCAATGCGTTTAATCTGGTGGTGATCACCGGGCTGGTGATCGCGGTTCTTTACTGGCGCGACCTGATCTGACCGGTCGCGGACGCCGTTTTTAGGTCTCCGTCGCGTGCCCGGCCCCGGTCCGGGTTCCGGCCTGCAAGGCCCCGGCCCCCTGATGGGCGCCGGGGGGAGGGCGTTCAGCGCGCGGGGTAGATCGGGAAACGCGCGCAGAGTTCCAGAACCCGGGCCTTGACCGCGGCTTCCACCTGGGCGTTGCCCTCTTCGCCATTGGCGGCGAGCCCGTCCACTACCTCCACGATCCAGTCGGCGATCTGGCGGAACTCGGCCTCGCCAAAGCCGCGGGTGGTGCCCGCCGGGGTGCCAAGGCGCACGCCCGAGGTCACCATCGGCTTTTCCGGATCGAACGGGATGCCGTTCTTGTTGCAGGTGATGTTGGCGCGGCCCAGGGCCTTTTCGGTGGCGTTGCCCTTGACCCCCTTGGGGCGCAGGTCCACCAGCATCACATGGGTGTCGGTGCCGCCGGTGACGATATCCAGCCCGCCCTTCATCAGCTGATCCGCCAGCGCCCGGGCATTGGCCACCACCCGGGCGGTGTAGTCGCGAAACTCGGGGCGCAGCGCTTCGCCAAAGGCAACGGCCTTGGCGGCGATAACATGCATCAGCGGCCCGCCCTGGATGCCGGGGAAGATGGCGGAATTCACTTTCTTTGCAATGGTTTCGTCATTGGTCAGGATCATGCCGCCGCGCGGGCCGCGCAAGGTTTTATGGGTGGTGGTGGTGGCCACATGGGCGTGCGGAAAGGGGCTGGGATGCTGGCCGCCGGCGACCAGGCCTGCGAAATGGGCCATGTCCACCAGCAGCCAGGCGCCCACGCTGTCGGCGATCTCGCGCATGCGGGCGAAATCGATCCGGCGCGGGATGGCCGAGCCGCCGGCGATCACCAGCCTGGGGCGGTGTTCTTCGGCCAGCGCCGCCACCTGGTCGTAGTCGATCAGGTTGTCCTGCTTGCGCACGCCGTATTGGACCGCGTTGAACCACTTGCCCGACTGGTTCGGTTTGGCGCCGTGGGTCAGGTGCCCGCCCGAGGCCAGGTTCATCCCCAGGATCGTGTCGCCCGGCTGCAGGAGCGCGGTGAACACGCCCTGGTTGGCCTGGCTGCCGGAATGCGGCTGGACGTTGGCGAATTCGCAGCCGAAAAGCTGTTTCGCCCGGTCGATGGCGAGGTTTTCGGCGATATCCACATATTCGCAGCCGCCATAGTAGCGCCGGCCGGGGTAGCCTTCGGCATACTTGTTGGTCATGACCGAGCCCTGGGCCTCCATCACCGCGGCCGAGACGATGTTTTCCGAGGCGATCAGTTCGATCTCGTTTTGCTGGCGGGTCAGTTCCTGGTCGATCGCCGCCTTGAGATCCGGGTCTCGGCTGGCGAGGGATTCGGTGAAGAACCCTCGGGTAGTGTTTTGCGCGTCCATCTGGGGGCCCCCTTGCAGGCTAGAGTCGCGCGGTGACTATCGGATTTGCCGCAACCTGGAAAGCCAATAAAACGACGCAGTAGCGCGAAAATCCGGCGCATGCGGGGGGGGCGGCGGGGCAGGTTGGGCTTGTGTTTGGCGCGCTTGCGCGGGATGTTCACAAGCAGACAGGAGAACCGGCATGCTACCAAGACCAAAGATCGCGTTCACCGCCAGCGAAGCCCGGATCGCCACCGAGGCGCGCGACCGCCTGGCGGCGCGCTACGGCAATGTGCCGATCGAAGAGGCCGATGTGATCGTGGCGCTGGGCGGCGACGGGTTCATGCTGCAGACCCTGCACGGGACGATGGACCTGGATGTGCCGGTCTACGGGATGAACTGCGGCACCATCGGCTTTCTGATGAACGAGTTTAACGAGGAAAACCTGCCCGAACGGCTGGCAGCGGCTGAGGAAGAGCGGATCAACCCGCTGGCGATGGTGGCCGAATGCGTCGACGGTTCGCGCCATGTGGCGCTGGCGATCAACGAGGTGTCGCTGCTGCGCGCCGGCCCGCAGGCGGCCAAGCTGAAGATCAGCGTCGATGGCAAGGTGCGTCTGGACGAACTGGTGTGCGACGGGGCGCTGGTGTGCACACCCGCCGGTTCCACCGCCTACAACTATTCCGCCCACGGGCCGATCCTGCCGATCGACAGCGAGGTTCTGGCCCTGACCGCGATGGCGGCGTTCCGGCCGCGGCGCTGGCGCGGGGCGCTGTTGCCCAAGAGCGCCAAGGTGCGCTTTGACGTGCTCGAGGCCGACAAGCGTCCGGTGATGGCCGATGCCGACAGCCGGTCGGTGCAAAATGTCGTCTGGGTGGAGATTTCCAGCAAGGACGACATCGTGCACCGGATCCTTTTCGATCCGGGCCACGGGCTGGAAGAGCGGCTGACGCGCGAACAGTTCACCTGAGGATTTGCGCCGCGCGATGCGCGTCGCGACGGGCGCGGGCTGGCGCCCGCGCCGTTGCCTCCGGCGGGGATATTTATGGACAGAAGAATGAAAGCTCTCTCTCTTCTTCTGTCCGTAAATATCCCCGAGCGGAGCGAAATCCGGAGGCCCCGGCCCGCAGGGCGGGGCCGACATGAAAAACCGGCGCCCCGCAGGGGCGCTCTGCTTGCCAGGCTTTCAGCCTTTCGGATAGCCGAGGGTTTTCAGGGCTTCGGTGATTTCATCGAGGATGGCCGGGTCGTCGATGGTGGCGGGCATTTTCCAGTCGCGCCCGTCGGCGATGGCGGCCATGGTGCCGCGCAGGATCTTGCCGGAACGCGTCTTCGGAAGCCTCTCGACCACCACCGCCAGTTTGAAGGCGGCGACGGGGCCGATCTTTTCGCGCACCAGCTTGACCACTTCGCCGACCACCTCGGCCGCATCGCGCCCGGCGCCGGCGTTCATGCACAAAAAGCCCAGCGGCAGTTGCCCCTTG
>JAJRUE010000273.1 GCA_024277955.1 Alphaproteobacteria bacterium | reverse complement strand
GCGAGGTGCAGCGCCTTGAGCACCGCCGCTTCGGTGTTGGTGTGGCTCAGGTGGGTGCCGGTGGCCACGACGCAGCCGGCTTGGGCGATGAAGTCGGGATCGATATCGTCTTCGCACAGCGCCATGTCGGCACAGTTTTCGCGGTAGAAGATCAGCGGGAAATGCGCGCGGTCGCGGATGCCCAGCAGCACCAGCGCCGTCAGCCGCGCCGGGTCGGTGATCACGCCGCGCACATCCACGCCTTCGCCCTGCAGTTCTTCGCGGATGAACCGGCCCATATGTTCGTCGCCCACCCGCGTGATCAGCGCCGATTTCAGCCCCAGCCGGGCGGTGCCGGCGGCGATATTGGTGGGCGAGCCGCCGATATACTTGTCAAACGAGCGCATGTCCTCAAGCCGCCCGCCAACCTGCGCGCCGTAAAGATCGACCGAGGCCCGCCCGATTGTGATCACATCAAGGCTCATACGGTTCCCCCGAGCGAGCCTTCGAGCGCTGCCAGTTCCTGACCCCCGGCCATCATGTCCTGCAGTTCCTCGGGCGTGATTTCGCCGCGCACGGCGGTGCCCAGCGTCTTGCCCCGGTTGAGCACGGTAAAGCGGTCGCCCACCGCCAAAGCATGGCGCACGTTGTGGGTGATGAACACCACCGCGATGCCGGATTTGCGCACCTTGTCGATGGTGGCCAGAACGTTCGAGGTCTGGCGCACCCCTAGAGCCGAGGTCGGCTCGTCCAGGATCAGCACCTTGGCGCCGAAATAGACCGCGCGCGCAATCGCCACCGTCTGGCGTTCGCCGCCCGACAGCGTGCCCACCGCCTGATCCGGCGAGCGCAGGTTGATGCCCATCTTGCGCATTTCTTCCATGGTCACCTTGTTGGCCTTGGCGAAATCCATGAACTTGAGCGGACCGACCTTTTTGATCGGCTCGTTGCCCATCCAGAAATTGCGGGTCACGCTCATCAAGGGGATCATCGCCAGATCCTGATAGACGGTGGCGATGCCCGCGGCCATCGCGTCGCGCGGGCTTTCGAAATTCATCTCCCTGCCCTCGAACAGGATGGTGCCGCTGGTGGGCTTGTGCACGCCCGCCATGGTCTTGATGAAGGTGGACTTGCCGGCGCCGTTGTCGCCCAGCAGGCAGTGGCATTCGCCGGGGCGCACATCAAAGGACACGCCGCCCAGCGCGATCACCGCGCCGAAATGCTTTTCGATGTCCTTCATTTCCACGATAGGAGCAGTCATCAGCGTTCTCCCGTGATAATGCGGCGGATGTAGGTGTTCAGGATCACCGCCAGGATCAGGATGGTGCCCAGGAACACCCGGAACAGCGAACTTTCGGCGCCGGAAAAGAACAGCCCCTGCTGCACCACGCCAAAGATCAGCGCCCCCAGCGCCGCGCCCACGACCGAACCGTAGCCGCCGGTCAGCAGCGCGCCGCCGATGACCACCGAGATGATCGCTTCGAATTCCTTGAGCAGACCGCGGTCGGCGGCGGCAGAGCCGAATTCCATTACCTGGGCGGTTGCGAATACCGTGGCGCAAAAGGCGGTGAACATGAACATCAGGATTTTCACCTTGTTCACCGGCACACCGACGTAGCGCGCCGCCTGCGCGTCGCCGCCAGAGGCAAAGATCCAGTTGCCAAAGCGCGTCTTGGTCAGCAGGATCTGCCCGAAGATGATCAGCGCCAGCGCCCAGATGACCAGCATCGGGATGCCTTCGACCACCGGTTGCCCGGCGCGGGTGCCGCGCGAAAAGGTCTCGATCCAGCCCTGATCACCCATCCACTGAAAGAACCCGGTGAATATCTTGCCGCCGAAGACCGGCGCCAGCCAGTCGCCCTCGGCCACCTTCTTGACCCCGCCGATCACGGTTTTCTGGGTGGTCAGGATCGACAGCCAGATGGTGAGACCGCGCAGGATATACAGAAACGCCAGCGTGACGATGAAGCTGGGCAGCCCGGTGCGGATCACCAGAAAGCCGTTCAGCGCGCCGATGGCCACCGAAAGCACAAAGGCCACCAGGATCGCCGACCACACCGGCCAGCCCCACTGCACCGAAAGTATGGCGATGACGATGCCGGAAAAGCCGATCATCGAACCCACCGACAGGTCGAATTCCCCGGCGATCATCAGCAGGCAGGCGCCCACCGCGATAATGGCAAACTGGGCCGAAACCACCGTCCAGTTCTGGATACCTTGCGGCGCGAACATGCCGCTGTCGCCGGCAATCATCAGGAAAAATGCGAATACCAGGATCACGCCGGAAATGGCGCCAAGCTCGGGCCGGATCATCAGGTGTCTCAGCTTCGAGACCTGTTTGACCCGTTCGTCAGTTGTCGCGGACATGGTCTGAATCCCTGTTTTGAATTCTTGAATTCTTGGGTGGCGGGCGGCGATCCAGCCGCCGCCCGCGCATTGGCGTCAGATCCTAGCGGTAAACGCCCGCGTATTTCTCGACCAGCGAGATGTTGTCCTTGGTGATGAATCCGGGACCAGAGTTGATGTTGCCCGAGGGCAGCACGCCATAGCGCGCATAGTTGGTCAGGATCACCACCGGCAGGTAGCCTTGCAGGAAGGGCTGCTGGTCGATGCCAAAGGCGATCGTGCCTTCTTTGATCGCCGCGGCGATCTCACCGGACAGGTCGAAGGTGCCGAAATAGATTTCACCCTTCAGCCCGGCCTGGTCCAGCGCCGCCAGCGTCGGGTGGGCCGAGGTCGGGCCCAGCGTCAGCACCGCGTCGGTGTTCGGGTTGGCGGTCAGATAGGCCAGCACCTTGTTCTTGATCTCGGCCGGGTCCTGGCCGCTGTCGATCATGCTGGATTTGAGGTCAGCGCCGATCGCATCGGCAAAGCCCTGGCAACGTTCGACCGAGGCCGGGTTGGTGATGTAGTGGTTCACGCAAAGGAACGACTTGACGCCGGCCTTCTTGGC
Organism: Alphaproteobacteria bacterium; assembly: GCA_024277955.1. Taxonomy (GTDB): domain Bacteria; phylum Pseudomonadota; class Alphaproteobacteria; order Rhodobacterales; family Rhodobacteraceae; genus JAJRUE01. Next base: position 10,928 of record JAJRUE010000273.1, on the reverse strand, counting down.
GCGTTTGCCGGCCTCGTTACCGGCGGTATATTCCGGCTGGCCCACATGCATCAGCGCGCCCAGCGCTTCGGACTGTTCGGCGGTGCCCGAGTTGATGGTAATCACCGGAATGCCCTGGTCCACGGCCGAGGTGATCGGCCCCTGCAGGACGTCGAAATCGGCAATCGTCACGATGATCCCGTCCGGCCCCGAAGCCGCCGCCTGTTCGACGATGCGCGCCATGTCGGCAAGGTCGCCGGTAGGCGGGTTGCGGTATTCGACGGTCACATCCATCTGGTCGCCGGCGATCTTGATGGCGTTCTTGATGGTGTTCCACCAGCTGTCGCTGTCAGGCGCGTGGCTGATCAGCACAAAGCGTTCGCCCTCGGCGCTTGCAACCGTCGCCGAAGCTCCGAGAAGCATGGTGGCGGCAAGCGCCGCCGTAAGTATCTTTTTCATCAGTGTAACTCCCTAGGTTTTGATCGTTGGACGGTGACAGCCTGGCCGTGGCCTGCCCAAGTCGGAATTCCGCCCGGACAAAACCGCCGGCGACTCACCATCAGCGACGACATAGAATAAATATTCCATAACGGGAAAAAGCAACACAAATTTTCAGAAAGTGATCTGACGCCGGGATGCTATCCCCGCCGGGCGTGCTTTCGGTTGGCGCCGACCGAAACCGCCAGGGTGATGGCCAGCGAAAGCGTTGCCGACAGCGCCCGGAACGCGCCCACATCGACTTCGGAAACCCGCAGGGTGGTGGCCCCCAGCGTGTGAAACGGGCTGTTGAGCGAATCGGTGATCGCGATGATCCGGTTGCCCTGGGCGTGGGCGTGTTCGGCCAGTTCGATGGTTTCGGTGGTGTAGGGGGCAAAGGAAATCGCCAGAAGAACGTCGCCCGGCAGGATCGAATGGCGCCGGTCGAAATTGCCGGCGGTGTCATGAAGGATTGCCGGAATGTTCATTTTTTCAAATGCGTAGGACAGGTAGCAGGCCACCGGATAGGCCCGGCTCAGCCCGATGATATGGATGACCGAAGCCCCGGAAAGCGCCATGACTGCACGGGTCAGATCCTCGGTTTGCACCTGGTTGGCAAGGTTTTCCAGCGATGTGCGCCCGGCGTCGACGAACTCGGCCAGTAGCGCCGATGGGCTGTCGTCGCCGGCGGCGCGCAGGTTTTCCAGGCGCGTCGCATAGTCGGGCCATTGCTGCACGTGCCGGTGCCGGAAAATCCGCTGCATCTCGGAATAGCCGCTAAAGCCCATGACCTGACAGAACCGGACAAAGGCCGAGGGCTGAACCCCGGCGCCTTCGGCCATTTCCGCCACCGTGGATACCGCGATCTTGTCGGAATGCGCGGCCACATAGTCGGCGCATTGGCGCAGCTTTTTCGGCAGGCGGTCAGAGACTTCGATAAGCCGCGCCTGGAAGGCGTCGACGTTGTGCGGGGCCGTTGGGTGATTTGTCATCGTGCCTCAAATTCACCTTGACTGACTTTCGGTTTCAAGGTTTAGGGGTCATGGAATGTTTATTCTATTCCATTCTACGGCAGGAGATCAAGCGATGCAAAATCCGGGGATCGGGCTGATCGGCACGGGTTTCATGGGCAAGGCGCACGCGCTGGCCTATGGCGCGGTGCGCGCGGTTTTTGGCGATGTGCCCGCGCCGCGCCTGGAACTGCTGTGCGACACCCCGGCCGAGCGCGCCGGCGAAATGGCCGCGCAGTTCGGCTTTGCCCGCTCTACCGGGGATTGGCGCGCGCTGGTCGAAGACCCGGCGGTCGATATCGTGTCGATCACCACCCCCAACAGCCTGCACAAGGAAATGGCGCTGGCGGCGATCGCGGCGGGCAAACACGTGTGGTGCGAAAAGCCGCTTGCGCTCGGGCTGGAGGACGCGCGCGAAATGGCCGAGGCGGCGCGCGCGAGCGGGGTGGCGACGATGGTGGGCTACAACTACATCCGCAACCCGGCCTTTACCCATGCGCAGCGGCTGATCGCCGGGGGCGCGATTGGCGACATCGTGCATTTCCGCGGCTGGGTGGACGAAGACTATCAGGCCGACCCGGACCTGCCCTGGACCTGGCGCGCCCGGATCGCGGATGCGGGGCTGGGGGCGCTGGGGGATCTGGGTTGCCACCTCGTGTCCATGGCCTGCGGGTTGTGCGGGCCGGTCGAAAGCCTGGTGGCCGACATGCAGACCGTCCATGCCAGCCGGGCGCTGGCCGACGGGTCGGGCCGCGCCCCGGTCGAGAACGAAGACACCGCCACCGCGCTGGTGCGCTTTGCCAGCGGTGTCCAGGGGTCGCTGTCGGCTTCGCGCACCGCCTGGGGCCGCAAGAGCCGCCTGGCCTGGGAAGTCCACGGCACCACCGGGATGATCTGTTTCGACCAGGAACGGATGAACGAACTGCACCTCTACCAGAACGCCGGACCGAAGGCCGAGCAGGGCTTCAAGACCATCCTGACCGGCCCCGAACATGCGCCCTTCGGGGCGTTCTGCCCGGCGCCGGGGCACCAGCTGGGGTTCAACGACCTCAAGGTGATCGAGGCGGCGGATTTCCTGCGCGCGATCGCCGCGCAAACCCGGCCGCACCCCGACTTTGCCGCCGCGCTGGAATTCGAAGCGGTGATCCATGCGATCGCCGACGCCGCCCGTTCGGACCGCCGGGTCCGGCTGTAGGGCGGCCTTGCCGTTCGGGCGGGCTGGGGGCGGGCAAGGGGCCACCAGTCGGGCGCTTCAGCCCTTTTTCTTCCAGGCGATCCAGGCCAGCGGGACCGTCGCCAGCAGCAGGAACAGCAGCACCCGCGGGCCGGCGATCTCGGAAATCGCCCGGCTCGCCATCGCGGCCCAGTAACCGCCGGTATCCAGGATGGCGCGCATCCAGGGGGCCTGCGCAAACAGCAGTTGCCCCAAGTAGATCGCGATATAGGCCCCCGCCAGCAGGGTCAGCGCCCCGGCGACGCGGCGCAGCACGCCCTGGCGGCGGCCGATCGCGGTGAACACCCCGGTGCCCAGCGCGGCGGCCAGCACCGATACCAGCACCAGCACCGAAGCCGCCCCGGCCAGAAAGGCGAAGGTGCCGCTGGACAGCGGGTTGAACCCGCCGACGATCGACAGGCCCACCGACCCCATGAACACCGGCAGCGAACAGGTGAGCGAGACGACCCCGTAGGACACCCCGAACCCTACGGCCCCGTATCGTTCCGTCGCGCTGCGGCACTTGTCCACCACCAGCAGGCGCGGCAGCGGGATGGCGAACAGCGTCACCGTGCCCGCGACGATCAGCACCAGCCCCAGGGCGACCCCGATATACTTCAGCGCGAACCCCAGCCAGAGCGCGCCCGACCCGAGCACCAGCGCCGCCAGCCCGAAGGTCGCCACAAAGCCAAGCGCCGCGCCGAACCCGGCGGCGATCGCGCGCATCAGGCGCACCGGCGCGGCATCGTTTTCGCGCCCGGCCAGCTGGCGGGCAAACCAGACCGGCAGCATCGCGAACCCGCAGGGGTTCACCGTGGCCACCGCCCCGGCGGTGAAGGCAAAGACAAGCGCCGGGGTCATGGCGTCCCGGCTCTGTCGCGTTCGGCGCTCGCGGCCAGCCGCCGCCCGGCGCGCCAGGCGCAACCGCGAGCGGTCCACAGCGCCCATGCGCCCAGCCCGGCGCCCGCCAGGATCGGCAGCACCGGCGCGGCGCCCGTCAGAAAGGTGCCCAGCCCGGCCAGCGACAGCGCGCCGGTTGCGATCAGCAGGCCGCCGCAGCACGCCAGCTTGGCCCCGACCAGGGCGGCGAAGCGGGCGTTTTCCCAGGCGGTCATCGGCGCGGCCCCGCCATCAACCGGCGCAGCAGCTGAGCTTGGCCACGTCCCTGTCAAAGGTCTGCGCCGCCAACTTGAGCCCCTCGACGGTGGTCAGGTAGGGAAAGATCGTTTCGCCCAGCGCCTGTGCGCTCATCGAGAATTTCAGCGCCAGTACAAGGGTCTGGATGCTGTCCGCCCCTTCGGGCGCGATGATCTGGCCGCCCAGAAGACGGTCGGTATCCCGGTCGGCCACCAGCTTGATCAGGCCGCGGGTGCTTCTGGCCGCAAGCGCGCGCGGCACCTGATCCAGCGGCAGGGCCGAGGTCTTGACGCGCAGCCCCGCGGCTTCGGCCTGGGCCGCGCTCAGACCGACGCCGGCGACCTGCGGGTCGGTGAATACCACCCAGGGCATAGCGGCGTTGTCATAGCGCCCGTCGCCCCCCAGCACCGCGTTGCGCGCCGCCAGCTTGGAGCCGTAGGCGGCCATGTAGACGAACTGGTCGCGGTCGGTGACATCGCCCGCAGCAAAGATGCCCGGCGCGCTGGTCGCCATGTCCGGGCCAACCACGATCGCGCCGCGCGCATCGGTTTCGACGCCGGCCTGCGTCAGGCCAAGCCCGGCGGTATTGGCCCGCCGCCCGGCGGTGGCAACCAGCGCCGCGGCCGAAAGCGTGGTCTGGCGACCGTCCTTTTCGATGGTCACCGAGACCCCGTCGGCACCGCCGGAAACCGATCTGTAGGACAGCCCTTCGAGCAGGTTGATCCCTTCGTCGCGAAACGCCTGCGCGAGCACGGCGGAAACCTCTGGATCCGCGCCCGACAGCAGCCGCGAGCGGGTCAGCAGCGTGACCCTGACCCCGAAGCGCGCCATCATCTGCGCCAGCTCGGCCCCGATATAGCCGCCGCCGATGAAGATCAGGCTTTCGGGCAGCCGCTCCAGGGCCAGAAGCGCGGTGCTGTCGAGAACCGGCACCGCGTCGATCCCGTCGATCTCCGGCCTTGCCGGGGCCGAGCCGGTGGCGATGATGATCCGCCCCGCCTTGAACACCCGCGCGCCGTTCCCTGTGCCCACGCGCACCCCGCCGTCCACCAGGCTGGCCGGGCCTTCGTCGACATAGGTGATGTTGTCGTATTGCGGCAGCAGATCGGCGTATTTCTTTTGCCGCAACCTGCCCACAAGCGCATCCTTGTCCGCCACCAGCGCCGGCCAGTCCAGCGCGTGCTCGCATGGGGCAATACCCGCAAACCGGGCCGAGGACGGCCCGGCGTGCACCGCTTCGGCGGCGCGGATCATCGCCTTTGAGGGCACGCAACCGACGTTCACGCAGGTGCCGCCGATGGTGCCATGCCCGATCAGGGCGACGCGCTTGCCGGCTTCGGCGGCGGTGATCGAGGCCGAAAACCCGGCTGAACCAGCGCCGATCACCACCAGGTCGAAGCCGCCGCCTTGTCTGTCGCCGTTGCCGTCTTTCATCGCCATGTCCTTTGTCAGTGGTGGGCGCGCGCGGGTGGGCGCGTCAGGTTTCGTCGACCGGGCCGGGGGCGCCGTTCGGTGCACCGGCGCGGGTGCGTGCGCGTTCAAGCCAGAACCAGTAGCCGGCCACCGCCAGCGCCGCGCCCACGGAAATGCGCAGCGCATAGCGGAACTGCAGCCAGAACAGCACCGCCGAAAGGGCGACGGTGGCGAGGATGATCAGCCGGCGCGGGTTCGACCCGGGCCGGCCGGCGCGCAGCCACAGCGCCTGGGCCAGCACCCCGAGCGATGCGAACAACATCGGAAACAGTACGTAGTCCAGCCAGCCGGTGACTGCCGACAGTCCAAGCCCGGCCAGCACCACCACCAGAAGCGGCGTGAAGCAGCACAGGGCGGCAACGATGCTGCCGTAGATGCCAAGCCTGACCAGGCGGGTTTCACCCCCGGTGCCGGCGCGAGATTGGTCGTTCATGTAAAACCTGTCCTTTGTGGGGCCGGCGGGATGCGGCGGGTTTGCGCGGCCGGCGGTCACGATTCGCCAGAGGTGTCTTCGGGCGTCTCGATCAGCGTGGCGGGGTAGCCGTACTGCATGGTTGCCGCGACCAGTTCGTCCAGCGTGGTCATGTCGTCGTCATATTCGACGACATAACGGGCAAGCTGCGCCTGCTGGTCGTAGAACCCGTCGACGATCCTGGCGCTGGCCACATCGGTGATCGCCTGGGCCGCGATATAGGGGCAAGAGGCGCAGTAAAGCCCCGTGACCTCGATCGTCGCGGTGCGCTGGCCGGCGAACAGGCCACCACCGGACGCCAGGATCAGGGCGCCGGCAAGCAGGAGTTTCTTCATCGGATTGGTTCCTTTCAAAACGGGTTCAGCAGAACCGGGGCCATGTACTGGAAGGCCAGCGCGATCAGCACGATCGCCAGCGAGACCCACAGGATCGCGCGCATCACCGTGCGGTTCATCGGCCGGGCGCAGGTTCCGCTGGCGCAGTCCTCGGCGGGGATCGGGCGGTAGGCCTTCCAGAACCCGTAGGCCAGGGTGGCGCTCGCAAAGGCCAGGAAATACCAGTGATACTGGTAGAGCGCGCTCAGTCGCCCGACAAACACCCCGGTGACCCCCAGGCTGACCAGCGCCAGCGGCAGGATGCAGCACGACATCATCGCCAGCGCCCCCATCACCCCAAGCGAAATGGTCGCCCACAGGCTGCGGTCGCGCCGGGATGGGTCGGCCTGCGCGTGGGCCGGCTTTTGATCTGCCATGGTCATGATCGAATCGCCCTTGATACCTGTCTGAACGCTGTCTACGCTCTGTAGTTGATACAGACTCAAGGGGTTTTTATGGGCACCCGGAACAGCCGCGGCGGCGGGCACGACAAACGCACAGGCACAGGCACAGGCGCTGGCGGGCGGGCCAGGGCGCTGCGGCGGGTGGACCTGGCGCGCGCCACCGGCTGCAACCTTGAAACGATCCGGTATTACGAAAACATCGGGATCATGCCGGACCCGCCGCGCACCGCCAAGGGCTATCGCAGCTATGACGCCACCCACCTGGCGCGGCTGGGGTTCATCATGCGGGCGCGCGAACTGGGGTTCACCCTGGACGAAATCCGCAGCCTGCTGGCGCTGGTGGACCGGCAGGAACGCAGCTGCGCCGAGGTTCAGGCCCTGGCCCGCGACCACCTGTCCACCATATCGGCCAAGATCGCCGACCTGCAGCGCATCCACGCCGTGCTGAGCGACACGGTCGCGCAATGCAGCGGCAAGGACGTGCCCGAATGCCCGGTGATCGACGCGCTGATGCCGGTGTAATGGGCTGGCCGCCTGCGGCTCAGCCGAACCAGCCGGCGCCAAAGACATAGACCAGCGCCGGCACCGGCAGGGTCGCCAGCGCCAGCGTCGCCAGTGTCGGCAGCGGCCGGAACACGCGCGTCAGCCCGGCCACCAGCAGGATGCCGCCGCCGCCGCCGATCAGGCTGTTGCCCGGCAGGTTGATCAGGACCGCCAGCAGCAGGTAGCGGCTGCGGATCGCGTATCGGCCCAGCCAGGCGGGCAGCGAATTTTCCAGCCGTTCGAACCGTTCGGCCGGGCTCAGCACCTTCATGTCGTCGACAAAGCGGCAGGCCCGGCGCAAACCGATCTTCCACAGGAAATCGCAGGCCAGCCGGTCGCCAAAGGCCAGCCCGAGCCCGTAGGCCAGCGTCAGCCCGGCCAGGGTCGCGCCATAGACGACCACGGCGACATCGCTGCCGAACTTCATCAGCAGCGATATGCCGATCTCGGCGCCCGGCACGAACGGGATCGCCAGCAGCAAGGCATAGCGCAGGGTGACCAGCGCGCTGGCCGGGCCTTTGAACGCCGGATATTCGCCGAAGAACCGCACCAGGTAGCGGTCCAGCGCAAAGCTGGACGCCAGGCAGAGCAAGCCAGGCGCCGCCGCGACCAGCAGCCAGGTCAGCCACGGGCGCGCTTGCGCGACCGGCGGTCTGGCGGCCTGTTGCCGGTCGTGGCGGCGCGGGCGGTGGGCTTTGGTCATCTGCGGCTTTCCGGCGGTGCGCGGTTTGCGGATCCGCGCTGCGAAACTTCGGTCGGCGTGGCCGAGACCGGTGAAGGGTTCGGGTATGTGACCTAGACCCTGTAGCAAATGCAGAGTCAACGCTGGCCGCAACCCCAGGCCCGCGCCGCCGCACCCAGCCGTGCTTGCAGCGGATTTGTTGACAGCACGGGTCTCGGCAGCTACATGCACGTAATCGCATATGATAATACGTTTGTTTCCGTCGGCCGTCCGGTTGACCTCACCGGGGATCGCCATGCCGTTGCCAACCCATGAAACCCTTGCCGCTCTGGCCGAGCCGACCCGCCTCGAGGCGATGCGGCTCTTGTGGGATGGGGCGCGGCCAAGCGTGGGCGACCTGATGCGCGATCTGGGCGCCAGCCAGTCGAGCGTTTCGCGCCACATGCGCCGGCTCAGGCTGGCCGGCCTGGTGCTGGACCAGCGCGACGGCCAATGGGTGCGCTACCGGCTGAACCCGGCAATGCCCGCGGCGACCCGCGAAATCCTGCGCGCGGCGCTGGCCGCCCCCGGCGCGCAACACCAGCAAGGGGATGCGGCATGATCGGCCGGTGTCTCGGTGCGCAGGCTGGCGAAATCGCTTGGCCGGCCATGCCCCGGCGGTCTAGAACCTGCCCGCACAGGAGGCAGACATGACTGGAATCACCCCTTATTTCGAAACCCATTACGTCGATCGCGTCGGCTGGCTGCGGGCGGCCGTGCTGGGCGCCAATGACGGCATCGTATCCACCGCCAGCCTGATCGCCGGCGTCGCCAGCGCCGGGATGGCACCCGCCGATGTGCTGCTGGCGGGAACCGCCGGGCTCGCGGCGGGCGCGCTGTCGATGGCGGCGGGCGAATATGTGTCGGTCAGTTCGCAGTCGGACAGCGAAAAGGCTTACCTGGAACGCGAACGGCGCGAACTCGAACGTCAGCCGGAACATGAACACCGCGAGCTTGCCGACATCTATGTCGAGCGCGGCCTGACGCCGGAACTGGCGCATCAGGTCGCCGGGCAGCTCATGGAAAAGGACGCCCTGGCCGCACATGCCCGCGACGAACTGGGCATGGCCGAGATGACCCAGGCGCGCCCGATCCAGGCCGCGCTGTCGTCGGCGGCGGCCTTTACGGCGGGCGCTGCCCTGCCGCTGGCAACGGTACTGGTGGCGCCGGCTGGCAGCATCGGCATCGTCGCCACGGTCGCATCGGTGCTGGCGCTGGCGGTTCTGGGGGCGGTTTCGGCCCGCACCGGCGGCGCGCCGGTGCTGCGCGCGGTGCTGCGCGTGAGTTTCTGGGGGGCGGCGGCCATGGCCGGCACGGCCCTGGTGGGCGGATTGTTCGGAACCGCCGTCGCCTGACGCTTGCCAGGAAATATTCACCGGCGCATCGCGCGCCGCCCAAACGCTCGGATCAAGGGAGATTTCCATGAGTGCACAACGACTGACGATGATGTTCGCGGGGCTTTTCGTTCTGGCAAGCCTGGGGCTGGCCCAGGCCAACGGCCAGGTGGAGCTGGGCCAGGTGGGCTGGCTCTGGTTCACGCTGTTCGTGGGCGCGAACCTGACCATTGCCGGGGTCACCGGGTTCTGCCTGATGACCCGGATCCTGAAGGCCGTCGGCGCCCGCTGACCTCGGGCCTTTCGCCTCTCTGACCAACGGTTTCGAAAACCCGGTGCGCTGCGCCGGGCGATCCCCTATGATGGCGCGGGCCGGGGCCGATTTCCCGGTCTCTGGTCTGGGGTAAAGGTCATGTCGCAGGGCAAATCGGACACAAGTCACAACGCCGGCAACCGCGGCGCTGCCCATGCGCACGCCCATGATCACGCGGCGGTGCCGGTGCGCGATCTTGGGCCGGCGTTCCGCTGGGCGGTCGGCCTGAACAGCGCCTATGTGCTGGCCGAAGCCCTGGCCGGGCTGCTGACCGGGTCGCTGGCGCTGCTGGCGGATGCCGCGCACAACCTGACGGATGTGGCCGGGCTGTTGATCGCCTGGGGGGCGGCGGCCCTGGCCCGGCGCGCCGGCAATGCGTCCTACACCTGGGGGCTTGGGCGTGCGACGATCCTGGCGGCGATGCTGAACGCCACCGCGATCCTGGTGGGCGTGGTTGGCGTGATCTGGACCGCCGCGGGCCGGTTCGCCGACCCGGTCGAGGTGCCGGGGCTGACGATCATGGGCGTTGCCTCCATCGGCATCGCGATCAACACCGGCACCGCGCTGCTGTTCCTGCGCGCCCGCAGGAACGATCTGAACGCCAAGGGGGCGTTCTTGCACATGGCCGCCGATGCTGCGGTGTCGGGCGCCGTGGTGCTGGGGGCTGCCGGCATTCTGCTGACCGGCTGGGACTGGCTGGACCCGGCGGTGGCGATCGCGGTGAGCCTGCTGATCGCGGGCACCGCCTGGGGGCTGCTGCGCGATTCGCTGCGGCTCGAACTGGACGGCGTGCCGGGGCATGTCGACCAGGAAACCGTATCCGCCTGGCTGTTGAAACAGCCCGGCGTGAGCGAGATCCACGATCTGCACATCTGGCCGCTGTCGACCACCAGCACGGCGCTTGCGGTGCATCTGGTGCGCCCCCGGCAGGCGGCTGACCAGACCCCCGGCAGCGTCGATGATTTCATCGCCGCGATCGCCGACGGGCTTGAGCGCGAGTTCGCCATCGGCCACGCGACCCTGCAGGTCGAAGAACGCCCCTGCGGGCGCGCCGATGACTGCCGTCTGTGACGAATGCGGCCGAGTCAGGCCAGCGCTTCGGCCAGCGGCGTGTCGGCGACCAGGTGGGTGACAAAGCCGCCCCGGATCGCGGCCAGCACCGCCTCTTTCTTCTGCTTGCCGCCAGCGACGCATATCCGTTCGGGCACCGCGAGGATTTCGTCTGGCATGATGCCGATGATGCGGTCGCTGTACTGGCCGGCCAGGTGCCGGCCCTGGGCGTCCAGAAAGTGGCCGCAAAGAACCGCCTTGGCGTCCTTTGACAGGAACTCGGCCAGTTCGGCTTCGCCTGCCACGCCCGAGGTGACGACCAGGGTGTTTTCATCGACCTCGCCCACCGAGTAGAGCAATTTTGTGAGTGTCCTCAATCGTTTGAGCTGCGATTGCACGATCGGTTCGGCGCGCAGCTGCCGGGCCAG
>JAJRUE010000272.1 GCA_024277955.1 Alphaproteobacteria bacterium | reverse complement strand
CTTGCGGCCAAGATCACCTTCATCAACGAAATGGCGGCGCTGTGCGAACGCGTCGGCGCCGATGTGAAACAGGTGTCCAAGGGCATGGGGCTGGACGGGCGGATCGGCAACAAGTTCCTGCATGCCGGCCCCGGCTATGGCGGGTCGTGTTTCCCCAAGGATACCAGCGCCCTGGCCCGGATCGGGCAGGAACATGCGGTGCCGATGCAGATCACCGAAACGGTGATGAAGGTGAACAGCGAAGTGAAACAGCGCATGGTCGAAAAGGTGCGCGAACTGTGCGGCGACAGCTTCAACGGCAAGACGGTTGCAGTGCTGGGGGTGACCTTCAAGCCGAACACCGACGACATGCGCGATGCGCCGTCGCTGACCATTGTGCCGGCGATGATCGGCGGGGGCGCCAAGGTGCGCGTGGTCGACCCGCAGGGCCGCGCCGAGGGCGAAAACCTGCTGCCGGGTGTGACCTGGATGGACGACGCCTATGCGGCCTGCAAAGGCGCCGATGCGGTGGTTCTGCTGACCGAATGGAACGAGTTTCGCGCGCTGGACCTCAAGCGGCTGGCGGGCGCGATGGCCTCGGCCAACATGGCCGATCTGCGCAACATCTATTCCGCCGACGAAGCCGGGGCGGCAGGCTTTGAAAACTACGTTTCCGTGGGGCGCTGAACCGGGGCGCCGACAGGCGGTTTTGCCCGGCCGGGAATTCGTGTAACAGCGGCCCCATGCAAAATGCCGCCCCACCCCCGCCAACCGAAAAGATCGAGGTCGTCGCCCCGAACCTCAAGCGTCGCCTGTCCGGGGTGACGACCACGGTGGTGCGGCTGCTGCCGATCCAGGCGCGCGACATCGGCATCGTCGCCACCGGGCCGGGCCTGCCGCCGGAGCTGCCGCATATTTCCTTGTGGAAGGCCGCCACCATCGACCGGCGGCGCTGGCGGGTGTGGCACGCGCGGCGCAACAATGAAATGCTGCTGGGGCTGTTTTTCCGCCACGTGCTGCGGCGGCGGTATCGGCTGCTGTTCACCTCGGCGGCGCAGCGCAACCACAAGCGGTTCACCAAGTGGCTGATCGCGCGGATGGATGCGGTGGTGGCGACCTCGCCCAAGGCGGCAAGTTACCTTGAGCGACCGGCCACCGTGATCCTGCACGGGGTGGATACGAAAACGCTGCGCCCGGCTGCGGATCGCGTGGCGCTGCGCCAAAGCCTTGGGCTGCCGGACGGGCTGCTGGTGGGCTGTTTCGGGCGCATCCGCCACCAGAAGGGGGTGGATGTGCTGGTTGACGCCTTTCTGGCGCTGCAGGCCGACATTCCTGACATGCAGCTGGTGCTGACCGGCCGGATCACCCCCGACAACGAAGCCTTCTGGGCCGAGCAGCAGCGCAAGCTGGAGGCCGCCGGGGTGGCCGGGCGGGTGCATCTGCGCGGCGAGGTCAGCTGGGACGATCTGGTGCGCCATTTTCAGGCGATGGACCTGTTCGTGGCCCCGGCGCGCTGGGAAGGCTTTGGGCTGACGCCGCTGGAAGCGATGGCCTGCGGGGTGCCGGCGGTGGCCGGGCGGGTCGGCGCGTTCGAGGCGCAGATACGCGATGGCGAAACCGGCGCGATCGTCGATGCGGGCGATGCGGCGAAGCTGGCCGAAACCATCGCTGCGCTGGTGGCCGACCGCGGGGCGCTGGCGGCCATGGGGGCGGCGGCGCGCGCCCATGTCGAGGCCCGTTTCCGCATCGAAGGCGAAGCCGCGGCGCTGATCGAGGTCTACCGCCGCCTGCTGGCCCTGCCCTGAGCCGGCGCGAACGCCCTTTTCGCGGTGCGCGGTTTCTCTTAGACCAGTTGGGGACGGGGGCGCGCGCCCCATTGGCGAGAGGTTGGATGCGCAAAAAGAGGAAGAAAACCGAACCCGGCCTGCTGGAACGCTGGCGTTTCCGGCGCCTGTGCCGGCGTGGCGACGAAGATGCGCTGGCGGCGATGTCGGCGCCGGTGGCCAGTCTAAAGGCGGAACTGCTGGGCAAGAAGATCGCCATCGTCGGCAATGCCCGGGCGCTGGCAAAGGGCGATGCCGGGCCGCTGATCGATGCCGCGGATCTGGTGATCCGGATCAACCGGGCGCCGATGCCGCAGGCGCGTTCGCACGGCACCCGAACCGACTGGCTGGGGCTTGCGGTGGGCCTGAAGGAAAAGGACGGCGAAGCGCTGGCGCCCGAACGCATCCTGTGGCTGTCGCACAAGCGCAAGCGGTTGCCGCTGTGGGTCGCCCGCCGGCCGGGGTTCTTTCTGTATCCGCTCAAGGATTTTCAGCTTTTGCACCAGGTGCTGCACGCGCCGCCCACCACCGGGATCATGCTGATCGACTTCGTGTCGCGTTCGGGCGCGGCCAAGATCGACCTCTACGGGTTCGACTTCTTTTCGTCGCTGTCGCTCACCGGCCACCGCAAGGCATCGCAGGTGCCGCATGATTTTGCCGCCGAAAAGGCCTGGGTCGAACGGCTGGCGGCGCGCGATGCGCGTCTCCGGCTGCACTGAAGACGCACGCGACGCGGCAAATCGGCCCTTTCCCCCTGGCGGGGTTTGCTCTAATCACCGGCGCGGTTGGTTAAGGCCGAAGGAGTGCCGAGATGGGTTACAAAGTCGTCGTCGTCGGGGCCACGGGGAACGTGGGCCGCGAAATGCTGAACATTCTTGCCGAGCGCGAGTTTCCGGTGGACGAAATCGCCGCGCTGGCGTCGCGCCGGTCGCTGGGGACCGAGGTCAGCTTTGGCGACAAGACCCTGACCACCCAGGATCTGGACAGATTCGATTTTTCCGGCTGGGACATGGCGCTGTTCGCGGTGGGGTCCGAGGCGACGAAACAATACGCCCCGCGCGCCGCCAAGGCCGGCTGCGTAGTGATCGACAATTCGTCGCTCTATCGCTACGACGCGGATATTCCGCTGATCGTGCCCGAGGTGAACCCCCAGGCGATCCACGGCTATGCCAAGAAGAACATCATCGCCAACCCGAACTGTTCCACCGCGCAGATGGTGGTGGCGCTGAAACCGCTGCACGACCGGGCGAAGATCAAGCGGGTGGTGGTCAGCACCTACCAGTCGGTTTCGGGCGCCGGCAAGGACGGCATGGACGAGCTGTGGGACCAGACCAAGGCGATCTACAACCCGGTGGATGACAAACCGCCCAGCAAATTCACCAAGCAGATCGCGTTCAACGTGATCCCGCATATCGACGTGTTCCTGGACAGCGGCGAGACCAGGGAAGAATGGAAAATGGTCGCCGAGACGAAAAAGATCGTGGATCCGTCGATCAAGGTCACCGCGACCTGCGTGCGGGTGCCGGTGTTCGTCGGCCATTCGGAAGCGATCAACATCGAGTTTGAAGACCATCTGGATGAAGACGAGGCCCGCGAGATCCTGCGCACCGCGCCGGGCATCCTGGTGGTGGACAAGCGCGAAGACGGTGGCTACGTGACGCCGGTGGAATGCGTCGGCGACTATGCGACCTTCGTCAGCCGCATCCGCCAGGACAGCACCATCGACAACGGGCTGAACCTGTGGTGCGTGTCCGACAACCTGCGCAAGGGGGCGGCGCTGAACGCGGTGCAGATCGCCGAGCTGCTGGGACGCGAAGTTCTGAAAAAGGGCTGAGGGCGCCGAAATCTTGCAAAGATTTCGGATCGTTTTCTTTGCAAGAAAACGAGGCCCTGGTCGGACAGTTTCAGATCGGCAGGAACCGGCTTTCGCCGGCGTCGAAATATTCCAGCCCGCCGCTTGCGATATCGTTCCACAGCCCGTGCAGGGTGAGCATGTCCTCGTCCACCGCCTTGGCGACGAAGGGGAAGGTCATCAGGTTTTCCAGCGAGGTCAGCACCGCTTCCTTTTCCAGCGCGCGCAGCCTTTCGGTATCGTCCGCGACCCCCGCCACCCGGTCATAGCCAGGGCGCAGCAGGTCCATCCAGCGCCCGGTGTAGCTGGTGCGTTCCTCCAGTTCGGGCGCCTCGCCGCAGCACATGTCGTGGCAGCCCTTGACCCCGCCGCAGTTCGAGTGGCACAGCACGATCAGATGCGCCACCTTCAGCGCGGTCACCGCGAATTCCACCGCCGCCGAGGTGCCGTGGTGGTCTCCGTCCGGGGAATGCGGCGGCACCAGGTTGGCGATATTGCGGTGGATGAAGAATTCGCCCTGATCGGCGCCGAAGATCGAGGTCACATGCACCCGGCTGTCGCAGCAGGAAATCACCATCGCGCGCGGGTGCTGGCCCTCTTCGGCCAAATGGCGATACCACGCCTTGTTTTCCGTATAGGTGGTGGCTTTCCAGCCCTGGTAGCGCTGGACAAGGTATTTCGGTAACGGCCGTGCTTGTTTCATCGGGTCGCCCTGTTGCTGAATCCTTGCCTACTTATGCATTTATTGCCGCCAATTCGAGGTATTTGTCCCGCCCATTTCAACCTTTTCTTGAGAACGGGCGGCGATAACGAACCGGCGTGGGGGCGCGGTGTTTGGGGTGAGCATGACTATTCACAGGCTGCAACTGGCGGAACCGGCCCAGTTGGACAAGAACCGGTTGGCAGAGATCATCGTGCGGTTGGGGCCGCGCGGGGCCGATGATCTGGTGTCGCGCGCGATGGAAGAGCTGGCTGTCCAGCTGGCCAAGGTCCACAAGGGCTATGGGCGCGGTGCGATGGCCGAGGCGCAGGCAGCGGCGGAAAAGATCTCGGAGGTTGCCGCGCATGTGGGGATGCCCGGCCTCAGCCGGGTGGCGCGCGATGTGCGCCGGCTGGCGGGTGGTCACGACGGGGCGGCCCTGGCGGCGACCGTTGCGCGGCTCGGACGGATCGGGGAATCATCGCTGATGAAGGTTTGGGATTTGCAGGACCTGTCCATATAGCGCTTGCGGGCGGGCAAAACAGCGATAGGCTGGCCGAAATTCCGAACTGAGCGGGACCAGGCCATGCCACTGACATTTTCCAGATCCGACAACGCAATTCCCCTGGTTGCGGTCGCCCCGACGGGGCTTGCGGCCTGGCAGAACGGGCTTTCGCCGGCGCAGCGCGCCTGGGTCAAGGTCAACGGCTTCGACGCCGGCGCAGGCAGCGTTCTGGCCTTTCCGGGCGACGACGGGGCGCCGGTTCTGGCGGCGGTCGGTCTGGGCGACGAAAAGGCGCGGCGGCGCAAGCGGTTCGTGGTTGGGGCCGCGCGCGCCAAGCTGCCGGGCGGGGACTACGACTTGCAGGGGATCGTGCCGGGCCCCGATCTGGATGAAGCCGCGTTGGGCTGGCTGCTGGCGGGCTACCGGTTTGCGAAATTCGCCGCCTCACCACCGCCCAGGGCGCGGCTGGTGGCGCCGCGCGGTGTCGATGCGCCCCGGCTGGAAGCGATCGCGGCGGGCGAAGCGCTGACCCGCGATCTGATCAACACGCCGGCGTCGCACATGGGGCCGGGCGAGCTGGAACAGGCGGCGCGCGACCTGGCCGCGGCGCATGGCGCACGGGTCGAGGTTGTCGAAGGCGAAGAGCTGAACGCCCGCGGCTTGCCGATGATCCACGCAGTGGGGCGCGCATCCGATCGCGCGCCGAGGTTGCTCGACCTGCGCTGGGGCGACGCCGGGCCGCGGCTGACGCTGGTGGGCAAGGGGGTCTGTTTCGACACCGGCGGGCTGAACATCAAGCCCGGCGGCTCGATGGGGTTGATGAAAAAGGACATGGGCGGGGCGGCCACGGTGCTGGGCCTGGCGCGGATGATCATGGTTCTGGGGCTGCCGGTGCGGCTGCGGGTGCTGATCCCGGCGGTGGAAAACGCCATCGGCGGCGCGGCGTTCCGGCCACAGGACATTCTGGTGTCGCGCAAGGGGCTGACGGTGGAAATCAACAACACCGACGCCGAAGGGCGGCTGGTGCTGGCCGATGCGCTGGCGCTGGCGGATGAGGAACGGCCTGATCTGGTCCTGTCGATGGCCACCCTGACCGGCGCGGCGCGGGTGGCGCTTGGGCCCGACATCGCGCCGTTCTTCGCGACCCGGCCGGAAGACGCGGCCCAGGTTGCGCGGGCGGCGGCGGTGGTGCGCGATCCGGTGTGGGAACTGCCGTTCTGGGATGCCTATGAGCCGGTCATAGAACCGGGGATCGCCGATCTGGACAATGCGCCCAAGGGTGGCATGGCCGGGGCGATCACCGCGGCGCTGTTCTTGCGCCGGTTCGTGACCGACACGCCGCGCTATCTGCATTTCGACATCTACGGCTGGCAGCCGACGGCGGCGCCGGCGCGCCCCAAGGGCGGTGTCGGCCAGGGCGCGCGGGCCTTGCTGGAAGCCCTGCCGGGGCTTCTGGACCTGTGAGCGACCGGCGCCTGACGCCCGCCAACGGGCGGGTTGCGGCGGCGCATCTGCAAGGGCGCGTCAGGGCCGAGCGCTTTGTCGAGGGCGCGTGGCGCAGCGTCCGGTCCGCGCGCGCGGCGCTGTGGCGCGAGGCGGATGGTCTTCACCGCGACCGTGAACTGCTGTTCGGCGACAGTTTTCTGGTGCTGGAAGATCGGGACGGGCGGGCCTTTGGCCAGGCGGGGCGCGACGGCTATGTGGGGTATCTCGACAGCGCGGCGCTGGGCGCTGCGGTCACGCCGACCCACGCGGTCAGCGCCCGTTCGACGCATCTGTATCCGGCGCCGGATCTGAAGGCGCCGCCCCGCCTGGCCCTGTCCTTTGGCAGCCTTTTGCGGGTGAGCGGTCAAAGCGGGCGGTTCCTGGAAACCGGCGGCGGGTTCGTGCCCGAACAGCACCTCCGGCCGTTGTCCGCGCCGCTGTCCGATCCCGCCGGCGTGGCCGAGCTGTTTCTGGGCGTGCCCTATGGCTGGGGCGGCAACAGCATCTGGGGGATCGACTGTTACGGGCTGGTGCAGGCGGCGCTGCTGGCCTGCGGGCAGGACTGCCCCGGCGACAGCGATCTGCAGGAAACGGCGCTGGGGGGCGAGGTGGCGCGCGATGCGCCGGTGCGCCGGGGCGATCTGTTTTTCTGGAAAGGGCATGTGGCGATGGCGCAGGACGGCGACCGGCTGATCCATGCCAACGCGCATCACATGGCGGTGGCGATCGAGCCGATCGGCGTGGCGATTGCGCGGATCGCGGCGCAGGGCGATGGCCCGGTGACCTCGCGCCGGCGGCTATAGGGACAGGGTCGGGGCAGGGTTGGGGGCGGCTATTTCACCGCGCGGATCAGCTTGCGTTCCAGCACCCGCAGGACGGCCCTGAGGTCGGTGCCCCGCTTGAGCGTCTGCCCGTCCATGCCGATCACAGCGTATTGCCCCTGCCGGTGGCGCAGCCTGGGGCGCTTCTCGATCCGGTAGAGCGGGTGTTCGGCGGTGCGCCGAAAGACCGAGAAAACCGCCACGTCCTTGAGAAAGGACATGCCGTAGTCGCGCCACTCGCCGGCGGCGACCATGCGCCCGTAAAGGGACATGATCTGTGCCAGTTCGCGCCGGTCAAAGGCAATACGTTCGGGGATGGGCGGTTTTCGGGAAAGCGGCGTGGGGGTTTGCACGTTCATGGTCACGAGATTGGCGGTTGCGGGGGCGAAAATCAAGAACCTCGCCGGCTCGGGCCAGGGCCCGGCCCTGCGGGCGCGCGCACGGCCAGGCGCAACGGGCCAAGGCGCTTGCAAGCGCCTTGGCCCTCGCGCGCCGCGCTTCAGGCAAAGGCCCCGTGGCAGAACCAGCCCGGCGACAGCGCGCCGCCGTGGGCATAGAACAGCCAGAGCCGTTCGCCGCTGCCGGTCACCACCTGCCAGTAGTCGCGCACCCCCGAGCGCCAGTCGGCATCGTCCAGCCACCATTCCGGCGAAATCCGTTCCGGTCCGGTGGCGCGAAGCGTGGCAAAGTCGCGCCGCCGCCAGCGGAAGGCCAGCGGCAGCGCCGGGCTGGCCCGGGCGTGGACGGGTTCGGGGCGCCACAGCAGCAGCGGGCGCGGTGCCGGCGGGTCCGGCCAGTCGTGCTCCGGTTCGGACCAGGCCGCGGCCAGCATCTTGGCGGTCTTTTCCGGGATGTGGCTTTCGGTGGGGTGCAGGCGGGTGATGGTGTCAAGCCCGATACGCGCGCCCAACCGGCTGATCAGGTCGTCCAGCGCGCCGGGCCGGTCGGCGGCGCGATCGGTCGCCTGGCGGGTGGCGGCCAGCTGGCCCTTGTGCTGGTGGGGGTGCAGCGGTTCGCTCACCGGGGCTTCGAGGCGCAGCATGTCAAAGCCAAAGCCCGCATCCACGTCGCCAAGCTGCATTGCCAGCAGCGGGCGGATGCGGTCGGGATCGGCGCTGGCGCGCGCCAGCCCGGCCTCGATCTGCTGCATGGTCCGGTCGGTGCGGAACATCTGCAGCCGCACCCGCCGCGCTCCGCGCCCCTTGTCGCGCAGGCGTTTGCACAGGGCCGGCAGCAGCCGGTCGATCCCCGCCAGGATGTCGCTTTCCAGCCCGATCGGTTCGGGCAGGCCCAGGCGCACCGCAAAGCGGGTTTCGGGGCGGGCGGGCGACAGCGGTTCGGCGGTTACCCCCAGCGCCTGGTCGAGGCGAAGCAGAACTTCGGCCCCGAACCGGCGGCCAAGCGCGGCGCGCGGCATGCCGGCGAGGTCGCCCACCTGGCGCAGCCCCAGGCGGGTGAGCGTGGCCACCGCGTCGTCGGACAGACGAAGCGCTGCAACCGGCAGCGGCGCGATGGCGCTGCGGGTCCGGCCCGGCGGGGCGATGCGGGGCGGGGCATTGCCGGGCGGGCGGGCGGTGTGCGCGGGTGGGGGCGGGCCTCCGCGTTCCCAGTTGCGCCGCTTGACGGCGCGCGCGCGGGTGGCGCGGGCTTCCTGGTCGATGGCATCCCCGCTGCGCCCGGCCTGCGCCGGCTGGCCGGCATAGCGCGCCAGCGCCCAGGCCGCGCCGACGGTAGCGGCGATCCCGCCGCAGACCGTCAGCCTCAGCCGGGCGCAGTCGTCCTGGACCGTTTCCAGCAGCATTTCTTCGCCGCCGAACAGGTGGGCGCTACCGGTCAGGTCGATCAGCAGCGATGCCGGCGGCTGGTCCGAAACCCAGGGCGAATATTTCCCGGCCCAGCGCCGCAGCCGGATCAGAAAGTCGCGTTCGGCCTGTTCGTTCGCCAGCCGGGTCACCAGCGTCGGGCACATGGCCTGGGCATCGCGCAGCGGCTGGCCGGGGCGCAGCCCGGCGGCCTCGGCCTCGGCGGACAGGCTGTCGAGCTGCTGCATGTTGTTGCGGTCGCGCACCACGGCAAAGGGCACGAGCGCCAGCGCCGGATCCCGGCGCAGCAGCCGTTCGGCCCCCAGCCGGGGGAACCAGAGGGAAAGAATGCGTTTGTCGGCCATGGTAAATGTTCTGCCTTTGTTCCAATTTAGGCGCGCAGCCGGGCAGAGTCGAGTCCGCCCGCCCGGCGCCAGCCGCCGCCGGGAAAGGCCCGGGGCGACATGGCCACAGGTCGCAAACGGGCCGCAAACGGGCCGGAAGGGGGCGCATTGGCAGTTGCAAGGGCGCGCGGTTTCACCCAACCTTGCGGCAAGCAAAAAAGGGAGGACATCATGCGCACACGGGCGGCGGTTGCGATCGAGGCGGGCAAGCCTCTGGAAATCATGGAGATCAATCTGGATGGCCCCAGGGCCGGCGAGGTGCTGGTGGAAATCAAGGCCACGGGCATTTGCCACACCGATGAATTCACCCTGTCGGGGGCCGACCCCGAGGGGCTGTTCCCGACGATCCTGGGCCATGAAGGCGCGGGCGTGGTTCTCGAGGTGGGCGAAGGCGTGACCAGCGTGCAGCCCGGCGATCACGTGATCCCGCTCTATACGCCAGAATGCCGCGAATGCGAATACTGCCTGAACCCGAAAACCAACCTGTGCCAGGCGATCCGCGCGACCCAGGGGCAGGGGCTGATGCCCGACGGGACCAGCCGGTTTTCGATGCTCGATGGCACGCCGATCCTGCATTACATGGGCTGTTCGACCTTTGCCAACCACACGGTTCTGCCGGAGATTGCGCTGGCCAAGGTGCGGCCGGACGCGCCCTTTGACAAGATCTGCTACATCGGCTGCGGGGTCACCACCGGTATCGGCGCGGTGATCAACACTGCCAAGGTGGAAATCGGTAGCCGCGCCATCGTGTTCGGTCTGGGCGGCATTGGCCTGAACGTCATTCAGGGGCTGCGGCTGGCCGGCGCCGATCAGATCGTCGGCGTCGATCTGAACCCCGGAAAGGTCGAAATGGCCACCCGTTTCGGCATGACAGATTTCGTCAACCCGGCCGAGGTAAGCGGCGATCTGGTGGCGCATCTGGTGGATCTGACCGGCGGCGGGGCGGATTACACCTTTGACGCCACCGGCAACGTCGAGGTGATGCGCGCCGCGCTGGAAAGCGCCCACAAGGGCTGGGGCGAAAGCATCATCATCGGGGTGGCCCCGGCGGGCGCCGAGATTTCCACGCGGCCCTTCCAGCTGGTGACCGGCCGGGTCTGGCGCGGCACCGCGTTTGGCGGCGCGCGCGGGCGCACCGATGTGCCCAAAATCGTCGACTGGTACATGGACGGCAAGATCGAGATCGACCCGATGATCACCCACACCCTGAGCCTGGACGAGATCAACAAGGGCTTTGATCTGATGCACGCGGGCAAGTCGATCCGCGCGGTGGTGGAATTCTGAGGCGCGCGGTATTACTTGCCGAATCACACCCCTTGGGCGCCGCCCCGGTGCGGCATGTGCAAATGAAAAAGGAAACGACTGATGATGAACCTCAGCAGCCTGGGCGGCAAGGACGATGAAAAGGACAAGGACAAGGAAGAAGGCGGGGCCCAGATCTCGTCCCTGTTCTTCAAGAGCCGCAACGTGATCATCGCCGGCCAGATCGATGACAAACTGGCGCAAAAGACCGTGACACATCTGCTGGCGCTGGCCGAGGACGGGGACGATCCGATCAACCTGTTCATCTCTTCGCCCGGCGGGCATGTGGAAAGCGGCGACATGGTGCATGACATGATCCGCTTTATCCGGCCCACCGTGCGCACCATCGGGTCGGGCTGGGTGGCCAGCGCCGGGGCGCTGATCTTTATCGGGGCCGATCGCGAAAACCGGTTCTGCCTGCCCAACACGCGCTTTTTGCTGCACCAGCCCTCGGGCGGCATCGGCGGCACCGCCACCGACATGCAGATCCAGGCCGAACAGCTGCGCCTGATGCGCGAGCGCTTTGACCGGATGTTCGCCGAGGCCACCGGCCAGACCCCCGAGCGCATCCGCGAAGACACCCAGCGCGACTTCTGGCTGAACACCAGCCAGGCGCTGGATTATGGCCTGCTGGGCAAGGTCATCACCTCGGTCGACGAGTTGCCGAAATGAGCGAGCGTCGCCTGCCCCTGTTCGCCGTCCTGATCGACGCCGACAACATCCCGGCGAAATATGCCGAACCGATCCTGAAGGAAATCACTTCGTTCGGGGAACCGGCGCTGCGCCGCGTCTATGGCGACTGGTCCAGCGGACGGCTCAAACCCTGGAGCGAAAAGGTCCGCTCGCTGGGGCTGATCGCCTACCAGGAAACGTCGAACACCACCGGCAAGAACGCTTCCGACATCGGGCTGGTGATCGACGCGATGGACATCCTGCATTCGGGCCGGTTCGAAGGCTTTGTGCTGGTGTCATCGGACAGCGACTTTACCCGCCTGGCGGCGCGCATCCGCGAAAACGGGCTGGAAGTCATCGGGATCGGCGAACGCAAGACCCCGGAATCGCTGCGAAATGTCTGCAACCGGTTCATCTTTCTGGAAAACATCATCGAAGACACCGAGCCGCGGCCAAAAGGCAAGTCCGGGGGCAAGTCCACCGCCGCGCCCAGCGATGCGGCGCGCCTGATCCGCGATGCGATGGACAAGGTGGACCCGGAAGGCGAATGGTTCCCGCTGGGGCTGATCGGCCAGACCATCACCGCCGCGCATCCCGATTTCGACACCCGCACCTATGGCTGCCGGAAACTGTCAGATCTGGTCACGCAGCTCAAGCAGTTCGAAATGCGGCGCAAGGGCAACGCCATCGAGCTGCGCCGGCTGGACTGACACCCGCACTGACACCCGCCGAACCGACCGCCAGCGCGAAGGCCTGGCGGGCGGGCACGGGGGCCGGGCAGGGGTAGCCGGGCTGATCGGCGGGCGGGTCAGGCGCCGTAGCGGGCCAGGAACATGTCCACGGCGCTGTCAATCACCCGGTCGATTTCGTCCCGCTCAAAGCTTTTCTGGACGCCGAACACCCGTTTTTCGAAAATCTCGGCCTTGCACAGGGCCTGGAACTGGCTGGCGGCCAGGGCCTTGTCCTCGATGCGCAATTCGCCGCGGCTGCAGGCCAGTTCGAAATAGTCGGCCATCGCGTCGATCCCCATCTGCGGCCCGGATTCGTAAAAATCGCGGCCCAGTTCGGGAAAGCGGTCGGTTTCGGCCACGCAGATCCGGTAGATCCCCTGGGCAAAGTCCGACAGCACAAAGCCGACCAGATGCGCCGCCGCCGCGCGCAGCACGTCGCGCACCGGCGCATCCGTGTCGATCGACGCGGTCGCCTGGTCGGCCTGCTGCTGGCACTCGATCCGGGCGACCTCCGAAAACAGGTGCTTCTTGTCGGGGAAGTAGCTGTAGAGCGTCGCCTTGGACACCCGCGCCGCCCGGGCGATCGCATCGACGCTGGCGCCTTCGAAACCATCCGACAGGAATACCCGCCGGGCCCCTTCCAGAACCTGGTCGAACTTGCGGCCTTTATGAATTTCGTCGGCCATCTGACCCCGTGATATTGGACATCCCAAGATAAACAGGCCCGCCAGACTTGCACAAGCGCAACGGTTCCCGCCTAAATGTGCCTGGCGGTGTTTCGAACGGCTTGCGCCGGCAGGGGGAAACCCTAGGTTTAGAACGATTCTAATTTGGGGGGTGCCATGATTCCCGGAATTTCGAGCCGCAAGCGCTTTGCGGACCTCAGCGAACAGGAAGTGCTGGCGCTTGCCATATCGTCGGAAGAGGACGACGCGCGCATCTACCGCCAATATGCCGAGGCGCTGCGCGAAGACTACCCGGATTCGGCGAAGATCTTTGACGCGATGGACGCCGAGGAAGACGAACACCGCCGCCGGCTGATCGACCTGCACAAGACGCGCTTTGGCGATGTCATCCCGCTGATCCGGCGCGAACACGTGTCGGGGTTCTACGCCCGCCGGCCGGTGTGGCTGATGGAAAACCTGGGGCTGGAAAAGATGCGCGAACAGGCCGAGGCGATGGAGCGCGAGGCCGAGAACTTTTACCGGATGGCAGCGGCGCGCACCGCCGACGCCGACACCCGCAAGCTGCTGGGCGATCTGGCCGCGGCCGAGGCCGGGCATTCCGAAACCGCGGGCGCCCTGGAACAGGAACTGCTGCCCGAAGACGCCCGCAGCCGCGAGAACCGCGAAGCGCATCGCCGCTTCGTGCTGACCTGGGTGCAGCCGGGGCTTGCGGGGCTTATGGACGGCTCGGTTTCGACGCTTGCGCCGATCTTCGCGACCGCCTTTGCGACCCACGACACCTGGACCACGTTTCTGGTCGGGCTGGCGGCGTCGATCGGGGCCGGGATATCCATGGGGTTCACCGAAGCGGCCTCCGACGACGGCCAGCTTTCGGGGCGCGGCTCGCCCTTCAAGCGGGGGCTTT
This sequence comes from Alphaproteobacteria bacterium, assembly GCA_024277955.1. Lineage (GTDB taxonomy): Bacteria > Pseudomonadota > Alphaproteobacteria > Rhodobacterales > Rhodobacteraceae > JAJRUE01. The sequence goes on along the minus strand of JAJRUE010000272.1, from coordinate 13,312 downwards.
CGTCCGGGGTGATGACCACGGTGGGCGGGCTGGGCCATGCGCTGCCCTACCTGATCACCGATTTCTGGACCGCGACCGTGATCGCCTTTGTGGTGGTGTTCATAGAGCTCTGGTCCATCGCCTGGATCCAGAACAGGTTCATGGAAACGCCGTTCCTGCGCGCCACCTTCCAGGTGGTGCTGGGTGGCGCGCTGGTGTTTGCGGCAGGGGCGCTGATCGGCAGCGGCTAGCCCCCGGCGCGCAGCCGTGCTAAGCGGCGGACATGCTGGCGATTTTCCTCAAAACGCTGCCGTTTTTTGCATTGATCGGGCTGGGATACGGCGCCGGGCGGACGCGGTTTTTTTCCGAGGAAGCCACCGCCTATCTGACCAGGTTCGTGTTCTACTTTGCGCTGTCGGCGATGATTTTTCGCTTCGCCGCCAACCTGTCGCTGGGCGATGTGCTGGACTGGACGCTGGTGGGGGCCTATTTCGCCGCCTCGCTGACGGTGTATCTGATCGCAACCGCGGTGGCGCTGCTGCGCAGGCGCGGGCTGGAGGAAGCCGCGGTCGAAGCGCAATGCGCGGTGATCGGCAATGTCGGGTTCCTGGGTCTGCCGATGCTGGCGCTGCTGATGGGCCAAGGCGCGATCGGCCCGGTGATGCTGGTGCTGTCCACCGATCTGATCGTGTTCGGCAGCCTGATCGTGATCCTGATCACCGGCTCGCGCGACGGGCGGTTTTCGCCGCTGATCCTGCGCACGGTGGGGCTGGGGCTGCTGAAGAACCCGATGATCATGTCGCTGGTGGCCGGGCTTGCCTGGGCGCGGCTGGGGCTGGCGATCCCGGTGCCGATGCAGGAATTCCTGACCATTCTGGGTGGCGCGGCGACCCCCGGGGCGCTGTTCGCGATCGGCGCGTCACTGGCCGGCAAATCGGCGGAGCGCATCTCGGTGGCGGGCTGGCTGTCGTTCTGCAAGCTGGTGCTGCACCCGTTGGCGGTGGCGGCGGCGCTGTTGCTGGTGGCCGGCGCCGACGGGTTCGAGGCCCGGGTGATCATCGCCGCCGCGTCGCTGCCGGTGGCGGGCAACGTCTACATCCTGGCGCAGCATTTCGGCGTCGCGCCGCAGCGGGTGTCCAGCGCGATCCTGATTTCCACCGCAGTGTCGATCGTGACGGTCTCTTTGGTGATTGCCTTGGTCAGCACTGCCGTGTGAAATGCGTTTGCGCAGATGACGGAGGACAGGCAGATGAAGGTGATTTCCGAGAACCGCTGTTTTGGCGGCGTGCAGGGGGTCTACACCCATGCGTCGCGGGCCACCGGCACCGACATGACCTTTGGCCTGTTTCTGCCCACCGAAGCGGCCGAAGGCCCGGTGCCGGTTCTGTGGTATCTGTCGGGCCTGACCTGCACCCACGAAAACGCGATGGTCAAGGCCGGGGCGCAGGCCTGGGCCGCGGCGCAGGGGATCGCGCTGGTATTTCCCGATACCTCGCCGCGCGGGGGCGAGGTTGCCGATGACGGCGCCTACGACCTGGGCCAGGGCGCCGGGTTCTACGTCAACGCGACCCAGGCCCCCTGGGCGGCGCATTACCGGATGTGGGACTATCTGGCCGACGATCTGCCCGACCAGCTGTTTGCCACCTTTGCGCTGGATCGCGACCGCCAGGCGATCTGCGGCCACTCGATGGGCGGGCACGGGGCGCTGACGCTGGCGATGGCGCACCCTGGGCGCTACCGCTCGGTTTCGGCCTTTGCGCCGATCTGCAACCCGACCGGCGCCGAATGGGGGCGCAAGCAGCTGCGCGCCTACCTGGGCCCGGACGAAGCCGCCTGGGCGCGCCACGACGCATCGCTGGTGATGGCCGAGGCCGGCTTTGACGGGCCGGTGCTGATCGACCAGGGCAGCAAGGATCAGTTTCTGGACAACCTGCGGCCCGAAACCCTGGCCGGGGCGATGGCCGCGCGCCGCCAGCCCGGCGCGTTCCGGATACAGGCGGGCTATGACCACAGCTACTTCTTCGTTGCGAGCTTCATGGAGGATCACGTGACCTTCCACGCCGAGGCGCTATGGGCGTGATCTATGTCGATGCCGACGCCTGCCCGGTCAAGGCCGAGGCGGAAAAGGTGGCGACCCGCCACGGCCTGCGGCTGTTCATCGTGTCGAACGGCGGCCTGCGCCCGTCGCGAAACCCGCTGGTGGAAATGGTGTTCGTGCCGGACGGGCCGGACGTGGCCGACATGTGGATCGCCGAGCGCGCCGGGCCCGGCGACGTGGTGGTGACCGGCGACATCCCCCTGGCCGCGAAATGCGTCGAAGCCGGCGCGCGGGTGCTGAAACACAACGGCGAAGCCCTGAGCCGCGCCAATATCGGCAACGTGCTGGCGACGCGCGATCTGATGGCCGATCTGCGCGCCGCGGATCCGTTCCGCCAGGGCGGCGGGCGGGCGTTTTCCAGGGCCGACCGGTCGCGGTTTCTCGACGCCCTGGAACGCGCGGTGCAGGCCGCGAAACGGGAGGTGACGCATGGCGATTGAGGCGGTGGTATTCGACATCGGCATGGTCTTGCTGAACTGGGATCCGCAGGGCGTCTACGACCGCGCCATCGGGGCCGCGCGCCGCAAGGCCTTGTTCGACGCGGTGGACCTGTGGGCGATGAACGAGAGCGTCGATCTGGGGGTGAATTTCCACGAAGCGGTGCGCGCCAAGGCCGCCGAACACCCCGACTGGCACGACGAGATCATGCTGTGGGAAACGCTCTGGATCGAGATGGTGTCACCGCCGATCAACCTGACCGCCCGGCTGTTGCGGGCGCTCAAGGCGCGCGGCGTGCCGGTCTATTCGCTGACCAATTTCGGGGCGCAGACGATCCGCATCGCCGAAGAAAACTACCCGGCCCTGCGCGAATTCGACCGCCGCTTCGTGTCTGGCGAATTGCGGATGGTCAAGCCTTCGCCCGAGATTTTCGCCCATGTGGAAGCCGAAACCGGCCACCCGCCGGGGGCGCTGCTGTTCACCGATGACAACGCCAACAACATCGAAGCCGCCCGCAGACGCGGCTGGAACGTGCATCGCTTTGAACACGCCCGCGGTCTGGCGGACCGTCTGGTGACCGAAGGACTGCTGAGCCGAAAGGAGGCCGCGCCATGACCGCCCCGTCCTTTGAAACCGTTCCCTTTGACTGCGAAGCGCTGCTGGACTGGGCGCAGCTGTGCGCGGTGATCGAAGCCGGCCACCGGCTGCCGCGAGCCGAGATCAAGGATGTGTTCCTGTATCGCGCCCCCGACACGGTTCTGTCGCGTCACGCCTGGATCAACGGGCTGGGGATCGCGGTCAAGACGGCAATCGTGTTTCCCGGCAACAAGGCGCTGGCCAAACCCACCACCGGCGGCAGCGTGACGCTGTTTTCCGATACCGACGGCAGCCTCGAAGCGCTGGTGGACTTCAACCTGGTGACCAAGTGGAAGACCGCCGCCGACAGCCTGCTGGCCGCCAGCAAGCTGGCGCGCAAGGACAGCCGCGACATTCTGATCGTGGGCGCGGGCGCGGTGGCGCATTCGCTGCACCAGGCCTATTCCAGCCTATTCCCCGACGCCGCCTTCACGGTCTGGAGCCGCACCGTCAAATCGGCCGAAGCCTTTGCCCAGGCCCATCCCGGCACCCGCGTCATGACCGATCTGGAAACCGCCGTGCGCCGGGCCGACATCATCACCAGCGCCACCATGGCGACCGAACCGCTGATCCTTGGCGACTGGCTGCGCAAGGGGCAGCACGTGGACCTGATCGGCGCCTACCACCCCGGCATGCGCGAAGCCGACGACCAGGCGATGCGCCGCGCCCGGGTCTTTGTGGACAGCCGCGAAACCACGCTGGGCCATATCGGCGAACTGATCGAGCCGCTGAAAACCGGCGCGCTGCGCGAAGCCGACGTGATCGCCGATTTCTATGATCTGCCATCGGGCAAGTTCGCGCGCCGCTCGCAGGACGAGATCACGCTGTTCAAGAACGGCGGCGGCGCCCATCTGGACCTGATGACCAGCCGCTACATCGTCGACCGGTGGCGCGCGCGATGATCGGCGCGCGGGAAATCGAAGCGTTCCAGCGCGATGGCGCGGTGGTGCTGCGCGGGGTGTTCGCCGATTGGGTGGATGTGATGGCCGCCGGCATCGACCGCAACATGGCCGACCCCGGCCCCTATGCCAGCGAAAACGCGGTGACCGAAGGCCGGTTCTTCGACGACTACTGCAACTGGCAGCGGATCGGCGAATTCGAACGCGTGGTGCGCGAAAGCCCCGCCGCCGAACTGGCCGCCCGGGCGATGCGTTCGCGCCGCGTCCAGTTCTTTCACGATCACGTGCTGGTCAAGGAACCCGGCACCCCCAAGCCGACCCCCTGGCACCAGGACGGGCCGTATTACTTTGTCGAGGGCGCGCAGACCGTCAGCATGTGGATCCCGCTGGATCCCGTGCGCGAGGCGTCCTTGCGGCTGATCGCGGGATCGCACCGCTGGCCGGGCATGGTAAGGCCGGTCAGCTGGGCCGATGACAGCGATTTTTACGATGCCGACCAGCAATGGATCGCGGTGCCCGATCCCGACAGCGACGTGGACAGGTTTTCGGTGCTGGAATGGGACATGGACCCCGGCGATGCGGTGCTGTTCGATTTCCGCACGGTGCATGGCGCGCGCGGCAACCGCACCGGCCAGCGCCGCCGGGCCCTGTCGCTGCGCTGGGTCGGGGATGATGCGCGCTATGTGGAACGCCCTGGGCGAACGTCGCCGCCGTTTCCGGGCCACGGGATGACGCCGGGACAAAGGCTGCGCGAAGACTGGTTCCCGGTGATCCGCGAACTGCCCGACGCCGGGTAGGGCCGACCGCCGCCAGGTGCCGACCGCCCGCCGCCGGGCGGAGCGTAGCGCCGGGCCGGTCGGGCAGACGCGCAGGGGGCGCCGCAACCGACGCCCCCTTTGTTTCACGATCCGGTCAGAACGGCGCCGGGCTGCCGGCGGTCAGTTCAGCACCAGAAACTCGATCCGGCGGTTCCACAGCTTGTGGCGCGCGCTGTCGTTCGGGAAGGCCGGACGGGTTTCGCCATAGCCGATGGTTTCGATCCGCGACGCATCGACCCCCGAATCGATCAGGAACCTGGCGACCGCGCGGGCGCGCGCTTCGCTCAGCCGCTGGTTGGCCCTGAGCGATCCGTCGCTATCGGTATGGCCGGCCACCTGGATGCGCATGTCGGGGCAGCGCTGGACGATGTCAAAGAGGTTGCGCAGCAGCGGCATGCTTTTCTGCTGCAGGTGGGCGCTGCCGGAGTTGAAGTAGATATTGCCGGTACGCGACAGGATCTCGAACCGGCCGATACAGGCTTCGCGGTCGAAATTGCCCGAAGTTTCCAGCGCCGCAGAACCGGGCTGGGTGACCTGGGCGGTCTCGACCGGGGGTGGCGTGCGGGGGCGCGCCCGGTTGAACACGAAGTCGAAAGACATGGTGCCAAAGGGCAGGATATCGACGTTGGCGGCCTCCATCAGTTTCTGACGCCCTTCTTCGAGGTTGAAGGCCGACACCGGCAGCGCGATCGGTTCCACCGAAGACACCGACACGCGGTCGTTGGACAACAGCGTCACCCGCACCCGGTCTTCGCGCCCGATCGTCACCCCGTGCACCGTCAGCGTATAGGGCAGGGCGATGAACTTTTGGCGCACCTGGCGCAGGTCGGCCAAGTCGGCGGCGCTGATCTGGGCGGTGATGGTGGATTCCGGAAACTGGAAGGTTTCGAAGAACAGGAACCGCATGCGCACGTTTCGCAGGTCGATCTTGGTGTCGATGGAATCCATCAGCACCTTGATGCGGGCCTCGCCGGCTTCGTTGATGATGCCCGAAAGCGTGGCGAAACGGCTGCTTTCGACGACCGAGCCCTTCTTGATCGACATGAAGCGCAGTTCGGAGGCGTCCGGGTCCAGAACCCAGCCGTTTTCGAACGGGCTGACATCCTGGGCGGCGGCGGGAACGGCCAGCGCGAGGACCGCGGCCAGGGCCATGACGGCCTTGATCAGGAAACGGTTGGGGGAAATTCGGAACATTTAAACCTCTTTCATCCAGAACGGCCACTATTGGTCGCGCACCCGCACGCGGGCTGCTACCAGCAGAGAAAACTTGCATCGTGAACCGATGCGAACAATATTGATTAAGCTACCCGCGGTATTGTAGCGCAACAAAAATTTGGGTCCTGGGGCAGATTATATGTGACGGGCGGGCCGGTGTCGTGCGATACGACCAAGGGTTCTGCCGGTTAGCGATGGCGAAAAGAAACGAGGACGGATTTTGTTGAAACTACTGCAATCATTCCTGGTTTTTCTGGTTTTTGGCGCGTTTGGCGCTGGCATGGCAAACGCCCAGGCGCGGATCGCGCTGGTGGTTGGCAACAGCGTCTATCAGTCGGTGCCATCGCTGGATAACCCGTCGAACGACGCCCGGTTGATCGCCAGCACGCTGGAAGCGCAGGGTTTCGACGTGACCTTGCTGATCGATTCGGACCTGGCGACGCTGAAACGCGGCGTGTCGCAATTCGGCCGCGCGTTGCGCAGCGCCGGCCCGGATGCGACGGGGCTTTTCTACTATGCCGGGCATGGGGTTCAGTCCTTTGGCAAGAACTATCTGGTGCCCACGGATGCGGCGCTGACCGATGCCGCAGATCTGGATCTGGTGTCGATCGACGCCGGGTCGGTTCTGCGCCAGATGCGTTCGGCGCGCAACCAGACCAACATCGTGATCCTCGACGCCTGCCGCAACAACCCGTTCCAGAACATCCCGGAATTCGACGACCCCGGCCTAGCTGAAATGAAGGCTCCGGTCGGCACGTTCCTGTCTTACGCCACCGCGCCGGGCGGGGTTGCGCTGGACGGGCTGGATGGCAACAGCCCCTATTCCAAGGCCCTGGCGCGGGAAATCTCGGTGCCGGGGCTGAAGATCGAAGAAACCTTCAAGAATGTGCGCGTCGCGGTGCGCAAGGAAACCGGCGGGCGGCAGACGCCCTGGGATACGTCTTCGCTTACGGGTGAATTCATGTTCAAGGCCGCCGCCCCGGTCGATCCGGAAGAGCTGGCCGAACGCCAACTGTGGGAATCGGTGCAGGCGACGCGCGACCCGGTGCAGATCATGCTGTTCCTGCGCGCCTATCCGCAAAGCCAGTTCGGCGACGATGCGCGCAAGCTGCTGGACCAGGTGATGGAAGCCGAGCTTTCCGGAACCTCGAGCACCGCCCAGCAACAGGCCGCGGCGCCCGCGCCTTCGGGGCCGTCCGAGCGCGAACAGACGCTGTATGATCAGGCCCAGGTGGCGGCGACGATCGAGGGCTACCAGAACTATCTGCGGGAATTCCCACAGGGCATGTTCGCCGAATTTGCCCGCACTGAAATCGCCGCGCTGCAGGCGAAAGAGGCCAAGGCCGCTGCTGCCGCCGCTGCCGCCGCGGCCCAGCCGGCCGAACAGCAGACAGCCGCGGTTCAGGATCCCGCCACCGGCGCGCCGAACAACGTGCTGAACGGGCTGCCAAGCGAGGTGAGTTTTCTCAAGCCGCTCGAATTCGGCGATCCGGCCATCATCGGCAAGACCCTGGCCGAGATCATCAAGTCGTCGCCGATATTCCCGCCGGTCGAGGGGCTGCCGGAAAGTTTCTGGAAGACCAAGACCTGTTCCAACTGCCACCAGTGGGAACGCGCCAACCTGTGCGAACAGGCGCAGACCTATCTTGCGGCCGATACGTCGCGCGCGCTGAACAAGGAACATCCGTTCGGCGGTACGCTGAAACGCAACCTGATGGTTTGGGCCAAGGGCGGCTGCCGGTAGGCAGGCTTGGCGGGGCCGTTCACCGCGGTCGCGTGACGACGAAGAAATACACCCATTCCCCCTTGAAATCAGGGACGGTGGCGCGCGCCTGTGCGATCCGCTCCCTGAGCCATTCCAGATAGGGCCCGGCGGGTTCGACCAGCGGGCGGACGCCATCGTACAGCGGCTCGGACGCGGCAAAGGCGACGGCGATTTCCTGGCCAAATGGCGGTCCGATGGCGATGTTCAGCGACGGCTTGCCAGCACGCTCTGCCCCGACCTGAAAGCTGGTTTTGGCCGTGTGTCTTTCAAGCGGCACCACCTGGTTGGGCACCAGATGAATGACCTGGCCCGTGGCGTCATAGTAGTCGACGTAGACGAAACTGTCGTAATCCGGCGCGCCAAGGTCCAGGACCAGGCGCTGCCCCTCGCGAAAGCGGAACTCGCGCACCTGGGTGTTCTTGCCCAAAAGCCGTGGGTCGGTGTTCTGGTCGGTCGAAGCCGCCAGCCCCAGGGCGGCGATCCCGCTCAGCACGCCGCATTGCGGACGCGGCAGCACCCGCAGATTGTCCGTCACCCGGATATTGGCCCCGACCTGGGCCTGCAGCGCCTGCAGCACCGGGGCGCGCAGCCCATCTTCGGGCACGTGGCCGTTCAGCAGCAGCGTGGCGGTATCCGGGTCAAAGCTGACCTGCAGCCGCGAACAGGGCACCCGGTCCAGCAACTGGGCGACACCGTCGCGCAACTGGCCGCGCGCGCCCGAGGTCCGGGTCGCGTCCAGCGTCTGGGTAAAGCTTTGAAACGCGAGGACCGAGACCGGATCGACCTGGTCGCCGGCACCCGCGTCGAAGGCGAGCATCGCGGTCGCCTCAAGCGCCGGGGGGGGCAGGGCCGGGGCCGGTGTGGCGGGGGCCTCGGCTTGTGGCGCGGGGCTGGTCGCGGGCGCGGCGGCGGCGAGGGGGGCGGCCTGCGGGCGGGCCTGGGCAAGCGGCATGGCGGCCTGGATGACCTGCGCTGCGGGGCGCGCCGGCTGGGTCACGGCGGCAAGCGGGCGTGCGGTGGCCGCGGCAACGGCCAGCACCTGCGGCGCCGGCGGGCGCGGGGTGATCCGTTCGCTGGGTGGGGCGGTGGCTGACAGGCGGGCCGCCTGGACGCTGGCGGCGGCCATGGTTGAAGCTGCGACGCGCGCCGCGCGCAGTGTGTCGGGCCGGACCTGCGCGGCCTGGATCGGCGGCAGGTCGGCGGGTTGCGGGCGCAGCGCGGTGGCGGGCGTGGGGCGCGGGGGCAGGACGGTGGCGGTGGCAGGGGTTGCCGCGACCGGGGTCGGGGCGGCGGTTTGTTCGGCCACGGCCTGGATCGGCGCGGGCTGGCCGGGCAGGGCGGTGCCGCCGGGCGGGTGGGCCGCCAGGGTTGGTGCATCGGGCCTGCTGGCGGCCAGCGCGGTTTGCGCGGGTCGGACCGGGCGGGCGGTGGTCTGGCGCACCGCTTCGGCATCCAGCCGCGTCCCCGAGGCATCGGCGGCGGGCGCGGTCCGGGTCTCTGGCTGCGCCGGGCGGGCCTGGCTGCGGCGGACCTGGTAGGCCTGCATCTCGAGCTGGCTGTTGGGGATCGGCTGGTCGGGAACCGGGTCGGGCCGGACGCTGATCGACAGGGCCGCCAGCACCCCCAGGTGCGCGGCCACCGAAACCCCGCCGCCGATCAGCCACAGGGCCGCGCGGTTCGCCGGGCCGGTCATGGCGGCGTCGGGGTGACAACCAGCACCACGTCGCGCGCGCCCATCTGTTCGAGCGCGGCCACCAGCGGCAGCACGTGGCGCAGTTCCACGTCCTTGTGGGCGTTGACGCGCAGCAGCGTTGACGGATCCCCGGCCAGCCGGACGCGGATCGCCCGGTCAAGGTCCGCGCGGCTGATTTCCACTCCATCCAGCGCCAGCCGCCCGTCGGCGGCGACCGACAGGGTCACCCCGCCCGCCGGCATGTCTGCGCCGGTCTGCGCCACCGGGGGGAGGACTTCGAAGGGCGATGTCGCGTCCATCCGGCCGATCAGCATGAAGAACACCAGCAGGAAAAACACCACGTCGATCAGCGCGACGATGGTTTCCGGGTGCTGGCGGCGGGCGGCGCGGTTCAGCTTCATGGGAGCGGCTCCAGCCGGACCACGCGCAGGCGGGTCGCGCCGGCAAGCGTTGCGGTTTCCATGACCGAGATCAGCGCCTGCATCCGGGATCCCGCCAGCGGCAGGATCAGGATCCGGGTTCGCGGTGCGGCGTCCAGCCGGGCGCGGATCGCCGCCGCCAGGGCTTCCCGCTCCAGGGGGCGCCCGCGCAGGGCCGGGCGTCCGTCGCTGCCGATCCGGATCAGCATCGGTGCTCCGGCTTTCGCGCTGGCCCGGCCGGTTGGCGCGGTATCGGGCGCGGCTTGGCTGGCGCGGTCGACCGCGGGCACCATGTCGAGGTCGAGATAGGTCGAGGTGACCATGAAAAACACCAGCAGGATCAGCATCACGTCGATCAGAGGCACCAGCGAAATCAGGGCCTTGGGCGGCGGGGCGCGTTTGATCAGGACCTGTGCCATGGCCAGCCTACCCGGTCGCGGACTTCGGGGTTTTGCGGGCGTCGATCAGCATCAGTTCGCCAACCGCGCTTTCGATCAGGTGCACCGCCATGTCGATGCGCGCGCCCAGAAGCGTGGCCGCGATCGCCGCGGGAATGGCCACCAGCAACCCCGCCGCGGTGGTCAGCAGGGCCTGCCAGATGCCGCCCGCCAGGACCGAGGCATTGGCAGCGCCCTGGGCGAGTTCCAGTTCCTGGAACGACTGGATCATCCCCAGCACCGTGCCCAGCAGCCCCAGCAACGGGCTGACCATCGCGATCAGTTCGAGCACCCGCAGGTAGCGGTACATCGCCGCCATTTCGTGATTGCCGAGCCGGGTCAGTTCCGCATCCAGCGCGGCGCCGCGAAACCCGACCTGAAGCGACTGCATGGCGTAGGTCAGCACCCGGTCGGCCGGGGATCGCCCCGCCGCGATGGTTTGCACCGCTTCGGTCTGGTCGCCGTTCTTCCAGTGTTCGAACGCAGCGCCACGCAGCCTTGCGCCCGACAGCACCGGCCAGAGCTGGACGATCTTGACCAGGATCAGGGTCAGCGAAACCACCGACAGCGCCAGCAGCACGAAAACGATCGGCCCGCCGGTTTTCAGAGTGTCGATCAGCGCGGCCAGCATCTATTTCACCAGGGCGGCGGCGGATTTGCTGGTCAGTTCGAGGATCGGGAAACAGTCCATCTCGTCGGCGTTCTGCGGGCGGCAGGATGACAGTTCGTGCAGCAGGATCTCGGAAATGTTCGAACAGCTGGTTTCCGGGATGTCGAACAGTTTGAGGGTCGTGCGCGCCACCGGCAGCGGGGCCGCGTCGATCGCCAGGATGCGGTCGATGATGCCGTTCGCATCGAGCACCGCCAGCGACATCTTGAAGCCCTCAAAAGTCATGCCGGTCTGGTTGCGAAACAGAAAGAACGCCCGGCAGGCGCCGGCGTCCGCGTCTTCCAGCTTGTTCAGTTCGATGGTCAGCTTGCCGGGTTCGGCCAGCGCCGGGCCGCCGGTCAGCAGCATCGCCGCGGTTGCGGCCAGTGCCAGGAAATTGATCCGTCCCATGTTTCCTCCGTCGGGTTGGGTGAATGTGGCGGCGCGTCAGCCGAGTGCCGCGCGCACCTGTTTCAGGGCCGCCAGCGCCATCGCGCGCAGGTCGGTGTTCGCAAAGCCGTTGTCGTCGACAGCCGTGAAAAACGGCCTGTCCAGTTCGGCCCGGTATTCTTCGACCAGCCCAAGCGCCTGCGCCCTGAGCTGTTCGCGCTCCGTGTCATCGCTGGCCCGGGTCAGCTTTTCCAGCGTCTTTTCCAGCCGCGCATCCAGCGCCCGGGCGTGATCGAACGGGATCGCGCTGCGCGCCGAAACGCCCTCGAGCGCCGGAACATCCGATGTCCCGGCGTCGATGGCTTCCTTGAGCTTCTGCAACCCTCGGCTCAGCGTCTGCCGGCTGCGCAGCCAGGCGGCGCGCGAGGCGGCGACCGGTTCGGGGTGGGTATCGTTTCGGGCTTCGGGCGAGTGGCGCGACAGGGCCTGGGTGATCTTCTGCAAGGTCGCGTGGGCCTTGGCGTAGTCCTGCGCGGCAATCAGCCTTGAGACGATGAAAACCGCCTTGTTCAGCTTGGCGGCGATGGTGTCGTCAAGCTCGGCTATGGCCTTGCGCGCGGCGTCCAGGCGCGGGACCAGTTCGGCGGGGCCGACCGCGGGCGTCGCGGGTGTCGTGGCGGCGGGTTTCGCCTTGTTTTCCGGGGCCGGATCGCGGCTGCCGGACGGGGCCAGCGCCTTTTCCAGCGCCGCGATCGATTGCGCCGCCTTGGCCAGATCGCCGGCCTTCAGATGCGCCGCCGCCAGTGTCAGAACCCGTTTCAGCTTTTCGCCCTGCTCGCCCTTGGCCGCCATCACGCCGGGCTGGATCGCCTTGAGACGGGATACCAGCGTGGCGCGGTGACCGTCGCCGACCGCCGGTCCCGCAGGGGTGTCGCCCGCCGCAACTTTGGGCGTTTGCAGGTCATCGCCCGCGTCCTGGTCGTCGCGGTTCCAACCCGGGTCTTCTTCCAGGTCTTCGATGTCGCTTTCCAGTTCCCGGCCCGCCGCATCCAGCACCAGAACGTTCAGCTTCAGCTTCTGCCGGATCAAGAAGCGCTTCATCTTCTTGGCCAGGGCCGGGGCTTCGCGTTCGCAGGTCAACGTGACCAGCCGGCCGCTGACCGCAAGCATGCCAAAGGCGATTTTTGAGCCCAGCCCCTCGGCGCGCGCCGCCTTGCCCAGCATCGCCGGCTTGCGCTTGCGATGAATGATCAGCAGGTGGTCTTCGTCGCTCGGTCCGATGCAGAAGCCAAAAGGCAGCGGGCGTTTCCTGCCCAATTTCAACAGCTTCTTGAGTTCCTCGCCTTCGGTTTTCATTCCTGCCATGCGAAAATGCTCCTGCCGGACGGGCGTAATCGTGATTGACTTTAAGCCAATGATAAGGATGATTATGGGACGAGTATTGTCTTAATGCTTTTTGCAAAGCAAGCATATGTGGACGTTCCGGTACAGACGGGGAAACGAACCCCGCGGCCGGGCGGCAAGAAAGGGCAACACAAAGATTGCCCGAAGGGAGAGAAATGGACCTTGAGTCGCTGCTGAAGGCGCACAGCGATGAGCTTCCGAGCGGTGAGAATCTGGAATATGACCCGGATTTCACCGAAATGGAGCTTGCCGCGCAGCCCGGTGAGGAACGGCAGGCCGGGGATCAGATCCTGGCGGCCGAAGACCCCGACTATCGTGACGTCGCCGAAAAGGCGCTGGTGATCATGGGGCGCAGCCACGACCTGCGCGCCGGGATCTTTTACGCCGATGCGGTCTTGCGCACCCAGGGTCTGCCCGGTTTCGCCGAGGCCACCGCCTATGTGCGCGGGTGTCTGGAAAACTTCTGGGACAG
>JAJRUE010000271.1 GCA_024277955.1 Alphaproteobacteria bacterium | reverse complement strand
TTTCCAGCACCGGGCAGGCGTTTTGCGAAAAGTCGCGAAAGCCGTCGTCAAAGGTGATGATCACCGATTGCGGCGCCAGGGTGCGCTTGCCGGCGCGCGCCGCCAGCAGGTCGTCGAGCGTGATCACCGGCACGCCGGTTTCGGCGATGGTCTGCATTTGCGCGGCAAAGGTTTCGGGCGCGATCGAGGTCGCCCCGGGGGCGTCCGCGATCGCGTGATACATCAGGATGTCGACCATCGGCGCAGGCATGTCAGTCCTCGACCGTGTGGTGCGAAAACTCTTCGCGGTAGCGGGTCCATTTGGCACGGTCGAAGCGACCGGCCTCGTCCAGGCAATCGGCGGCGCCATAGGCCATGGCAAAGGCGTGATGGGTGTTGTCATGGGCAAACAGCCCCTGGCGGCCAAAGACCACCAGCCCGTCAAGCCCGAGGAACCAATCGTCGATTGTCTTGAAATTCGGTTCGTAATCAAGGTCATAGACCGGATAGGCATGGGCCAGCCGGCGGGTTTCGCAGCGCCGCACCGGCACATTCACCGGCAGGCCGACCTGGCCCAGCCACTTGCAGAAATGGTCGCCCAGCTCATCGTCGGACATGTCCCACCACTTGTCGCCGGGGTCGGCGGGCAGTTCGGCGCACAACACCGTCAGCCCCTTGGGCGTGGTGGCGGCGTTGTAGTTCTTGGGTTCCGACATACGCGAAATCGGGATCGACAGTTCCGGGTAGTAATGGGCGTCATATTCGGTGAACTGGTCGCATTCGAGCACCAGGTAAAGCAGGATCATGCCGCGAAACCGGATGTTTCGGGCGGCTTCGAGCACCTCGGGCGGCGGCGGCGGGTCCATCAGCCGCACCAGCGCCGTCAGCGGGATGGTGGACAGCACCTGGGTGGTTTCGCGCCGCAGCTCGCGGCCGTATTCGCGCAGCACCACGGCGGTGACGCGGTTGGCGTCGCGCTCGATGCGCACGATATCGGTTTCCAGCGAAAACCTTGCGCCGTTGGCCTGAGCGGCTTCGGCCATTTTCGCGGATATCTGGCCAAATCCCTGGCGCGGATAATAGAACTTGCCGGTGGTCTTGCCCTTCAGCCCCGGCAGCATGCGCGCCATTTTCAGCAGGATCTTGGAAACCGAGGTGCCGGAAATCCGCCGTTCGGCCAGCTTCACCGCCAGCTTGTCCGGGTCCAGCCCCCAGAGCTTTTTCACATAAGGAAAGTAGAAGTTTTCCGAAATCGTCGGCCCCAGCCCGTCAAGCAGCACCGTGGAAAAGGTGCGCGGGCCGGCGTGCTTTGGGCGGAACTTGCCCAGGATCGAATCGGCCAGCAGCGAAAAGCCGAATTTTTTCGGCAGTTTGAGCAGCGCATCCAGCGGTTTCAGCGGAAAGTGAATCCAACGCCCGCCCAGCCGGATACGGCCGTGGCGCGGGCGCAGCAGCAGATCGTCGCCCATGATTTCCTTGACATCGGCCAGCACCTTGGGGGCGGCCACCGGATGAAACCGGTGCGAGCCATAGTCGCACCAGATCCCGTCGATCTGAAAGCTGGCCGAGTTGCCGCCAATGGTTGCGGCGCGTTCCAGCACCTCGACATCGGCCTTGCCGGTTTTCGCCAGCGCATGCGCCACCGCGATGCCCGCGGGGCCGGCGCCCAGCACCTCGATCCTGGGCCTGGCGTTGCCGGCCTTGCCGCTGTCGGAATTACCACTGTCACTTGTCATTTCACGGGGCCTTGGTTGGGGATGTCGGGGGTGGGCGATTTCGGGTGCCAGCCGACGCCAGAAAAGGTGAGGATCAGCGCGCCGAGCCCGCCGGTCAGCCACAGCACCGCCTGCCAGGTCAGCCCGGCGGTGATCACCTGCGCGGCTTCGGCGCCGAAGGGGGTCAGCAGCGCGGCCAGCGAGGCTTCGCGAAGGCCCAGCCCGCCCAGCGAGATCGGCAGAACCGCCAGCAGCTTGGCCAGCGGCCAGGCAAAGACCCAGGCGCCGACAGGCAGATCCAGCCCGACGGCGCGGCCAAGCTGCATCGCGAGCAGCACGAAAAGGCCCTGGATCGCGATCGACAGCGCCAGTGTGGCGGCCAGAAGAAAGGGTTTATTGTCAAGGTCTTGCAAGGCATCAGCCAGGCGCAGCACCAGCCCGCGCGCCGGCAGCGGAAAGCGTCCCCACAGCGCCGGCAGCAGCCGCGGCGCCACATAACGCGCGCCCGCCAACGCCAGCGCGAACACCCCCAGCACCTGCAGCGCCAGCGCCGTGTTGCCAGCGTCCGCCAGCATTGCCACGCCGATCACCACCAGGCAGGCCAGCGCCAGCATGTCCACCAGCCGGTCGGCCAGGGCGCCTGCCACCACCCGCCCGCCATCGCGCAGCATCGCCTGGGCGATGGCGGCGCGCACCGCGTCGCCCCCGGCCACGCCCGGCAGCATCAGGTTGCTGGCCAGCCCCGCGAAATGCGCCCGCAACGCCGCCGAATACGGCAGGCCGCCGGTCAGCGCCCGCCACTTGGCCGCCGCCGCCACATGGCCCGCCAGAAAGGCTGCGAAAGCCCCGGCAAACAGCGCCAGCGGCACCCGCGAAAACCCCTCGACCACCGCCGAAACCGGCACCAGCCAGGCCAGCAGCCCCAGCATCAGGGCCGAGCCAGCCGCCCGGATCAGCCAGCGGCGCCAGGGTTTGGCGGGGGCGCTCATGTCACGGCCTCAGGTGCAGGCGCGAAATCATGTCGGCGATCAGCCCCAGCGACCAGATCATGATCGCCGCCAGCAGCGAAAAGATCGCGCTTTCGGAAATGTTTTCCAGCCAGATGTCGTAGATCAGCTTGATCGTGCCAAGCACGAAGAACACCAGCCCCAGCGGGATGAACACGCGCAACGGGTTGAAAAGCGTGGATATTCTGAGGATCAGGATCAGGAAGTTGATGAAATCGACGGGGCGGATCTTGGATTTCCCGACGCGTTTTCCGTATTCGATCGGGGTGTAGATCATCCGCTTGCCGTTCGACGACATGCACAGGGTGATCGTGGTGGTAAAGGAAAAATTCTGCGGCAGCAGCGGCAGGAACGGGATCAGTTCGGACTTGCGGAACACCCGCAGGCCGGAATTCAGGTCGTTCAGCTTGCGCTCGGCCAGGAACGAGGCAAACTTGTTCAGCAGCATCTTGGCCGGTCGGCGGATCAGCGGCACGTTCTTCATCGCGGCCCCCCGATCGCCCACCACCATATCCTGTTCGCGGCACATCGCCAGCATGTCGGGCAGGTAGCGCGCCGGGTAGGTGCCGTCGGCGTCCATGATCGCGACATATTCGTATTTCGCCGCCTTGACCCCGCGTTTCAGCGAAGCGCCATAGCCGGAGTTGACCTGGTTGGCGTGCACGATGGCGCCGGCAGCTTCGGCCTCGGCGCGGGTGTTGTCTTCGGACCCGTCATCGACCACGATCACTTCGAACGGGATGCCGGTGGGCTTGAGCGTGTTCATCACGTCTTCGATGGTCTCGCGCACCGCGCCTTCTTCGTTGTATGCCGGGATCACCACCGAAAGCGACAGCCCCTGCAGCCCGTCGATCACTTTCAGTTTGCCGCCCGTCTTGCGGGCGGTCTTGCCGGCCGCCCTGCCCCGGGTCTTGCCGGTGACTTTCGCATCCATGTCGCTGCTCCTCGTCATCTGTCGTTTTCTTTTTTCCAAAGTTTTTTCAATATATTGACCTATGGCACATGCAGCCGGTCCTTGCGGCCCAGCAGGTGATATTCGACCAGGCACCACACATAGGCGGCGGCCGAATAGACGTAGTAAAGCTGGTGATACAGCATCGAAGCCAGGGCGAACCCCAGCCCGCCGTTGCGGCGCAAAAAGGTGAAGAAGCGCCAGTTGATCGCCAGCGCCAGCGCAAACGTGGCCAGCGGCGCCCACCAGGCGACCGCGCTCAGCGGCAGCGCCAGGATCGAGAGCCAGAACAGCCCCGCCACCAGCGCGCGCAGGCGTTCCAGCTTGCCGGTGTTCAGGTCATCGGTCAGCCCTTCGCGCGAGATCATCAGCCGCGACCAGGGCAGCGCCCGGCGAAAGATATCGGTGAAGATCGCCTGTTTCACCGACCAGACCTTGAGATGTTTTCCCAGCAGGTCCGGGCAGACCAGGATCCGCCCGTCGGCGCGCTTGATGCGGTAGCCAAGCTCCACGTCCTCGATCGAGGGGACGCGGTAGATGTCGGTATCAAAGCCCCCCAGCGCGCGGAAAATCTCGGCGCGCACCGCCCCGCAGCCGGACCAGAAAGTGGTCGCGTCGCGCTTGGCGGTCTGGTGGTGGTAGCGGTGCAGCAGGTTCTTGTAGTTGGAAAACCACGACGGCGCGCCGGGGTCATCATCGTAAGAGCCGAAACAGGCGGCGATGCTGTCGTCGGCGAAAGCGGCGCGGATCACCGCCGGGCCGCCGGGATGCGCGATCACGTCGCTGTCGACGAACCACAGGATGTCGCCGCTGGCGGTTTCCGCGGCCAGGTTGCGGGCGACGCCGGGGCCGCCGTTTTGCGCCGTGGTGATGACGCGCGCGCCCATGTCGCGGGCCTTGGCGGCGGTCGCGTCGGTGGACTGGTCGTCGACCAGCAGCAATTCGTCCAGCTCGCCCGCGTCCAGCATCTCCAAGAGCGGCGGCAGCACCCGGTCCAGCAGGTGGGCGGCGTTATAGGCGGGCATGACCGCGGTTATTTTCAGCCGTTTGCCAGTCATGGGGCGGGACTTCCGGCGGGGGTGGCGGCAGGGGCGGCGGGGGTGGCGGCGGTCGGGCGCAGTTGCCACAGCAGCGCCGCCAGGAAGGGCAGCAGCCAGATCACCCGTGCGCCGTAGCGGTCGGCGGGTTGCGACAGCGCGCCGGTGACAAAGGCGTTGGCCAGGATGCCCAGCACCACCATCGCCGCAAAGCCACGCGCGCCCGCCGGCAGTTTGCGGGCGCCGCCGGCCAGGCTCAGCCAGCCCACCGCCAGCAGCGATGCGCCATAAAGCGCATGCTGGACCGGCACCACCAAGGCCAGCCAGCCGGTGTTTGCGCTCAGCCGGCCGCCGGTGAAATCGGCCGCCACCGACGGGAAGCTTTCGGCGGTGTTGGCGACGATCTCGGCGTCGGGGATGGTCATGGACACGTTGTTCATCACCGCTTGCAGCAGGGTATTCTTGATCACCGACAGGCCGGTCGACACCGGCGCCCACAGGAAGACGTCGACATAGAAGCGATACTGGGCGCGCGCCACCCGGGCCTGCTCTTCGGGCGGCATCAGCTGGAAAGACCCGAGATCGGCGGTCTTCTTGAAGATGATATGCGAGGCGGTCAGCCGGTAGGGATCGTCCGAACGCGACAGCGCGTCGAACAGCGCGCAGGTGGCGATGTTTTCGCGCCGGGCCGGGTCCGGGCATTTGGCGTTGAGGTATTTCCAGCCGGGGCCGTCCTGGATCAGCCGGGCGGTGAGGAAGGGGTAATAGACCACCTCGGCGTCGGCGACGGTTTCAACCGCGGTCTTGAAGGCCTGGCGTTCGGCGAGCCCGGCAAACACCATCACCGCCACCAGAACCGGCGCCAGCCACCAGCGCGACCGGCCCCCGATCAGGGCCGCGATGGCAACCGGCGGCAACAGGGCCGCGGCAATCGGAATGTGCGATATGTGCGAAACCACGGCGAAAGACCCCAGGGAAACCGCCAGGAAAAGTTCGAATACTGTCATTGCACGGGCGAAGACCGCGAGCGTGGCGATCACCAGGATCAGCACCGGCGTAAGGATGTCGGGCATCACGAAGGCCAGGTAGAACGATAGCGATCCGGCCATCGCCACCAGAAGCGGCAGCCCGATCAACCCCGCCACCGACCGGCCCGGCGCGGTTTCTCGCGCCAGCACCCGCACCGCCAGCCAGACCGCCAGCAGCGTGACCGCGGCATTGCCCAGCACGATCGCATTGATGCCCCCAAGGCGCACCAGCAGCGCCGCCACCAGCGCATAGACCGCCGAACGCGACCCGTTCACCAGATTGTCGCCGCTTTCGCCCAGCGCCGCCGCGCCTCCGGGGCCGGCCTGGTCCGGGGTCAGGCCGAGCTGGACCAGCATCTTGGCGCCCTGGGCGACGTAGCCGGGCGAATCGTAGTAAAACAGCACCCCGCCGTTCAGCGCCCAGACCGAAAACCCCGCCACCAGCGCCAACACGAGCCAAAGCCCGGCAGGACGCCGGGCCCGGTGGATTTCGTGGTTGGCATGGGTGGTCGGCGCGGTCATGGTCAGCTCACACCCCGCGCGGTTGCGTCGCGGTTCTGGCCGGCCATTTCGCCGCGCAGCCGGGCGAAATAGGCGACCGTGGCTTCCAGCCCCTGGTCCAGCGCGATCTTGGGTTCCCAGCCCAGCGCACGCTTGGCCAGCGAAATGTCGGGCCGGCGCTGCACCGGGTCGTCATGGGGCAAGGGCTTGAATACAAGCGAAGATTTCGAGCCGGTCATGGCCACGATCTTTTCGGCCAGCTCGCGGATGGTCATTTCCACCGGGTTGCCGATGTTGACCGGGCCGGTGAAATCGTCGGGCGTGTTCATCAGCCGGATCAGCCCGTCCACCATGTCGGAAACGAAACAGAAGCTGCGCGTCTGGTTGCCTTCACCGTAGATGGTGATCGGCGCGCCGGCCAGCGCCTGCATGATGAAATTCGACACCACGCGCCCGTCGTCCGGGTGCATCCGCGGCCCGTAGGTGTTGAAGATGCGCGCCACCTTGATGCGCAGCGCATGCTGCCGGTGATAGTCGAAAAACAGGGTTTCGGCGCAGCGCTTGCCTTCGTCGTAGCAGGACCGGAAGCCGATCGGGTTGACGTTGCCCCAGTAGTCTTCGGTCTGGGGGTGCACTTCCGGATCGCCGTAAACTTCGCTGGTCGAAGCCTGCAGGATGCGCGCGCGCAGCCGCTTGGCCAGCCCCAGCATGTTGATCGCGCCGTGCACGCTGGTCTTGGTGGTCTGGACCGGATCGTGCTGGTAATGCACCGGGCTGGCCGGGCAGGCGAGGTTGTAGATCTCGTCCACCTCGGCATAGAGCGGGAAGGTCACGTCGTGGCGCATCACCTCGAAATTGGGGTTGTCGAGCAGATGGGCGACATTGGCGCGCCGGCCGGTAAAGTAGTTGTCGACGCACAGCACATCGTGGCCGCGTTCCAGCAGCGCTTCGCACAGGTGCGAGCCCAGAAAGCCCGCGCCGCCGGTCACCAGGATACGCTTGGAAGTCACTGTCATGGCCGCTGCCCTTTTGCACAAATCGCACATTCGCTGCCGATAGAGCAGGCCCGGGCGGCAAAACTATGACGCAAAAGGCGCGAAATCCGCCCCTGCGGCAGATCGGCAACGCGCCCGCGGCACGGCTTGGTTTTCAACAACACGTTCACCATTCCCCTTGTGTCCGGTCTGGTGTCGCCGGGCCCCTACCCGGCGGTTCCGACCATCACTTGCCCGACCATCACTTGCCCGACCATCACTTGCCCGACCATCACTTGCCCGACCATCACTTGATCGCCAAAAACCCTTCGAAACACAGGTATTTCTGGATGGTCGTCACGTCCTTGAACCCGGCGCGCGCCAGCAGGTCCAGGTTGCCCTGGGTCGAAAACGGTTCCAGCACGCCCTTCAGCGAACGGGTCTTTTCGACGATTTCCTCGCCGGAAAATCCGTTGCGCAGTTTGAAGTCGTTGTAGAGCTGGGTCATGATGTCCTGGAACCGCGCATCGGGTCCGCGCACCTTTTCGAACATCACAAAGGCCCCGCCCCAGTTCAGCGTCTCGTAGATCTTGTCGAACAGTTCCTGGCGGTAGCGCGGCGGCACGAACTGGATCGTGTAGTAGCTGACGATGAAGTCGGATTTTTCCATTTCCGCAAGCCGCGCGTCTTCCTGCACGATGGTGACATTTGGCACCTCGGCGCAATGGGCGCGCGCGGCCTTGACCATCGCCGGTTCGACCTCGATCCCGATCCAGCGGGCGTCCGGCTTGCCGGCATTATGTTCGGCCAGCTTGCGCGTCAGTTCGCCGGTAGAGGCGCCGATTTCATAGCAGACGCTGTCGTTTTTCACGAAGAAATCCGACACCTGACAGGTCAGGTCGTGGCCGCTGTCGTAAAGCGGCACCGACAGTTTGATATGATCCACGAATGTCTCCGCCACGTCGCCGCCAAAGGTCCAGCCGGCGTTTTCGGCCGAGATTTTCTGTCCGACACCCATGTTATCCGCTCCAATCACCTTGCCCGGCTTGGCCGCCAAACGGCGCGCCGGGCCTTACCAATCACCCAAGGGCTGCCATGACAGCGCATGCCAGCCGCCTGCAGATTACATCTTGTGCGCGGTCTTGCCGACAAAAAAAGACAACCTGTTTCCAAATCGGAAACAAGAGCCGGAATTTTCCGCAAATGTGCGCCCAAATCGGCGGATGGGCCGGCAATTTGGCCCGCTGCGCGAGGTTTTTCTTGCGCGGCGGGCGGAAAATCCGCCTAAAACGGAGCATCCGCCCCCAAAAGCAGGAGCCTGCCGTGCCCATCTGCCCGATCCCGACGACGTTTCGTTTTCCTGCCCTGATGCTGGCCCTGGGCCTGGCCTTGCTGACCGGTTTGGCCGGCACCGCGCGGGCGGTCGAGATCACCGTCGATCCGGCCGAGCGCCACCAGGTGATTTCCGGCTGGGAAGCCACCGCCGAGTTGGTCGAAAACCCCGCCGCGCCGATGCCCGCGTCGCGCCCGGCGGTGCTGGATGCGCTGGTGAACGACATCGGCATCAACCGGGTGCGGCTGGAAATCCGTTCGGGTGCCGAAACCCGCAGCGACACCCTGCGCCGGTTCGTGGCGGGGCAGGTTTCCTTCGACGCCTGGAAGGGCCAGCGCTACGCCATGCAGAACGACAATGCCGACCCGCAGGTGATCGACTGGGCGGGCTTCGATTTTTCCGAACTGGACTGGCATGTGCGCACATCGGTGCTGCCGCTGAAAAAACGGCTGGCGGCGCGAGGCGAGAAACTTTTTGTAAACGTGACCTATGTATCGTTTCGAAACGGCTACTATTTCCAGCAGGATCCGGAAGAATACGCTGAATTCGTGCTGGCCACATATCTGCACCTGAAACAGCGTTTCGGGCTGGTTCCCGACGCCTGGGAAGTGATCCTTGAGCCGGACATGTCGTCCAATGCCTGGGACGGGCGCACCATCGGGCGGGCGGTGGCGGCGGCGGCGCGCCGGCTGCGCGAGAACGGCTTTCAGCCGGCATTCATCGTGCCCTCGGTGACCAATGTGGACAATGCCGCACCGCTGATCGACGACATTGCCCGGGTGCCCGGCGCGATGGACGCGGTGGTCGAGTTTTCCTACCACCGCTATCGCGGCAACCCGCAACGCAGCCTGCCGCAGATCGCCCGCCGGGCGGCGAAATACGGCAAGCGGACCTCGATGCTGGAATTCTGGTTCGGGCGCGGCAGCGCCGAGGTGCTGCACCAGGATCTGAAACTGGGCCAGGTGTCGGCCTGGCAGGGCCGGGTGATGGGCGGGCATGTGACGGTGGCCAACCCGGGCGACGCAAATTCTCTGGTGCTGCCGCGCGACGAGGTGCGCTACAACCTGCAATATTTCCGCTATGTGCGCGCCGGGGCGCAGCGCATCGGCGCCCGGTCGAGCGACCTGCGCCGGGTCGATCCGCTGGCCTTCGTCAACGCCGACGGCAAGTTCGTGGTGGTGGCGCTGGCCGAAACCGCATCAGAGCTGACGATCCGCGGGCTTCCGGCGGGGCGCTACCGGGTGTCATTCGCGGTCAAGCAGGGCTCGATCCTGCGGCCCGAACGGTTCGATATCGCCGCCGGACGGGCGCTGAAAACCCGCATTCCCGGCGCAGGTGTGATCACGATTTTCGCCGAATAGACGGCCCGCGCGCCGGGCCTCAGCCGCCGGCGGTGGCGCGGAACCTGTCGGCGGCGGTGGCCGCACCGCGCGCCAGAAGCGCCGTATCGATCGCCACCGACACAAAGTCGAACCCGGCGGCGATGAAGGTTTCGCTTTGGGCGTCATCGGCCCCCAGAACGCCGACGTATTTTCCGCGGCCGGCGGCGCGTTCGCGGGCCTCCAGGATCGCGCGGGTGACCATGTCGCCGGTCGCGCCGCCCGGTTCGCCCAGGCTGGCCGACAGGTCCGAGGGGCCGAAAAACACGGCGTCGACGCCTTCGACGTTCAGGATTTCCTCCATATTTCCCAAGGCTTCGGCGGTTTCGATCTGGCAGATCAGAAACAGGCTGCCGGCGGCGGCCTCGAAATAATCCGGCACATGGCCGAACTTGCTGGCGCGGTGGCCGCCGGCCATGCCGCGGATGCCGCGCGGCGGGTAGTGCATCGCGGCCACCGCGGCGCGCGCTTCGTCGGCGGTCTGCACAAACGGCAGCATGAAACTGCCGACCCCGGCGTCCAGATGGCGCTTGAGCAGGATCGGGTCGTTCCAGCACAGCCGCACGATCGGCGCGGTCGGGGTGGTGTCGAGGATGCGCAGATGGTGCATCGCGTCGGCCAGTTCGACGGGCCCGTGTTCGCCGTCGATCACCATCCAGTCGAACCCGGCCCAACCCAGGCTTTCGGTCACGTTGAAGCTGTTGAGCATCGACCAGGCGCCGATCAGCGGCCGGTCGGCCTCGGCCAGCGCCCGGCGGAACCGGTTGGAAATGTCGGGCACATGGGCCATGCTCGCCCCCTTTCGCGGCTTCAGAAAAACGCTTGCAGGCCGGTCTGCGCGCGCCCCAGGATCAGCGCGTGCACGTCATGCGCGCCTTCGTAGGTGTTCACGGTTTCCAGGTTGCACATGTGGCGCATCACCTGGAATTCCTCGCTGATGCCGTTGCCGCCGTGCATGTCGCGGGCCATGCGCGCGATATCCAGCGCCTTGCCGCAGTTGTTGCGCTTGACCAAGCTGATCATTTCCGGCGCCGCGCGGCCCGCGTCCATCAGCCGACCCACCCGCAGGCTGGCCTGCAGCCCCAGCGAAATCTCGGTCTGCATGTCGGCAAGCTTTTTCTGAAACAGCTGGGTGCCCGCCAGCGGCTTGCCGAACTGCTTGCGGTCCAGCCCGTATTGGCGCGCGGCGTGCCAGCAGAACTCGGCCGCGCCCAGAACCCCCCAGCTGATCCCGAACCGCGCCCGGTTCAGGCAGCCGAACGGGCCCTTCAGACCTTCCACATCGGGCAGCAGCGCGTCTTCGCCGACCTCGACATCGGCCAGCACGATTTCCCCGGTGATCGAGGCGCGCAAGGAAAGCTTGCCGGCGATCTTGGGGGTGCTCAACCCCTTGGCGCCGCGTTCCAGAACAAAGCCGCGGATATTGCCGCCGTGGGCTTCGGACTTGGCCCAGATGACAAAGACATCGGCGATCGGGCTGTTGGAAATCCACATCTTGGCGCCGTTCAGCACATAGCCGCCATCGGTTTTCCTGGCCACGGTCTTCATCCCGCCGGGGTCGGACCCGGCGTCGGGCTCGGTCAGGCCAAAGCAGCCGATCCATTCGCCGCTGGCCAGTTTCGGCAGGTATTTCGCGCGCTGCTCGTCGCTGCCGTAGGCGTAGATCGGATACATCACCAGGCTGGACTGCACGCTCATCATCGAACGATAGCCGCTGTCGACGCGCTCGATCTCGCGCGCGATCAGCCCATAGCTGACATAGCCCGCGCCCAGCCCGCCGAATTCTTCGGGGATGGTGACGCCCAGCAGCCCCATTTCACCCATTTCGCGGAAAATCTCCGGGTCGGTGATCTCGTCGCGGTAGGCGTCGATGATGCGCGGCTGCAGCTTTTCGCGGGCATAGGCGGCGGCGCCGTCGCGCAGCATGCGCTCTTCCTCGCTCAGCTGGTCATCCAGCAGGAACGGATCGTCCCAGCTGAACGACGAAAGTTCGGGTTTGCTTTGCGGGCTGAGATCCTTGGCCATCGCACATCCTTTCAGGGAAAACCGTTGCCGGCGCACGTCGCCCGGCGGCGGCCAATCTAGCGGCACGGACCCGGGGCGGCAACCACCCGAAATCACGCCGGGCCGCGCGGGCCCGCGTCGGCCAGACGCGCCGGAAAAAACAATGCGCCCGCAGGGCGCTCCGCTTGGCAGTCGCCCGCTTCAAGCACCGCTTCTGGGCGCCGCGCGCGCCGCGATCAGCGCCAGAATCTCCCGGCGCAAGGTCTCGCGCGGGGCGCTGACATGGCTGGCCAACGTCAGGTGGCGCGCTTCGCCCCCCGGCAGCGCCCGGCTGCGCACCCGGTCGCCAAGCGGGCGCGCCAGCAACCGGCGCGGCACCACCGAATTGCCGAACCCTTCGGCCACCAGCATTTCGATGGCGTCGATCGAATCCAGCTCGACCGCCGGCGCTGCGCTGATCCCGAGCGCCTCCAGCGCCCGGGCGATCTGCCCGCCCAGCCAGCTTTCCCGGCTGAAGGCGATGTAGGGGCGGGCCGCGAAAACCGCCGCCAGATCCCCATCCCCGGCTTTTTCACCGCTTGCCGCATCCGGCGGGCTGATCACCATCAGCGGCTCGTCGGCGACCGGCGACAGGACCAGATCGCGCGACGGCGCCAGCGGCGCGGTCAGAAAGGCAAAGTCCATGTCGCCGCGTTCCACCGCGCGGGCCAGGTCGGTGGACAGGCCCGAGCGTACCGAAACCTGCAACTCAGCAAAGCGGTCGCGCAGCCCCGCCAGCACCACCGGCAAAAGCGCGGTAAGCGTCGTCGGCACGAACCCGATGGTGATCTCGCCGCGAATGTTGTCGCCGCGCCCCAAGGTTGCCAGCGCATCGAATTCCGCCACCAGCTGACGCGCCCGCGCCGCCAGCTGCGCGCCCACGGGCGTCAGTGTCGCAGGGCGGCGGCCTTTCACAAAGATCTCGGCGCCCAGGTCCTGTTCCAGCTGCTTCATCTGAACGCTCACCGCCGAATGCGACAGGTTCACCCGGGCCGCGGCCGCCGAAAAGCTGCCGCTGGCCTCGATGGCCACAAGGGTGCGAAGTTGGGAAACCTGCATGAGATTTTGTTAGCATTTTTAACTTTTCTTGCACAATAGTTTCGTTATTCTTCATCTTATCTTTGCGCTAGGCTGGTCGCGTTCCAACACCAGGTGACCGCCATGACGATTCCCCCAATCCCCGGGCCGCTTGCCGGCCTGCGATTCCTCGATCTGTCGCGCATTCTTGCCGGCCCGTTCTGCACCCAGCTGCTGGGCGACATGGGCGCCGATGAAGGTCGGGGTCGCGGACGTGATGTGCGGCATGTATGCGGCCAACGCGATCCAGGCGGCGCTGCGCCATCGCGACCGCACAGGCGAAGGCCAGCACATCGACATTTCGCTGGTGGACAGCACCCTGTCCTGGCTGGTGAACGA
>JAJRUE010000270.1 GCA_024277955.1 Alphaproteobacteria bacterium | reverse complement strand
TGCTGCTGACCATCGAGGCGATGAAGATGGAAACCGGCATTCACGCCGAGGCTGACGGGGTGGTCAAGGCGGTGCATGTGGCGCCGGGCGCCCAGATCGACGCCAAGGATCTGCTGGTGGAACTGGACAGCTGAGGCGTTGCCAGGCGGTGCAGCCTGGCGGCTGCATTTTCATGCTGGCCGCCCCTGGTCGGGGCGGCGTGCCTCCGGCGGGAGTATTTTGGCAAAGAAGAAGCCGGGATGGGGCCTTGGGGCCGCGTGTGTCTTTGGGCGGGCGGTTCGTCTGTTGGGCGGCTGGCGCCGGGTCGGGTTGGCGTTTTGCGGGGTTTTCTGGCAGGGTCGCGCAAAACGCGCTGACGGGAGGCGGACATGCTGGAGATTTCACCGATTTATGCGGGGCTGCTGGCCCTGTTGTTTCTGGGGCTGAGCTATCGGGTGGTTCTGGGGCGGCGGGCGCACAAGATTTCGGTCGGGGATGGCGCGGAAAAGGACATGATCAAGCGGATGCGGGTGCAGGCGAACTGCGCCGAATATGCGCCCATCGGGCTGATCCTGCTGGCGATGCTGGAATTGCAGGGCGCGTCGGGGGCGTGGGTTCATGCGGGCGGGTCGGCCTTGCTGGCGGGGCGGCTTTTGCATGCCTGGGGGTTCGGGCGCACGCCGCAGGTGGTGCCGGCGCGGATCTGGGGGATGTATCTGACGCTGGGCTCGATCCTGGCGATGGCGATCGGGGATATCGCACTGGCGCTGGTCTGAGTGGTTGGCGCGGGGTCTGGGCGCGCCGGGCTGGGCCGGGCGTGCCGTTTATGCTTTTTTGTCAGGCCGTTAATGGGCGCGGGGCGCGGCGCAGGCGCCATTCGGCGAAGGCCAGGTTGGGCACCCGGCACAGCCAGGCCACGAAGGCAGCCGCCTTGGCGTAGCTCATGCCCGAGGCGATGAAGACCGGCAGGTAGAGGCGCAGCGTCACCGCCGCGAAGGTCAGTGCGAATGACCGGATCATCCAGCGGCGGTGGCGGGCGATGTCGCCTGCCATCGCGAAGCGCACCGCCAGCGCGGTAAAGACCAGCCAGAACAGCGAAAGCCCCGCGAAACCGGCGGCGGCGATGGGGCCTCCGGGCGAGGACAGGCCCAGCGCCAGCCCCGAAAGCGCCGCCACCACGAGGCGCTTTCGCTGCGCAAATGCGCCGCCCGCGCCGGCGTGTCGCATGCAGCGCCGGCCCATCATTTCAAGGGGTTGATCAGCCTCAAGGCGGCGATCATCGCGCGCGGACACCGGCTGTTTGCCGACTCCATGCGCGCCGCCGCCGCCGCGGCCCAGGACGACCCCCAGGCGCAGCTTGCGGCGATTTGCCGGGGCTACATCGCGTTTTCGCGCCGCCACCGGGCGCTGTTTCAGTTCATGTTTCAGCCACATGGCATCACCCCCGACCAGATCGACGCCACCGCCCTGGAAGAGGTGACGCGCGAATCGGCGGCCTCGTACCAGGTGTTGCGCGACGCCTGCCTGCCCTTCGAGCACCCGGGCGGCGACCCGCTGGCCAGCGAAACCATGGTCTGGTCGCTGGTGCACGGCTATGCGCTGTTGTTCGGCGACGGCGGCGCCGGCACGCCTTTTGACAAGAAAGTCCCGGACATCACCACGATCCTGCCGCGCCTGAAACTGCGCCGCGGCTGACGCCGGCCAGTGGTGATCCGGCGGCTCTGGCGGCGGGGTATGCGCCTTGTTCCACCGCCATGCCGCCCCCGTTGCTCCCCCTGCCCTGCGCTTGTGCGGCTGCGGCATTTTTTGTGCATTTTTCACTTGCAGACGCGGCGCAGAGTTTATATCTCGGCTCCACCAAACGGATGCGGGCGTAGCTCAGGGGTAGAGCATAACCTTGCCAAGGTTAGGGTCGTGAGTTCGAATCTCATCGCCCGCTCCAATTGGACCTCCCGGAAGATGCTGAACTTGGGCCAGGTTGGCTTGGGCAGTTTGGACTCGGGCAGGTTGCGGCCGGGTGGGGTCTGTGAGCTCAGCCCTTGCCCAGGCGCGGGCGCAGCAGCCACGGGCCGACGCGGAAGGTGAAAATGCCGAAAGCCGCGATCCAGGACAGGCCCGCCGCGGTGATCAGCCAGTCGGCCCCCGGCAGCACCGCGCCCAGCGCCCGCATCACTGCCGCCAGCGCGATCAGCGCGAACATCGCCGTGGTGATCGGTTCGGCCTTGAGCGCCCGGCCCGTGTGGCCGAGGCTGGCGCGCAGCATCACCGCCGCGGTCATGCCGCCGATGCCGCCGATCGCGAACAGGTGCAGACCCGCGGTCTTGAGCGACGGATCGTCCGCCCAGACCGCCGCGCCCAGAAGCACAAGCCCCGCCGGCAGAAAGCCATAGGCGACGTGCAGCACCAGCACCAGCGGGTTGGGCAGGCTGCGCAGCCCCGCCCAGCGCGACAGCCGCACCGCCTGCAGCGCGCTGGCCAGCCACAGCAGCACCGCGGTCGCGGGCTGTTCGGGCAGCACCACCCAGGCGGCAAAGCCCAGCACCGTGGCGCCCAGCGCCACCGCGTCGAACCGGTTGAACGGCACCGGCAGCCGCCCCGGCCCCTGGCGCGACAGCCAGTTGCGGGTAAAGCTGGGTATGATCCGCCCGCCGATCAGCATGATCAGCATCACGATGGCGGCAAAGGCCAGGCGGATGGCGCCGTCGGGGCCGTCGCCGTTGACGCTGGCGAGAAACCAGATGTTGGCCCCGGCCAGCAGCGTGATCGGCGCCAGCACCTTGAGGTTGCGCCAGTTGCGCCCGAAGATCACCTCGCGCCCGATCAGCAGCGCCAGGAACGGCAGGAACAGCGCGTCCACCGCGCCGGCGACCCCGGCGGGCAGCGGCACCGGCGCCAGCATCGCCGGCCGCCCCGCCAGCCAGACCAGCGCCAGCCACAAGAGCGGCCAGCCGGTGACCGGCAGGCGGCCGGTCCAGTTGGGCACCGCCGTCAGCAGAAAGCCCGCAATCGCCGCCGAGCTGTAGCCGAACAGCATTTCGTGGATGTGCCAGTCCAGCGACGGCATCGCCGCCGGCTCGAGCCCGCCGCCCGCCAGC
>JAJRUE010000269.1 GCA_024277955.1 Alphaproteobacteria bacterium | reverse complement strand
TCGACAACTCGGGATAGGCGTTTGACCCGCAGGCAGCGGGGTAATAGTTTTGCGCCATAACGCGAAAAGGATAACCCGATGTCACAAGACAAACCGCTGGAACTGGGCGCCGACAAGTCGCTGCTGATCGTCGATGACGACGAGCCGTTTCTCAGGCGTCTTGCCCGGGCGATGGAAAAGCGCGGCTTTGAGCCGGAGACCGCCGAATCGGTGGCCGCCGGCAAGGCGATCGCTACCGCCCGCCCGCCTGCCTATGCGGTGGTGGACCTGCGGTTGGAAGACGGCAACGGGCTGGACGTTGTCGAAACCATCCGCGACAAGCGGCCCGACAGCCGGGTGGTGGTGCTGACCGGCTATGGCGCGATCGCCACCGCGGTTGCGGCGGTCAAGATCGGCGCGACCGACTATCTTTCCAAGCCGGCGGACGCCAACGACATCACCAACGCGCTGCTGGCGCGCGAAGACGAATTGCCGCCGCCGCCGGAAAACCCGATGTCGGCGGATCGGGTGCGTTGGGAACATATCCAGCGGGTCTACGAGCTGTGCGACCGCAACGTGAGCGAAACCGCCCGGCGGCTGAACATGCACCGGCGCACGCTGCAACGCATCCTGGCAAAACGCAGCCCACGGTAGGGCGCCGTTTTCTTGCAAAGAAAACGGTCCGAAATCTTTGAAAGATTTCGGGTCTGCGGGATCAGATCCTGGCCAGGATTTCCTGGTGCCGCGCGGTGAAATCCGCGCGCGCCTCTACCGGCGGACGCAGACGGATCGACACGCCGCGCACCAGGGTCGGGTCCGGCCGTCCAAAGAACCTGTCGGCCTCGCGGTCGCTGAACCCGGCGATCTGCGTCGCTTCGAGCCAGGCGCTGATCTTGTCCGCCTTCTTGATCTGCCGCTTGATCGCCGCCGGCAGGGTCGCGGGCAGGCCAAAACGCAGGTGGATCGCCGCCGTCAGCCGGTCGTCGAGCGCGCCGTAACCCGGACCCACCGCCGCCTTGACCGGCGATATCATGTCGCCAATCACATATTCCGGCGCATCGTGCAGCAGGGCCGCCAGTTTCCAGCGGTCGGCAACGCCCCGGTTCATCCGGGAAAACAGCGTTTCGACCAGCAGCGAATGTTCGGCCACCGAATAGGGCCAGTCGCCGATGGTCTGGCCGTTCCAGCGGGCGACAAAGGCCAGCCCGTGGGCGATGTCCTCGATCTCGATATCCACCGGCGTCGGATCGAGAAGATCCAGCCGCCGCCCGGACAGCATCCTTTGCCAGGCACGCGCGGCCATCTTTCAGCTCCGTTCGGCGCGATAGATCGCGTTGCGCTCGATCTCGCCGCAGAAACGGTAACCGGCTTCGGGGGCGATTTCCCGCAAAACCGCCTGAAACAGTCTCTGTTTCCAGGGTTTGCCTGCTTCCAGCACCACCAGCGGCGCGTTGTCGGACAGGATGCGTGCCGCCCCGCGCAGGGCTGGTTCTTCGAACCCCTCCACGTCCAGGTGCAGCACAGTTACCTTGCGACTCTTGGGCACCAGGGTGTCGAGCGTCACCACCTCGACCGGGATCACCCGGTCATCGTCCAGCGAAAGGTCCGGGTTGATCGCCACACCGGCGGCCACATGCGCGCCGCTTTTGCGCGCGACCTGCAGCGGCAGGGTGCCGGGCTTGTCCCCTACCGCCACCGGCGCCAGCGCGATGTTCTTGAGCGCGTTCAGCCGGATGGTTTCCTGCGCCGCCGCATGGCTGATCGGGGCGGGTTCGAAGGAATGGATACGCGCGCTGGCCGCCATCGCCCGGCGCAGCGCCGGAAAGAAGTCGCCGACAAAGGCGCCGCCGGTGACGATATCGCCCTTGCCCACATGCCGGCACAGAAAGTTCAGCGTCGCCGGTTCATAGACCTCGCCGCGGGCCAGAACGGTCGGCAGTTCGCGCCCCGCGAATTCCGCCGGCACGCAGTAAAACCCGTGTTCGTTGGCCCAAATCACGTGATCAAAGTCAATACCCATCGTTCCTGCCCGATTGTTCACGCCAACCATTGCGTTTTCGCCATTCCTGTCAACAAGGATTGATTGCCTTTGGACAACAGGCGTAATACCCAGCGCAAGACGAATTTCCCCAGGAGATCCACCGTGACACAGGACTACATCGTAAAAGACATTTCGCTTGCCGGGTTTGGCCGCAAGGAACTGGATATTGCCGAAACCGAGATGCCCGGGCTGATGGCCCTGCGCGCCGAATACGGCGACAGCAAACCGCTGAAAGGCGCGCGTATCGCCGGGTCGTTGCACATGACCATCCAGACCGCGGTGCTGATCGAAACCCTGACTGCGCTGGGCGCGGATGTGCGCTGGGCTTCGTGCAACATCTTTTCGACCCAGGACCACGCCGCCGCCGCCATTGCCGCCGGCGGCACCCCGGTGTTCGCGATCAAGGGCGAAACGCTGGAAGAATACTGGGACTATGCCGATCGGATCTTTCATTTCCCGGAAGGCACCTGCAACCTGATCCTCGACGATGGCGGCGATGCGACGCTGTATATTCTGATGGGCGCGCGGGTCGAAAACGGCGAAGAAGACCTGATCGCCGTGCCGACTTCGGAAGAGGAAGAGGCGCTCTTTGCCCAGATCCGCAAGCGGCTCAAGGAAAGCCCCGGCTGGTTCACGAAACAGCGCGACGCGATCAAGGGCGTGAGCGAGGAAACCACCACCGGCGTGCACCGTCTTTACGAGCTAATGCGCGACGGCCACCTGCCGTTCCCGGCGATCAATGTCAACGACAGCGTCACCAAGTCCAAGTTCGACAACAAGTATGGCTGCCGCGAAAGCCTGGTGGACGGCATCCGCCGCGCCACCGACACGATGATGGCCGGCAAGGTCGCCGTTGTCTGCGGCTATGGCGATGTGGGCAAGGGCTCGGCCGCGTCGCTGCGCGGGGCGGGCGCGCGGGTGAAAGTCACCGAAATAGACCCTATCTGCGCGCTTCAGGCGGCAATGGACGGCTTCGAGGTGGTGCGCCTCGAAGACGTGGTTTCCGACGCCGACATCTTTGTCACCACCACCGGCAACAAGGACGTGATCCGCATCGAGCACATGCGCGAGATGAAGGACATGGCGATCGTTGGCAACATCGGCCACTTTGACAACGAAATCCAGGTGGCGGCGCTGAAGAACCACAAGTGGACCAACATCAAGGATCAAGTGGACATGATCGAAATGCCTTCGGGCAACCGCATCATCCTGCTGTCCGAAGGCCGGCTGCTGAACCTCGGCAACGCCACCGGACACCCGTCCTTCGTGATGAGCGCCTCTTTCACCAACCAGGTGCTGGCACAGATCGAGCTGTGGACCCGCGGCGACAACTACAAGAACGAGGTCTACATCCTGCCCAAGCACCTCGACGAAAAGGTCGCGCGCCTGCATCTGGACCGGATCGGCGTGAAATTGTCGAAACTGGACAAGGAACAGGCCGACTATATCGGCGTGTCGGTGGACGGCCCCTACAAGCCGGAACACTACCGTTACTGACGGGTGACCTGCGCCCTGCCCGCCCCGGAAAACCCCGGCGGGCAGGGCCGCATGGGCGGGGTTTTTCCTATGGGGAATTTCCGGCGCAAGTTTTCCTTTGTTTCATATTCGTAAACATCTAACCTTCGCGGGCGAGCCCTCGGGGCAGACACGAATTTAAACACCCGACAAAGGTGGGAGATTACCTATGGGAAAAAGAGACGAGCTGATCGCGCAATATGCCGACGACCTGAAGAACAAGTGCGGCATTACCCCGGACATGGACCTGCTGACCAAGGTCACGATCGGTTGCGGCCCGGCGATCTACAACGCCGATGCCTCGACCGTCGCCGGCAGCCAGCCGAGCGAACTGGAAACCGTCAAGGAAAACTTCCTGATCAAGAAGCTGGGCCTGCCCGATGGTCCCGAGCTGATGGAAGCGATCGATTCGGTGATCGAGACCTACGGCCGTTCCGAGCGCAACAAATACCGCGCCGTGGTCTATTACATGCTGACCAAGCATTTCGGCAAGGAATCGGTCTACGGCTGATCGCCCTGTCAAAGTTGAAAAAACGCCCGCTGTCACCGGCGGGCGTTTTTTCGTCCAAGCATTAATTGCGCGAAATTTTAGATACTTG
>JAJRUE010000268.1 GCA_024277955.1 Alphaproteobacteria bacterium | reverse complement strand
ATGTCCGGGCGCCCCCAGGGGCCGTAGACCGTGAAGAAGCGGAACATGGTCGTCGGCACCCCGTAGAGATGCGCGTAGGAATGCGCCATCGCCTCGGTCGCCTTCTTGGTGGCGGCGTAGAACGACATCTGGGTGTCGGCCTTGTCGCGCTCGCCATAAGGCATCCGCGTGTTGGCGCCATAGACCGACGAGGTCGAGGCCAGCAGCATATGCGCGGGGGGCTGCGCCCGGGCCGCCTCCAGCAGCTCATGGGTGCCGATCAGGTTGGCCTCGACATAATCGCGCGGCGCCTCGATGGAATGGCGGACCCCGGCCTGGGCGGCCAGGTGGATCACCAGATCGGGGCGATGAGCCCCGAACAATGCCATCAGGCGGGCCGGTTCCTCCAGCCGGGCGATCACCGGCGTGAAGCCCGGATCGGGTTCCAGCATGGCGTGACGGCGCTGTTTGAGCGCTACGTCATAGTAATCGCTCAGGGCATCCAGACCGATCACCCGCCAACCCTGCTTGAGCAGGCGGGCCGCGACGTGATAGCCGATGAAGCCGGCCGAGCCGGTGACGAGGGCGCATTTCATGCCCCTAGGTGCCCGTGCCGGGGAGTGGTGTCAAACCGTCGGGCAAAAAAGTCGGTTTGACAGGGGCGCAAATTCCGGGCTCTGTCGGCGCGGACAACTTGGGGGTAATCGTGACCACGCAGCAGGAACAACCGGCACGACGGCTGGTGGCGGTGGTCGTCACCTACAACCGGCTGGAACAGTTGCGGGTGACGCTGACGCGGTTGCTGTTGGTGGCGGATGATCTGCAGGCGGTGGTGGTGGTCGACAATGCCTCGGACGATGGCACCGCCGATTGGCTGGCGACGCTGCACGATCCGCGGCTTTGCGTGCATCGCGCCGCCAGCAACGGCGGCGGCGCGGCCGGGTTCGAGGCCGGCATGCGGCTGGCCGTGGCCCGCTACGACCCCGACTGGATCGTGGTGATGGATGACGATGCCCGCCCCGAACCCGAGGCGCTGGCCGCCTTCCACGCCCTGCCCGAGGACAAGTGGGATGCGGTGGCGGCGGCGGTGTATTTCCCCAATGGCGAGATCTGCGAAATGAACTGCCCGTCGCGCAACCCGTTCTGGGATTGGCGCGTCTTCCTGCGGACCGCGCGCGGCGGGCGGGGCGGGTTCCACATCCCGCCCGAGGCCTACGAAGGGCCGGGGATGGCGGTGGATGTATCCTCGTTCGTCGGGCTGTTCGTGTCGCGGCGCGCGATTCAAAGGGTCGGCTATCCGGACGGGCGGCTGTTCATCTATGGCGATGACGGGCTTTATACGCTGGGGCTGCGGATTGCCGGCGGCAGCCTCGGGTTCGAGCCGTCGGTGCGGTTCGAACATGACCTGACCACCTTTGACGGTCAGCGCGGCCGGTTCCGCCCGTTGTGGAAGGTCTATTACTACCATCGCAACCTGTTGTTGCTGTATCGCATGGCGGCGGGCTGGCTGTTCTGGCCGGCGCTGGCGGTGGTGATCCCGAAATGGCTGGCCAAGCGGTGCGACCACGGCGGTCAGGAGGCGGCGTCCGGGCGGCTGATGCGGCGCGCCATCGCCGACGGGCTGCGTGGCCGGGTCGAGGTCGATCACGCCGAAATCGTGGCGCTGGCCGAGGTGGATCGGGAAACCGTCGCCGATGACGGCTGACGATACGGGGCCGCGACCGGGCCGCCGGCTCAGCGGTTCAGGATGTCCCGGTGATAGCGCCCGAGCAGGATCAGCCCCATCACCAGCGAGATCAGGGCGACGGCCAGCACATAGAGCGGGCTGACATATTGCGGCGAATACATCGGGAAGAAGCCGGCGCGCATCATGCCGGTGATATGGACCAAGGGATTGTACCATAGGATGTCCTGCACGCCGGTCGGCAAGTCCTCCATGACGAAGAAG
The DNA here is from genome assembly GCA_024277955.1 of Alphaproteobacteria bacterium. GTDB lineage: Bacteria > Pseudomonadota > Alphaproteobacteria > Rhodobacterales > Rhodobacteraceae > JAJRUE01. Next base: position 12,526 of record JAJRUE010000268.1, on the reverse strand, counting down.
ATCGCCGAGGCGATGAACAGCGGTCGGGTGGCGATCGACCAGATCAGATCCCAGGTCGGGAATATTCCCCCCAGCGCACAATTCAGCGTACCGATTCCCAGCCCCAGCAGCATCGCCAGCCCCATGGACGCGACCATCGGCATGAAATCCAGTACGATGCGGGTGTCGATTACCGCCAGGATGCCGGAGAGCAGCAGATAGGCCACCAGCACCCCGGTGAGGGCGTTGAGCAGGAACCGCGCCAGGATCGCATCCACCCAGGTCACCGAAGGGTAGAACAGCAGCGATTTGGAAAACGAAAGCGCCCGGGCGACGTTGTTGGCGAGAACCTGGTAGAGGTTGAAGGGCAGATAGCCGGTGGCATAGAACAGGATGAAGCTGTTGCCCAGCGACGGCGAGCGCATCATCAGCGAGAATGCGAAGCTGAGGATCAGGATCGCGCCCAGCGGTTCCAGCACCGCCCAGATATAGCCGCCGGGGTTCTTGCCATAGCGGGTCGACATCTCGCGCAGGATCAGCGCCATCACCGCGCGCCAGGTGGCAAAGCTGCGCCGGGCGCCGCGACCGGGTTCCAGGGGCGGTGGGGTCTTGGATACGGAATACATCTGCGGGCGGTTCTCGCGCTGGCCTTGAGGATGCCGATTATGTAAGAGATACCATGGGATTTCAAACGACTTGGTATGTGAGCAGGGTTTCGGGCAGGATTTGATGAACAGGGATTCCGGCATATCCAAACCCGACTCCGGCCAGCCGGCCAAAACCTCGGTCGCGAAAAGGGACGCAGGGCCCGACGGTGGCGCGCAAGCGACATCACCGGCCGCGCGCAAGACGCCGGCGGATCGGAACGAGGGCCAGAATCCGGGCCAGAAACCAGGCCAGAGGCCGGTTCCGAAGCCGGGCCAGAACCAGGGCCAGAAACCGGGCCAGAAACCGGGCCAGAACGCGGATCAGCTGGCCCGTCAGCGCGAACGCCAGATCGAACGCCAACGCGAACGCCAGGGGCCGGACGGGCAGCCCGGTCAGGGCCGGCCCGGCGGTGGCGCTCCCGGCAAGGGGGGCAGGCGCCCGCCGGTGGCGGTGGTCGAGGTGCAGCCGCTGGCGCAACCGGCGCGGATGAAGCGTCGCCACTGGGGGGTGATCTTCAGCTTCATCCTGCTGGTGATGGCGCCGCTGGGGGGCTTGGGCTTCTACCTGTGGGAAATCGCCGCCGACCAGTACGGCTCGACCACCGGGTTCACCGTGCGCAAGGAAGAGGGCGCCTCGGCCACCGACCTGCTGGGCGGGCTGGCGCAATTCGCCGGCGCCGGGTCGACCACCACCGACAGCGACATCCTCTATGAATTCATCCAGAGCCAGGAACTGGTCGAATCGATCGACGCCAAGCTCGACCTGCGCGGCCATTATTCGATGAACTGGCCGAAGGACTGGATGTTCTCGGTCTGGCCCGATGCGACGCTGGAAGACATGGTCTGGTTCTGGCAGCGGGTGGTGCGGATTTCCTATGACCAGGGCAGCGGGCTGATCGAAGTGCGGGTGCTGGCGTTCGATCCCGAATATGCGCAACGGGTCGCCACCGAGATCGTCACCGAGAGCCAGGACATGATCAACGCGCTGAACGAACAGGCGCGCGAGGATGCGCTGCGCTATGCCCGGGCCGATCTGGAGGAGGCGATCAAGCGGCTGAAGAAGGCGCGCGAGGCGCTGACCCGCTATCGTACCCGCACCCAGATCGTCGATCCGCTGACCGACATGCAGGGGCGGATGGGGGTGATGGCCAACCTGCAACAGCAACTGGCCGAGGCGCTGATCGAATACGATCTGCTGAGCGGGACCGCCAGCGATGCCGACCCAAGGGTGATCAAGGCCGAGCGGCTGATCGGGGTGATCCGCGAGCGTATCGCCAAGGAACGTCAGAGCTTTGCCTCCGACAGCACCGAAACCGGCGATGTCGGCGAGGATTACCCGACCCTGATCGCCGAATTCGAAAGCCTGACGGTGGACCGCGAATTCGCCGAGGAATCCTATCGCGCGGCGCTGACGGTGCTGGACGCGGCGCGCACCAATGCCGCGCGGCAAAGCCGCTATCTGGCGACCTATATCCGCCCGACCCTGCCGCGCACCTCGGAATATCCGCAGCGTTTCGTGCTGATGGGGCTGGCGGCGCTGTTCGTGTTGATGTTCTGGGCGATCCTGATGCTGGTCTATTACAGCCTGCGGGACCGCAGGTAGCGGCCCCGGAACGGCGCAGGGGATGTCATGATCCGATTTGAAAACCTGTCCAAGGGGTTCTGGGTTCAGGGCGCGCGCAAGATCGTCATCGACAATCTGAACATGACCCTGCCGACGGGGCATTCGCTGGCATTGCTGGGGCGCAACGGCGCCGGCAAATCGACCCTGTTGCAGATGATCGCCGGCACCATGCGCCCCGATAGCGGCCGCATCGTTTCGGATGGCACGATTTCCTGGCCGGTGGGGTTCGCCGGTTCGTTCCACCGCGAACTGACCGGGGCGCAGAACATCCGCTTCATCGCCCGGATCTATGGCGTCGATACCGACAGCCTGCTGGCCTTCGTCGAGGATTTCGCCGAACTGGGCAAGCATTTCCACATGCCGGTGCGCAGCTATTCCAGCGGCATGCGCTCGCGGCTGACCTTCGGTGCCTCGATGGGGATCCGCTTCGATACCTATCTGGTGGACGAGGTGACGGCGGTGGGCGACAAGATATTCAAGCGCAAGAGCCAGGCGATCTTCACCGAGCGGGTCAAGACCTCGAGCGCGATCCTGGTCAGCCATTCGATGGATCAGGTGCGCGCCTATTGCAATGCCGGCATCGTGCTGGAAAACGGGCGCCTGTTCTATTTCGAGGATCTCGAAGAGGCGATCGATCTGCACGACCGGATCATGAGCTGATCCGGGGAATGCGCATCCTGTGTTACAACTGGGTCGATTACCTCGACGACGAAAACCGCGGCGGCGGCGTATCGGTGTATCAGCGCAACCTGTTGCGGGCGCTGGATGCAATACCGGAGGTGTCGGCGGATTTCCTGTGTTCGGGTCTGTCGCACGACCTGCGCGCGCGCCCGCCCCGCTGGGAACGCATCCGCCACGGCCCGGATACCGACCGCGCCCGGCGCTACGAGATCGTCAATGCCGGGCTGTTGTCGCCATCGCATCACTCCTTCGGCAACCCGGGCCAGCTGACGCATGCCGCGACCGAGACGGCGTTCTTCGATTTTCTGGCCGCCAACGGGCCCTATGACGTGGTGCATTTCAACAATCTCGAAGGGGTGCCGGCGGCGGTGCTGCGGCTGAAACAGCATTTCCCGCAGACCAGGGTGATCCTGTCGCTGCACAATTACTACCCGGTCTGCCCGCAGGTGAACCTGTGGTTTCAGGAACGCGAAAACTGCACCGGTTTCGCGGATGGGGCCAATTGCGTCGCCTGCCTGCCGCACCAGACGCCGGAACGGATGGCGCGGCTGGCCAATGCGCTGGCCTATCGGCTGAAACGGGCCGGCATCCGCCCCGGCACCCGTACCTTCGACCTGGCCTTTCGCAATGCCATCCGGGTCGGGTCGCGGCTGGTGCGGCTGGCGACATGGCTGCGCCGGGGCCGCGCCACCGCGCCGCCGGGCCGGATGGAGGCGGCGCAGTTCGCCAGCCGCCGGGCCGGAATAACGGCTCTGATCAACGCCAATTGCGACCGGGTGCTGGGGGTGTCGGAGCGGGTCTGCGAAGTCGCCCGCCGGCATGGCATCGACGCCGCGCTGCTGCACACCAGCTATATCGGCACCCTCGAGGCCGACTGCTTTGCGGCCACCACGCCCCGCGCGCAGGTGCTGAACGACGATGGCACGCTCGCCCTCGCCTACCTGGGCTACATGCGCCGCGACAAGGGCTTCTTCTTCCTGCTCGACGCGCTGGAAGGCCTGCCCGATGACATCGCCGCCCGACTGCACCTGCTGGTGGCGGCGCGCACCGGCCCGCCCGAGGCGATGGCGCGGCTGGCGGCCCTGCGCCCGCGGCTGGCCGGGCTGCGCCATGTCGATGGCTATGCCCATGACGGGCTCGACGATTTGCTGGCCGATACCGGCCTCGGCCTGATCCCGGTGCTGTGGGAAGACAACCTGCCGCAGGTGGCGATCGAAATGCACGCCCGCCACATCCCGCTGCTGACCTCGGATCTCGGCGGTGCGCGCGAGCTGGCCAACAATCCCGACATGGTGTTCCGCGCCGGCGATACCGACAGCTTCACCGCCCGCCTGCGCCACATCCTGTCCGGTGGTCTGGACCCGGCCGCCTATTGGCGCGCCGCCCGCCCCCCGGTGTCGATGCCCGCGCATCTGGACGACCTGATGCGACACTACAAAGGCGAACCCACCTGATCCGAAAGCGCCCCCAACCCCTTCATCTTGCCAGCTAAACTCCGGGGGAGTCCGCCAAGGGCGGACGGGGGCTGGCCCCCCGAGAAACCTTCAGACAAATTCCAGCCGATCCCCGGCAAAGCTGCAATCCGTCCAGGGCACCGAAATGGCGGCATCGAAGATCACTTCGCGGCCCTCGGCCAGGATCGCCAGATATTTGCGATACTCCTCGGCGCCGTTGAAATGCTGCTGGCGGGCGACCTCGATCCGCGCCTTGGCGGCGAAATCGGCATTGTACTTGAAATGCCCCAGCAGCAATTCGCGCTCCGCCACGCGCAGGTCGGCGGCGTAATGCAGCCCGGCTGCGAACCGCATCCAGGGCTGATAGCGCACCAATGCCAGCTTCTGCGCCACGAACAGTTCGGGCCGCGATCCGGCGATCAGACGATGGCGCAGCGCGCTGGTCCAGGTCCGACCGCTGGAATAGGGGCCGCGCCCGGGCCAGTCGGTCAGGAATGGCACCCGGTCGACGAAACCGGTCTCTGCAAAGAGGTTTCCCGACTTGAAATCAGCTTCCGACAGCGGCCCGCGCGGGTAAAGGTCGAGCATGAACAGCCGCACCGCCTCGGCCGTCGCGAATTCGGGCCGCGCCAGCAATTCGGGCAGGGTTTCGCGCTGTGGCACCTGCCAGACCAGCAATTCGTCGGCATCGGCCACCATCGACCAGCGCCCGACCCGCAAGGCCCCCATCAGCGCGGTCTGCCAGGCCACCCCGTATTGCGACAGATTATAGTCTGTATCGACGGAAAACAGCGCCACGTCGGGTTGATCGGCCAGATATTCCAGGGTGCCGTCATCGGAACAATTGTCGGCGATCAGAAAGCTTTCCACCCCGAGGCTGCGGTAATGCGCCAGGAAATGCGGCAGCATGAACATCTCGTTGCGCATTGCCGATACCACCGCCACCGGGGCCTCGCGGGCCGCCTCCAGCCGGGTTTCGGGGCTGATCAGTTCCAGCGCGTTGCTTTGATATCCCAGCGCCATGTCCTGAAAACCGGGCCAGATCTTCTTTGGCGTGATCCGGTTGCTGTTCAGGGTCTGCATGGCTTCGGCCTGGGTGTCATGCGCATCCAGATGCACCAGTTTCACAGGTGCCGCGCGGCTGGCATCGAACCCGTTGACCCACAGCGACACGGGGCGTCCGCCGGGATGGGGGCGGCGGCGGATCGAAATCCGGTATTCCTCGTTTTCCGGTGCGATGCCCGACAGCGACAGCAGGTCGCCCAGCAGCTTGTCCTCCATGAACGACACCTGGATCAGATGCCGCCCCTCGGCGCTGTCGGCGGCGGCCAGTGCGGCGGCCATGGCGGTGCGACTCAGCGCATAGCCCGAGCCGCCATCGGCATAGGTCGAGGGTTCGGGGGATTTGTCCAGCTCCAGCCGGCCGCGCGGCGAGGTCGATTTGGCATTGTGCCAGGCCCGGTCGGTCTGGCCGGCATGACGGGTCAGCGGGCGACCGTGATAGTCGGATTTGAGATGGCTTAGGGCGCAGAAGAACGCCGGCGCATTCAGAAAGCAATCGTCGTCGATCTTCAGCATATGGGTGAACCGGGTGTGCCCATGCACCCATGCGATGGTCGCCAGGGTCTTTTGCGGCAGGCCCTCGTAATCGTCCGGCGCATCCAGATGCAGCACGTCACCGCGCAATTGCCCGTCGCCATTCCCGACCACGACCACATAGGGGATGCCCAGACGCGCCAGATCGCCGAGCCAGCCCGCGCGCATGGCCGGGATACGGGTCTCCAGATTGGGGTGGCAGGAAAACACCGTGACCAATGTGTTGAACAGCGTCGACCCCCGGAGATTGTCGATATCAGAGCCGGATTCGACATCCGGCAGCCCCGGCAGCACCGCGTCGGGCAGCAGCGCCAGCGCGGCGGCGGCGCGCCGGTCGCTGCCGGCCAGCGCCTGCAGCGCACTCAGCGCCGCGACCACGGCCGGGGCGCGGGCGATGGCGGCGCGGTTGTTCTGTTTGCCAGCAGATATCAGGGTCTGCAAAAGGTCGAATGCGGCATCGGCGGCACCCTCTGCGCCGATGCGGAGGCTGCCGTGCAACAGGCTCAGCGTCACGCCAATACCCAGGTATCGCGACCAGGCGCCCGACAGGGTGGCCAGACCGTCGGCCAGCGCCTCTATATCCGCCGCCCCGGGGGCCGGCGCGCCGGGGGCCAGCAGGGCGGCGATGCGGCTGCCGATGCGGCTCTGCAATGGGGCATAGGTGGCGCGGGGCACACCGTCGTAGAAACGCGGCATCGCCTCGGCGGCGATTTCGGCCAGGTCGTCGCCGGGATCGGCGCTGCCGGGAAAGGCGAGGTGGCGCAACAGCGCCTCGGGCATGTCGATGCCTTCGGCGATCAGCGCCGCGGGGTCGGGGTGATCGCCGCTCAGCGGCGCCCCCGAGGGCCCCAGAAGCTCGCGCCGGAAACGCGGCGCATCGGCGACCCCGGCCCGGGCCAGACCGTTCAGGGCGGGGGCCAATGCGGCTCTGTTCAAGGGGGTTTCGGTGGCCGTGGCGCAGGCATCGCGGGCGGCGATCAACGCCGGCGTCAGGCGGATATCGCCCCTGTCCGCGACCCGTTCCCAGAACCGCCGCGACAACCCGTAGGCGCGCAGGGCCATGTCGCAGATGGCCCGGTCCAGATCGTGGCTCAGCCGGTCGCGCGCCGACAGCAGCGCCACCGTGGTGTCGATCAGGGCATGGCACGGCGTACGCCCCCAATAGTCCCAGATCCGCCGGGCGATGAAATCGCTGAAGGCCCAGATCACCGGGTCGCGCGCCGCCTCGTCCAGCTGCCGCGATGCCATCGCCGCGCGTACCGTCCAGGCGATCGCCGGGGTGACCATCCAGGCACCGGTGGCGCCGGCCAACCGGCGCATTACCTCGGTTACCTCGTCCATCCGACCCTGTTGAAACAGCAGCGGCAGGATCGCGGAATTGTACCAGTCATCCTCGCCGGGGTCGAAATCGCCCAGTTCGGCAGTGGCGGCCCAGTCGAACAGACCCTGCATATCGTCGCGCAGGCAGAAGGTTTCGACCAGCGCCAGAAACAGGGCGCGGCCCTGTTCCGGCGGCAGCCGGAGATCGGCCAGAACCCCTGCCGGGCCATCGGGGATGTTCAGCGCGGCGGTGATCCGGGCCAGCGCGGCATGGACCGGGGCCAGGTCGGTGCCGTCGTCGGTGCCGCCGTCGGGGATCGCGGCAGCAAGGTCGGGCAGGGGCTGCGGGGCAGTCGTGTCTTCAGACTCTGATTCAAGGGTTTCATGGGGTGTTTGCGGGGTGTCGGTGGCACCATCATCGCCGGTGGCATAGCGGTCGAGCCCGTAGAACCCGGCCAGTTCGGCCAGCCGTGCCTGCATGTCGGAGGGCAAGCGGTCGCCCAGCCCGGCATGGCGTACATGTTCGATCACCTGCGCGGCGGTGAAGGCATCGCCGCGCAGGTCGACCTCGTCCAGCAGGCCGGTGATGCGCGCGCTCAACTGTTCGCGGGTCAGCGAGAGCCGGGCCAGAGTCGCATCGCCTTCGCAGAGCCTGATTTCCAGCGCCTTCCCCGGTTCCACCCGGCGCCAGACCCGGCCCGGCAGCACCGCCCGCAGATCGACCCGGTCGGCGCCGGTTTTCCGCTCGATCAGCCGGGGCGGAACATCGGTGCCGGGGATTTCCAAATGCAGCGGCGATCCGGCGGGGCGGGACAGCCGGGCGCGCAACTCCAACCGGCGGTCCAGCGCCAGCGGCGCGGTCGGATCCTCGCCGGGCAGGCGCATGTCGATGTCGAAACTGCCCGGCGGGATGCCGCCCTGAAAATCGACGAAGCCGACCCGTTCCAGCCACGGGAAGCGTTGCCGGCCCAGGGCGGCGGCGAGGCCGGGGCCGAAATGAAACAGCTCGACCCCGTCGACGCGCACCCGGACATGCGGCGCATCGAAGGCGATCTCGACTTCGTTGGCGGCGCCGTCGCGGGCGAGGGTCAGCTTGCGGGCGATTTCGCGCCCCCAGACCTCGTCGGATCCGCGCCGGTTGCAGACCGCGCGGCCCTCATCGGCGCGCAGCGACAGGTGGAACGGGATTTCACGCCGGTCGCGGTTGAAGAAGGAGATATTGGCGTAATCCGCATCGTCGAAACGGGCGCGGAAGCGGAACCGGGCAGGGCCGGAGGTGAGAAAGCTGAGCATCTGGTTGCCTCATGTGATCCGCCGGGCCGGGTGCTTCGGGGTTATCGCGCGGGTCGCGGAACATTGCAATTGCCCAGCAGCCGGCGCAACCGGGGGTCCAGATAGGGATCGGCTTGCCATGCCTGCCTGCGCAGCCGGCGCGTCCGCACCAGCAGCCATACCCGGGCCAGGAACCGCGCCCGGGCCAGCCGCCGGGGGGTGGCGAAATGGTATCTTTCCCAGAACGCGCGGCCCAGCAGCCGTTTGAACCAGCCCGGCGGCAGGCGCGCCGTCGCGGCCTCGGGCAGGGCGCGGGCCAGATCGTCAAGGGCGCCGGCCAGTTGGTGTGGCGAGGCCGGCCGATGCCACAGGCGCCGCGCCGGCGGGTGTTCGGAAACCTCGACCCAGGGGTGGAAAAAACAGACACTGACAGGGGCTATCAGCGCGGCGCCCAGCACCATCTGCCATTCCGGCAGCACCCCGGTGCCAAAACGCAGCCCGCTGGTGCGCAGGAATTCCGCGCGAAACACCTTGGCCGAGGGGTGGGCGTGCAGGCAGAGCGCCTGCTGGCCGCTGAACCGGGTCACCAGCGGGCCATCGCCGGGCGGGTCGATCACGCTCATGTCGTGAAACCCGCCATGCACGGCCCCGGCGCCGATGCCGATGCGGAACGCCGAGGCGCCGAAATCGGCACCCTGCCGCAACATGGTGTCGGCCCAATGCCCCAGCGCGCCGGGGATCGGCACGTCGCCGGCATCAAGGAACACCAGCAATTCGCCGCGCGCCGCGTCCAGCCCGGCGTTGCGCGCCGCCCCCGGGCCGGGGGTTGGGGCGACCGGGGTTCGGGTGATGGCGCCAAGGGTGGCGCGGTCGGCCTCGGCGCGCGCGGCGCGCGCGGTGGCATCGTCATCGGCCACGATCAGCAATTCGAACCCGTGCCAGGTCTGCGCCGCCAGCGCCGCCAGCGACACCCGCAGCGGCCCCGGCTGGCCGTCCCAGGGGATGATCACGCTCAGCGGGCATCGCCCCTGCATCTCCAGCCCCCAGGCGGGCGACAATGTCGGGTCGTCGGAAACATGGCGCAGGCCGTGGCGGGCCAGGAAATCCGCCCCGGCGGCGGCAAAGCGGGCGCGCCGGTCCGGGTCGCGCAGGCTGAAGGCGCGCTCGACGAGCAACCGCGCGGCCAGCCGTTCGAACGCCTCGGCCCCGCCTGATTTCGTCGTGTCTGATTTCGTCGCGTCGGAGTCCGCCCCGTCGTCGCGGATCAGCCCGGCCAGGGTTTCCAGCACGTCGAGCTGTTCGAACACGCGTTCGGAATCCTCGCCCGTGATCTGCCCCGGGCGGTCGCGGCTGTGCAGGATCAGCGCCTCTGGCAGATACGCCATCGCCTGCGCCCGCGCGGCGGCACGGGCGTAAAAGGCGTGATCTTCGTAATAGGTGCCCTCGTCGAACCGCAGACCCTCGATCAGGGACCGGCGATAGAGCTTGTTCCAGGCCGAGGGGAAATGCCGGATCACCTCGCGCCAGTCGGTCAGCGGGATCAGCCGGAGCGTGGCGGGATCGGCGATCTCGGGGGCGTCGTGGATCGCCGAATGCACCGTATCGGGGCCATCGGGATGCACCATCCGGATCGCGCAGGCGACCCAATCGGCGCCGGATTCAGTCAGCGCGGCGTGCATCCGGGCCAGGAAATCCGGCGCCATGCGGTCGTCGCCATCCAGAAACGCGATGAAGTCGCCGCGCGCCAGTTCCAGCGCCGCGTTGCGCGCCGCCGACAGCCCGCGATTGGTCTGGGTGATGACATGGAAGCGCGCATCGTCGCCGATCGCGGCGCGCAGGCGGGCCGGGCTGGCATCGGTGGATCCGTCATCGACCACGATCGCCTGAAAATCGGTCCGGGTCTGGGCCCGCAGGCTGGCGATGCAGGCGCCGATATGATCGGCGACGTTGTACATCGGCACGATTACCGAGATTGCCGGGGCAGGGGGCTGCGTCATGGGGGTGGTTCTCCCCCAGCATCGGGCGCGGGTAAAGGGGGCGGGCAGAGATTCCGTCGGCGGAGTCGTCCCGTGGCGAAGCCGGGGGGCCAGCCCCCCGGACCCCCCGGGATATTTCGGGCAAGAGGAAGGGGAAGGGCGCAAGGCCAAGCCGGGGTTCGGGAGATGGCAAGGCCCCTGTTCAAGCCGGGGTTGGGCGGGTACATCTGAATCGGTAGCCCCAGAAAAGGGATCAATCCCATGCTGATCAGTGTCGAAAAGCGGTTCCTGTTCGTGGCCAACACCAAGACCGCCTCGACCTCGATCGAGCAGGTGCTGCGCCCCTATGCCGAAATCCGTCGCGGCGGCCACCCCGAGCGCAAGCATACGCCGCTGGCAAGGGCGCTGGAAATCTATGATTTCATGTTCGCCGATCCGGCCCATGATCCGGCCAGCTATTTCAAGTTCGGGGTGATGCGCGATCCGATCGACTGGATCACCTCGTGGTTCCGCTATCGCAAGGGCAACGATGTCGAGGCGCCGTTGCCGGCGGATATGGATTTCGCCGGCTTCTGGGCCGGCAGGGATTGGAACATCCAGCGCGCCGATGGCCGCAAGCATTTGCAGCGCGACATGTTCTGCGCCGACGATGGCGCCGGGTCAGAGGATGTGCTGGCGGATGTGATCATCCCCTATGACCGGGTCGGCGAGATGTTTGCCGAAATCTGCGGCCTGCTGGGCATCGAACACCCGTTGCAGCGGCGCAATGTCAGCCGGCTGGACGATGCCGGCACCATCCCCAAGGCGCTGCGCGCCGAGATGCGGGATTTCTATGCCGAGGATTACGCCCTGTTCGACCGGTTGGACCAGATCAACGCCGCCGGCATGGCGCGGTTGGCGGCAAGGGCGGCGGCACCGGTCGCGGCGGTTGGCTGATCAGGCGGCGGTCGATGGCGCCGCCACCGCCGCGATGCGGGCGCAAATCGCCCAGTCGCCCCGCCCGGCGGCGATGCCCGCGGCGGTGCGGCGCAGATAATCCGGCCCGTTCAGCACCGTTTCGATGTTCTTGCGCAGCATCGCCGCGCCGTCATCGCCGCGCCCGGCGGCATTTTCCAGCCGCGCATTCAGCAGCCAGGCGGCAATCGCGGCGTCATCGCGATCCGGGCAGGCGGCGTCGATCGCCGCGATCAGCCCCCAGCGCTGCTTGCGCGGGTTGGCGCGGGCATAATCGGCCAATGCCGCCAGCGCCGGGTGCGGGTGATCGGCATAGGTCGCGTCCGGGTCGACCGGATCGGGGTGGGCCAGATCGGGGAGATAGCCGAAATGTTCGAAATCCCGCGCGAACACGTCCAGGAACCGTCGATGGGTGGCGGCATCGGTGAAATGCTCGGCCAGGCGGGCGCCGGCATCGGTGCTGTGCCCGGCGCGCCGTTCGGCCTGCGCGATCCGCACCCCGGTCAGGCGTTCCAGCAGCGCCGGCAATTGCGTATCCATATGTTCCAGCGTGCCGAGGAAGTTGGGCCGGATCAGCGGGTACAGCAGGTTCAGATATTGCGGCCGGAAATGTTCGTTCAGGGTTTCGGGCACCGCGCCGTGCAGGATTTCGACAAAGCTGTCGAAACTGATCCGCGCCTTCGGATCCAGCCCGTGATGCCGCGCGAAGGCCGCCCAGGTGCCGCCTTCGCGGCGTTTGATCTTGTTGAGATAGGCCGACACGATCCGCGCATGCGGGTTGCGCACGAAAGAGAAGATCCGCGCCTGCGCCAGCCAATCCAGATCGGCCAGGGATTCGGTGAAGGGCGAGCCCTCCAGCGCATGCACGTCGGTATCCTCGTCCAGGGTTTCGGGCGACAGGATCCGCCACAGGTTGGCCTTGACCGTGGAGCAGCCGACCTTGGCATTGTTGAGATAGACGATCCGCGACTCCGTGTTGGCGCGCAGGGCCTTGATCTGGGAAATCGGAAGCATCCGTGCGGT
>JAJRUE010000031.1 GCA_024277955.1 Alphaproteobacteria bacterium | reverse complement strand
GGCCCAGGATGTGGGGGCCGTGCTGGCGCGTGTCGGCCTGGACGGCAAGGCCGACCAGCAGGCCGGAGACCTGGCCTATGGCCACCAGCGGCTGCTGGAAATCGCGATGGGGCTGGGGCAAAACCCGAAACTTCTGATCCTCGACGAGCCGACCCAGGGCCTCTCAGATGGCGAGATCGCGCAGTTCATCGTCCTGATCCGCGATGTGGCGGCCAAGGCGACGGTTCTGCTGATCGAGCACAACATAAACGTGGTGATGGCGCTGGCCGACCGGATCACGGTCATGAACTTTGGCGAGGTGATCGCCGAAGGCACGCCCGACGAGATCCGCGCCAACGCGGCGGTGCAGGCCGCCTACCTGGGGGGCTGATGCTGGAGGTTCGCAATATCGACGCGGGCTATGGCCGGGTGCAGGTGCTGCGCGACCTGTCTATCTCGGTCAGTGGCGGCGAAATCCTGTGCCTGCTGGGGCGCAACGGCGCGGGCAAGACCACGCTGATGAAGGCGATCATGGGGCTGGTGCGCGCGGATGCGGGCGAAATCCGCTTTGACGGCCAGCGCACCGACGGTCTGCCGGCCTGGAAAGTGCCGAAACTGGGGATCGGTTACATCCCGCAGGGGCGCCGGCTGTTCGCCGACATGACGGTGGGCGAGAACCTGCAGATGGGGCTGATGGCGCGCGGACGCGGGCGCGACGTGGAAGAGCGCGTGCTGGATATCTTCCCGCGCCTGCGCGACCGGCTGAGCCAGCGCGCCGCGACGCTTTCGGGGGGCGAACAGCAGATGCTGGCCACCGCGCGCGCGCTGTGCCTGGAACCGAAACTGCTGCTGCTGGACGAGCCGACCGAGGGGCTCCAGCCCTCGATGATCGCGCTGATCCGCGAAGCGGTGGTGCGGCTGCGCGACCAGGGGGTGGCGATCGTGCTGGTGGAGCAGCGCGTCGAAGCGGTGCTGGAAATCGCCGACCGGGTGACCTTTGTCGAGAACGGTCATTCGGCGCTGACCGTCGCGCCGCAGGACCTGCGCGACGACCCGGCCCTGCTGCACCGCTATGTGGGCGTCTGAGGTTTCGCCATTTGCTCCGCCGGGCGTCAGGTCAGCTTTCTGAGCAGGTGCAGAAAGATCGCCTGGTCGGCGTCCGACAACGGGCGCAGGGTTTCCTGGCTGACCGCATGGGCCGCCGCTTCCAGCCCGTCGAACATCTCGCGCCCGGCGGTGGTCAGCGACACGATGGTGCGCCGCCGATCGGTCTTGTCGTTTTCGGTCTGCACCAGGCCGCGCTTGCCCAGCCGGTCGACCACCCCCTTGATCGTCGCCGCATCCATCGCCGTCAGCCGGCCCAGCGCGTTTTGCGAAAGCGCCCCGGCTTCGTTCAGCTTGGCGAGGGTGGCGAACTGCATCGAGGTCAGCTCTGGTATCTTGCGGCTGAAGATCGACAGGTGGCGCTGCGAGGCGCGCCGCAGCAGGAACCCGACCTGGTCATCCAGACGGTAAGGCGGGCGGTCGTCGTCAACTGGATCGGTCATCTCGGCTCGTCCGGGCATAGGGATACGACACGATAGCGGCTCGTGGCGGCGATGGCCACAGCCGGCGCGCCCCTTTGGGGGTTGCCTGCGCGGCCCGTCACCCGTCCCACACCGCGCCAAGCTGCCGGTTGCGGTTTTCCACATCGGCAATGTGGCGGCGCGCGCTGGGCCCGGCGCGGCTGGTGAGCATCCCGATGATGGTCTCGCACAGCACCAGCGTGGCGGCGTAGGACGAAAAGAAATGCGGGCTTTGGGTCGGCACCACGAAACTGGCCGAAGCATGGGTCAGCGCCGGGCAGGACAGGCTGTCGGTGATGACCACCACGAACGCCCCCTGTTCGCGCGCAACTTCGGCGGCGCGGATGATGCTGCTGGCAAAGGGCGGCTTGGTGATGACCACCAGCACGTCGCGCCGGTCCAGCCCGGCCAGCGCGCTGCCCAGCGATGCCCCCGCGCCGCCCGCCAACTGCCAGTTGTCGGTAAAGTAGTCGGCCATGTAGACCAGGTATTCGGCGATCCCCATCGACCCGAGCGCCCCGGCCACGCAGACCCGGCGCGCCTCGTGCAGGCGTTCGACGGTCGCTTCCAGCTGCTCGGGCGCCAGGGTTGCGGCCAGTTCCTGGATGTTTTCGGCGCAGGCGACGATATGGCGGGTCTGGAAATCGTGCCGCCCGGTGCCATGTTCGCTTTGCAGCCGCCTTGCGCGTTCGGAAAACAGGTTGACGCGGTAGCCGACCGACACCCGCATCGCATCGCGCAGCTCTTCGTAATTGTCGTATTCCAGCGCCCGGGCCAGGCGCGAATAGGTTGCCGGGGCCAGCCCCGATTCCCGCGAGATCGAGCGCAGCGATCTGGTAGCCACATCCACCTGGTGACCCAGGATGAACTCGGCCGCTTGGGTCAGGCGTTCGCTGAGCGTGGCGTAGTTGCGCGCCAGGCGGTTTTCGAAAGTCTCGGACACGCGGATTTCTCCGTCGATTGGTGAACCCGAAAAAGCGAACAAGCCATGGCAAGCGGCGTTCGCCATCCCGGTAAAACAGAGTGTTTCATTTGTTTCAACTATTGTCAACCAGTGATCTGTGTGTTTCAATCCGCCGAAACCGCCTGGAAAGGACCGCCATGTCATCCGTATTTCCGCGCCATTGCCGGGCCTCTCTGCCCACGGCCACGCGCGCCCGGGGCGTTTACATCTTCGATGCCGACGGCAAGGCGTATCTCGACGGATCCGGCGGCGCGGCGGTGTCCTGCCTAGGCCACGGCGACGCCGAGGTGACGCGCGCGATCAAGGACCAGCTGGACAGCGTCGCCTTTGCGCATACGTCGTTCTTTACCTCGGACCCGGCCGAAGCGCTGGCCGAAAAGCTGATCGCCCACGCCCCGCCGGGGATCGAGCGGGTCTACCTGGTGTCCGGCGGCTCGGAAGCCGTCGAAGCGGCGCTGAAACTGGCGCGGCAGTATTTCCTCGAGATCGGCCAGCCGACGCGCCACCGCGTGATCGCCCGCCGTCAGAGCTATCACGGCAACACGCTGGGGGCGCTGGCGACCGGCGGCAACATGTGGCGGCGCGAACCGTTCGACCCGATCCTGATGGACACCAGCCACATCGCCCCCTGCTACGAATACCGCGGTCGCGCGCCCGGCGAAAGCGCACGCGACTACGGGCAGCGCGTGGCGGACGAACTGGACGCCGAAATCCAGCGGCTGGGCCCGGAAAACGTGATGGCCTTTGTCGCCGAGCCGGTGGTGGGCGCAACCCTGGGCGCGGTGCCGCCGGTTGCGGGTTATTTCCAGCGTATCCGCGAAATCTGCGACCGCCACGGGGTTCTGCTGATCCTGGACGAAGTCATGTGCGGCATGGGGCGCACCGGCACGTTTTTCGCCAGCGAACAGGAAGGCATCGCCCCCGATATCGTCACCATCGCCAAGGGGCTGGGCGCGGGCTATCAGCCGGTGGGGGCGATGCTGTGCAGCGGTGAAATCTACCGCGCCATCGAGGGCGGCAGCGGGTTCTTCCAGCACGGCCACACCTATGTGGGCCACCCGGTGGCCAGTGCCGCGGCGCTGGCGGTGGTCACGAAACTCACCGATGGCGCGATGGTGGCGCGCGCCGCCGACATGGGGGCGCGGCTGGGGGCGGCATTGCAGGATGCCTTTGGCCAGCACCCGCATGTGGGCGACATTCGCGGGCGCGGCATGTTCTGGGGCATCGAACTGGTCGAGGACCGCGCCGCGAAAACACCCTTTGCCCCGGAACGCGCTATCCACAAGGCGCTGAAAAAGGCCACCTTCGAGGCCGGCCTGATCTGCTATCCGATGGGCGGCACGCTGGACGGGCGGCGGGGCGATCACATCCTGCTGGCCCCGCCCTTCATCCTCGAGGAAACCCACATCGGCGAAATCGTGGACAAGATTTCGACCGCCTTCCGGGCGGTGCTGTGAACGCCCTGCCCCGCGTCATGGTGGCCCCGAACGGGGCACGCCGCAGCCGCGCCGACCACCCGGCGCTGCCGGTCACCCTGGCGCAACTGGTCGAAACCGCGCGCGACTGTTTCGCCGCCGGCGCGGACGGGCTGCACATCCACCTGCGCGATGACGACGGGGCGCACCTGCTGGACGCGGGGCGCTATCGCGAAGCGCTTGCCGAACTGGGGCGCGCGGTGCCGGGCATGGCGCTGCAGATCACCACCGAAGCCGCCGGGCGCTATGGGGCGGCGCACCAGCGCCGGGTTACTCTGGAAAGCGGCGCCGATCTGGTGTCGATCGCGGTGCGCGAAATGCTGGCCGATACCGACCCGGTCGATGCGGCTGCGTTTTACCACGACTGCCGCGCGCGCGGGATGCGGGTTCAGCACATCCTCTACGATGTCGAGGATTGCCGCAAACTGGAAACCGTGCTGCCGGAAGCGGCGCTGCACGATCCGGCGCTGCAACTGCTGTTCGTGCTGGGCCGCCACAGCAAGGACCAGAACAGCGCGCCGGGCGATCTGGCCCCCTTCATGGTCTGGCTGTCGGGGCGCGACCTGACCCCCGACTGGATGGTCTGCGCCTTTGGCCGCGGCGAAACCGATTGCCTGGTGGCCGGGGCGCGCCAGGGGGGCAAGATCCGGGTGGGGTTCGAAAACTCGCTCACTCACCGCGACGGAAGCCTGGCGCGCAACAATGCCGAAAGGGTCGCCGCGGTGCTGGACGCGATGCGCCTGGATCGGGCCGCGACACGGGCCTGAGCGGCGATGGCAGGGCCGAGAGGCGGGGCCGAGCGGCGGGGTTGGACGCGGCGTCAGGCCAGCGCCGCCACCATCTCGCGCACCCCGTCGCCGATCCGCTCGCCCAGCCGCAGCAGACCGCCGCCCAGCAGGTAGACGCAGTCTTCGCCGTAAAGCGCGCGCAGTTCCGGCATCCGGTCGATCGACATGCCGCCGCCGGGGCTGGGCAGGATCGGCCGGCCGGGGCCGTTCGCGCAGCGGCACCCGTCCACGATCGAGGCACATTCGTCGCGGCTGAAGCCGAAGCGCCCGCCGAAATTCGGGAATATCGAGATATCGGAGCCCGCCAGCCGCATCAGGGTCGCGAAAATCATCGCGTGGCTGAAGCCGGTGTTTTCGCTCAGCACATGCGGGCCGAGAAAGCTGGGGTGCGCCATGACCGGCAGGGTCAGGCCGGGGTCGGTTGCCAGCGTGCGGATAGCGTCGAACCCGTGCAGACCGGGGATCACCAGCAGGCCATCGGCCCCGGCCTCGCGGGCAAACCGTGCGTCCGCCAGCAGGTCGCCGCCGCCGCGCGGCAGGTTGGCAAAGTAGAGCGCGCGCGATCCATCGCCATCGGCGCGGCGGCGGGCATTGGCGCGCGCCACCGCATCGGCAATCGCCGGCACCCGGACGCGAAACGGGGCGGTGGGCTGGTTGGCCAGGCCGTGATCCTCTTTCACGATATCGGCGCCGGCCAGCGCGACCCGGTAGGCGGTGTCGGCCAGATCAGCCGTGGGCAGGCCCATCGGCTTGATCACCGGGCAGACCAGCCCGCCCTGCGCCTTGCCGGTCAGCTCGCGCAGCCCGCGCGCGCCGAAACGCGCGCCGCGAAAACGCGCGCTCAGCGTGGCGCCGAGTTCGAGCCCCACCACCTTGAGCCCGGTCTGGATCGAGGAATTGCCGAAGATCACGTTCAGCAACTGCCCGAGATCCGGCCCAACGCTGTCGGGCGAATAGCTGATCGTGGCCCGGAACCGGCCAGTGGCTTCGGGCAAAAGCATTTCGACCCGGCCCAGGATTTCATCGCGCACATGGCCCTCGGGCACCACGTCCTGCGGGATTTCCGCGGTCTGTTCCAGCGCCACCGCGAGGGCGCGGGCACGGGCTTCGCCCTTGTCGCCGGCGAAGATCCGGTAGGTGACGCGGAAGCGCTCCGCCATCACAGGCCCTCCGCCTTGGCGGTGGAATGGACGGCTTCGACACGCGCCGCGTCCAGCTGGTCTTCCGAGATGTTCAGATCCTCGCCGATCAGCCGTTCGATGCCGCGCACCAGCGCGGTGGCGTCCAGGCCGTAGTATTTCATCAGATAGGGGCGCGATCCGCCGTGCGCGTAGGTATCCTTCAGCCCCAGCCGCACCAGGCGCTTGCCCAGCCCGTGATCGGCGATCACCTCGGCCACGAGCGAACCGATGCCGCCTTCGGTAACGTGGTTTTCCAGCGTCACCACCCCGGCGCGAACCGACGCGATGTGATCGAGCAGCGCCGCTTCGTCGAACGGCTTGATCGTGTGCAGGTGCAGGTGCCGGATCGAAACCCCGGCGCTTTCCAGGGCGGCGCGGGCGCGCAGGGCTTCTTCGGTGGTGATGCCGGCAGTGATCACCAGCACGTCCGAACCGCCCGCCAGTTCGCGGATTTCGCCGACCCTGATCGGGCTGTCGAACAGCCGCGGGACCGAGCCGCGCAGCACGCGCGCGTAGACCGGCCCGTCGATGCTGTCGGCGGCTTCGCAGATGCTTTCCACCTCGGTCGCGTCGCCGGTCTCCAGCACCGTCATGTTGGGGATCGAGCGCATCACCGCGATATCCTCGATCGCCTGGTGGGTCATGCCGCCGGGCGTGGTGACGCCGGGCAGAAACCCCATCAGGCGCACCTTGCGCCGCGGGTAGGCGATCGAGGCCATCAGCTGATCGTAGGGCCGCCGATACAGGAACACGCCGAAACTGTGGATGAAGGGGCGAAACCCCGCCAGCCCCAGCCCGCCGGCGAATGACAGCATGTTCTGTTCGGCCATGCCCAGCGACAGGAACCGGTCCGGGTGGTTGTCGCGGAACCTGTCGATTTCGCAGGACGATGTCAGATCGGCGCTGAGGCACAGAACTTCGGGGTTGGCCAGCGCGTGTTTTTC
>JAJRUE010000267.1 GCA_024277955.1 Alphaproteobacteria bacterium | reverse complement strand
CCGCAATATTGCGACGCCTGTTTTTCCGGCGAATATCCGGTCAAACCCGCCGACATGCTCGACCAGGGTTTCAAACTGGACACGGCCGCGGAATAGCTGCTTAACGGCGCCGCCTTCGGCGGCAAGTTTTCCAGGTTTTGCGCCCCGCTTCGCGTGGCGCGTTGCCTCCGGCGGGGATATTTCCGGACAGAAGAAGGACCACGGTTTCGCGCATGGCCCCCTTTTCTTCTGTCTACAAGTATCCTCGGGGGTGAGCGGGCGCTCGGCGCCCGCGAGGGGGCAGACAGCCCCCTTGACTTTGGCTGTTACCTGCGGCCCAGCAGCGCCCAGGCCCCCGGCACGGCCAGCGCCGCAACCGCCAGTTTCACCGCATCACCCAGCAGGAACGGCCCGGCGCCCCAGGCCCAGACCTTGGCAAACTCGGCGCCCGTCACCGCCTGCAGCTGGATCAGCCCCGGCACGTAGAGCACCAGGTTGCCCAGCGCCATCGCCAGCCCGGTCAGCCACACGGACCGGTCCCAGCCGCGTTCGGCCAGCCAGCCGGTCAGCCAGGCCGCGGCCACGAAGCCGAACAGGTAGCCCCCGGTCGGCCCCATCAGGGTCGCCGCACCAAAGCCGCCGTTGGCGAAGACCGGCAGGCCCATCGCCCCTTCGGCCAGGTAGGCCAGCAGCGTCACCGCCCCCAGCCGGGCGCCGAAGGTCAGCCCGACCATCAGCACCGCCAGCGTCTGCAGGGTCATCGGCACCGGGAACATCGGCACGCTGATTTGCGCCGCGACGCCGATCAGGGCGGACCCGCCCAGCACAAGCGCGATTTTCCAGATCATCGCGTCCGAGCCGATCAGGGCACGCGAAAGCACGGTGTCGTTGGTCATGGGCAAATCCTTTGTTGATCCACAAGCTGCGTTGCCGCTGTTTTTCGCCGCACCGCCGCGAATGTCAAGAAAAACCCCTTGCGCAGGCCACGGGCGGGTGAGATTTAGGCCCCATGGCAGAGAATGAAAAACCCAAGATCGCCCTGGTCACCGGGGCTTCGCGCGGGCTCGGGGCGGCCCTGGCGCTGGAACTGGCGCGCGATCACCACGTGATTGCCCTGGCCACCACCACCGGCGGGCTGGAAGATCTGGACGACCGTATTGGCGAGGCCGGCGGCCAGGCCACCCTCGCGCCCATGGACATCACCGTGCCCGAGGCGATGGCCCAGCTTGGCCGCTCGATCTACGACCGCTGGGGCCGGCTGGATTTCTGGGCGCACAGCGCCATTTATGCCGCGCCGCTGACGCCCGCGGCCCATCTGGAAAGCCGCGATCTGGAAAAATCCTTTGCCGTGAACGCCACCGCCACGGCGACCCTGATCAAGATGATCGAGCCCTTGCTGAACCTTGCGCCTTCCGGGCGGGCGCTGTTTTTCGAAGATCCGCGCGCCGGCGAAAAGTTCTTTGGCTATTACGGGGCCAGCAAGGCGGCGCAGATGGCGATCGTGCGCAGCTGGCAGGCCGAAACCCGGCGCTCGGGGCCGCAGGTGGATATCGTCACGCCGCGCCCGATGCCCACCGCCACCCGCGCCCGGTTCTTTCCCGGCGAGGACCGCGCGCCGCTGGCCAGCCCCGCCTCGGAAGCCAAGCGGATCCTGGCCGAACTGCCATGACCCGGCCGCGCAAAGCCGTTCCCCGTGCCCACCTCGCTTGACCAGATCCTGCCGTCGCTGCAATCGCTCGGCCTGTGGTCCTACTGGATCGTGGCGCTGGTCACGCTGCTGGAAGCCTTTGTTCTGACGGGGCTTTTCGTGCCCGGCACGCTGGCGGTCCTGGCCGCGGGCATCCTGGCGCAGCAAGGGGTTATCGACTTTTTCGACATGGCCTGGTTCGTGGTTCTCGGCTCGGTCCTGGGGGCCGAGGCCAGCTATCACCTGGGCCGGCTGGCGGCGCGCGGCATGGAGCGGCGGGCGGCGCGCGCAGCCACCAATCCGGGCACCGATCCGGGCTCCGATCCGGGCGCCGATGCCGGCACGCCCGCCAGCCAATCGCGCCATCGCGACCGGGCGGCGGCGCTGCTGACGCGCTTTGGCGGTTTCGCCATGGTGCTGGGCCGCTTCCTGGGGCCGGTTTCCGGGTTCGTGTCGTTTTCGGCGGCGCTTTCCGGGATGACCAGGCGGCGCTTCTGGTGGTGGAACCTGGCCAGCGCCGCGGCGCAGGCGCTGGCGCTGCTTTCGACGGGGTATTTCTTTGGCGACGTGCTGAACATGCTGGGCGGGGCCGCCACCCGGATCGCGATCTTCGTGCTGGCGATGCTGGCGGCGCTGGCGCTTTTATGGTTCCTGGTGTCGCGCATCCGGCGCGCCCTGCCTTTCGTGATTTCGCTGGCCGGTTCGATCGTGCGGGCGGTGCGCGAAAACCCCGATGTCGTCGCCTGGGCCGGGCGGCATCCGCGCCTTTCGCGCCTGCTGGGCCGCCGGCTGGATCCGACGCGGTTCCAGGGCCTGCCGGCGACGCTGCTGGGCGGCGCGCTGGTCTATTTCCTGGTGCTGTTCGTCGGGCTGGCGCTGGACGTGCAGCTGGGCGGGCGAATCGTTGCCGCCGATCAGCGGCTGGCCTCGCTGCTGTATGCGTTCCGCGACGACCGGCTGGTGCGGTTCTTCACCACGATGACCGCGCTTGGCGACAAGAAGACCGTGATCACGCTGATGACCGGGCTGAGCGTGATCCTGTGGATCACCCGCCACCGGCAGGTGGTGGCCGGGCTCTGGGCCGGGGCCGCGGGCAGCGCGGCGAGCGTCGCGCTGCTGAAAACCTTTTTTGCCCGACCGCGCCCCGAGCTTGGGGTCTTCACCGAAACCTCGTTCAGCTTTCCCAGCGGGCACGCCGCCGGGTCGGTGGCCTCGCTGGCGATGATGGTCTATGTGCTCTGGCGGGTGGGCTGGCTCAAGGCGCCAAGCGCCAGTCTGCTGGCCGTCACCGTGGTGTTCCTGGTCGGGCTCAGCCGGATCTACCTGGTCGAGCATTACCTGAGCGACGTTCTGGCCGGCTATCTGGCGGGCGCCATGTGGTCGATCGGCGCGATCTGGCTGATCCACTGGAAAAGCGCCCGGGCCGCCGGACCGACGCCCGCGAACGCTCCCGAGCCATCGCCCCCCAGCACCGCCCCAGTCCCCGCCGGCACTGGGCAGCGCGCCGCCGTGGCTCTGCTGGCGGCGGCGACGCTTGCCGGGGCCGTCGCGCTGGTTGCGACCTATACCAGGGTGCGCAACCCGCCGCCGGCGGCCGTCGCCCCCGAGGTGGTCGCGGATATCCCGGGGCTGTTCGCTTCGGGCGCGGCGCCGGCGATGTCTCAGTCCATCACCGGCGTGGCGCAGGCGCCGATCAGTCTGGTGATCCTGGCCGACAGCGACCAAGCCCTGGTGCAAGCGATGGCGCGCGCCGGCTGGCGGCGGGCGCAAAGGCCGGGCCCTGGCAATATCGCGCGCACCGCCTGGGCCGCGCTGACCCGGTCGCCCGAGGCGGATGCGCCGGTCACCCCGGCCTTCTGGAACGGCGCGCCCAACGACCTGGGATTTGAAAAGCCGACGTCCGAACACGGTCTGCGCCGCCGCCACCACGCGCGCCTCTGGAAAACCCGCTATCGCACCCCCGCCGGGGCGCGCATCTACGTCGGCACCGCCAGCCTGGACGATCCGCTGAAATGGGGGCTTGCCGGCCACATCGCCCCCGATATCGACGCCGAACGCGACCGGCTTGTGGTGGATCTGGTCGCCACCGGGGCCTTGGCGCTGCGCCAGCGCTTTGCGATGATCTGGCCCCGGATCAGCGAAACCCCGACCGGCGACGCCTGGTTTACCGACGGCCAGTCAGCACTTCTGGCGCCGCCGCGCTGAGCCCGGCGACGGGTGGCTTGCCGCCGCCGGCGAAGCACTCTATTCACAGGGGAAAAGCGGGCGGACAGGCATGCGCATTCTCATCACCAACGACGACGGCATCAACGCTCCGGGCCTTGCGGTTCTCGAAGCGATCGCCCGCGACATCGCCGGCCCCGATGGCGAAGTCTGGACCGTAGCCCCGGCTTTCGAGCAATCCGGCGTCGCCCACAAGATCAGCTACACCCACCCGATGATGATCGCGCGCCTGGGCGAACGGCGCTACGCCGCCGAAGGCTCGCCCGCCGACTGCATCCTGGCCGGGCTGCATGACGTGATGAAGCAGCGCCCCGACCTGGTGCTGTCCGGCGTCAACCGCGGCAACAACGCCGGCGAAAACACGCTGTATTCCGGCACCATTGGCGGCGCGATGGAGGCGGCGCTGCAGGGGCTGCCGGCGATCGCCATGTCGCAATATCTGGGGGCCGGCAACCGCGACCTGGAAGACCCGTTCGAAGCGGCGCTGCAGCATGGCGCGGCGACGGTGCGCGCGCTTCTGGACAAGGCGATCTGGGACGACCACGACTACCGGCTGTTTTACAACGTCAACTTTCCGCCGCTGCCGGGCGATCAGGTGAAGGGGCGCCGGATCGTCACCCAGGGCTACCGCCGCGACGCCTATTTCGGGGTGGAAGCGCATCTGTCGCCCTCGGGGCGCCGGTTCCTGTGGATCCGCGGCGGGCCGCAGCACCTGCCGGCCGAGCCGGGCACCGATGTCACCGCCGCCATCGAAGGCCATATCGCAATCACCCCGATGCGCTGCGACCTGACCGCCCATGACGCGATGGGCGATCTGAAGCAGTGCCTGGAATGAGCCAGCCAAAGGAAACCCGCCGATGACCAGCGACGCCGAACGCAAGATGCAGTTCCTGTTCGCGCTCCGCTCCAAGGGGGTGACCGACAAGCGCGTGCTGGAAGCGATGGAAAAGATCGACCGCGGCCCGTTCGTGCGCGGTCTCTTCGCCGAACGCGCCTATGACGACACGCCGCTGCCGATCGCCTGCGGTCAGACCATCTCTCAGCCCTCGATCGTCGGGCTGATGACCCAGGCGCTGGATCTGCACCCGCGCGACAAGGTGCTGGAAATCGGCACCGGGTCGGGCTACCAGGCGGCGGTGCTCAGCCAGCTGGCGCGCCGGGTATACACGGTGGACCGCTTTCGCCGGCTGGTGCAGCAGGCCAAGGCGATTTTCGAGGAACTGAACCTCACCAACATCACCGCCTTCACCGCCGACGGCAGCCGCGGCTTCGACGAACAGGCGCCGTTCGACCGGATCATCATCACGGCGGCCGCCGAAGACCCGCCCGGCCCGCTCTTGGCGCAGCTGAAAATAGGCGGTATCATGGTGGTGCCGGTTGGGCAGTCGGACGCGGTTCAGAGCCTGGTAAAGGTCACGCGCACCGACACGGGGTTCGATTACGACGAACTTTGCCCGGTCCGGTTCGTCCCCCTGCTCGAAGGGCTGGGCCAGGAGTGACGCGGGACACGAGCAGCAGGCAGGCGCGCGGCATTGCGCGCAACAACGGCCCGAAAAGGGGCCGGATCTTGAGGGTTTTGAGCATATGACACATCTTGGCAGGAAAACGACGCGGGCCGTGCTGGCAGGAGCGGCGTTGTTGGCGCTTGGCGCCTGCGAACAGGGGCTGGACTTTGATCTGCGCGGGCTGGCGGGCGGCTTCAACACCGCCGACGCGGCGCGCCAGGCCACCGCCAACCGGCCGCGCCCGGACGCGCGCGGGGTGATTTCCTACCCCAACTACCAGGTCGCCATCGCCCGGCGCGGTGACCGCATCAGCGATGTCGCCGCCCGCGTCGGCCTGCCCGCCGGCGAGTTGGCGAACTACAACGGCATCTCGCCCGATGCGCCGCTGCGCGCCGGCGAAGTCATCGCCCTGCCCCGGCGCGTCGCCGAACCGTCGCCGGCGACCGGCGCGCCCGCCGACCAGATCGACATTACCACGCTCGCCGAAAACGCCATCGACCGTGCGGGGGCAGATGGCCAGACCGCCGGCCCGGCCGATCCCCACAGCGAACAGCCCACGGCCGAGCCGATCCGCCACAAGGTCGAAGCCGGCGAAACCGCCTATTCCATCGCCCGGCTCTACAACGTGTCGGTGCGCGCGCTGGCCCAGTGGAACGGGCTCGGGTCTGACCTTTCGGTGCGCGCCGGGCAATACCTTCTGATCCCGGTGGCCGCCCCCGGGGCCGATGCCACCGCCCCCGACCAGGGGTCGCAAACCCCGGCGCCGCCCAGCGCCGCCACCCCGCTGCCGGGCGACACCCCGGCCACCCCGGTGGCGCGCCCGGCCTCTCCCAATCTGGGCGACAGCCGCACCGACACCCGCGACCCGGCCAAGTTCGTGATGCCGGTGGACGGCAAGATCATCCGCGCCTACGCCAAGGGCAAGAACGACGGGATCGGCATTTCCGCCCCCGCCGGCACACCGGTGCGCGCCGCCCAGGACGGCACCGTGGCCGCCATCACCCGCGACACCGAAAACGTGCCGATCGTGGTGATCAAGCACGCCAACAACATCCTGACGGTCTATGCCGGGGTGGACAAGCTGAAGATCAAGAAGGGCGACAAGGTGAAACGCGGCCAGCAGATCGCCGTGGTGCGCGCCGGCTCGCCCAGCTTTCTGCATTTCGAGATCCGAAAAGGCCTGGAAAGCGTGGACCCGATGCCCTTCGTGAACTGACCGCAAATCAAATGGACGCGCCGTGCCGGCGCGACGTTTCCTGTCTCGCCCGCCCCTTCGGGCCGGGCTCGGGCATGCCTCCGGCGGGGATACTTGTAAAAAGAAGAAATCTGCAGGCTTCTTCTGTCCGCAAATATCCCCGCCGGAGGCACCGCGACGCGCGTCAGCGCGGCGCAATCCCTTGTTCTGGTCGTCGCCGGGTCAAGCCCGGGTCAGGCTGGCAGCGGGACGCCTTTTCGTCCGGCCAGATCCACCACGAACTGCCAGGCGACGCGCCCCGAGCGCGCCCCGCGGGTCGCTTGCCATTCGATCGCCTCGGCGCGCAGGGTGTCATCGTCGATCCTGATCCCGAAGGCCGTGCAATAGCCGCGCACCATCGCCAGGTATTCGTCCTGGCTGCAGGCATGGAACCCCAGCCACAGGCCGAACCGGTCGGACAGCGAGACCTTTTCTTCCACCGCCTCGGACGGGTTGATGGCGCTGGAGCGTTCGTTCTCGATCATGTCGCGCGGCATCAGGTGGCGGCGGTTCGAGGTGGCATAGAACACCACGTTTTCGGGGCGGCCCTCGATGCCGCCATCCAGCACCGCTTTCAGCGATTTGTAATGTTCGTCGTCGTGCGAAAACGACAGGTCGTCGCAAAACAGCACGAAACGCGCTTGCGCGCCGCGCAGCAGCGCCAGCAGCCGCCCGATCGAGGGCAGGTCTTCGCGCTGCACTTCGACGATTTTCAGCCCCGGCGCCTCGGCCGCCACGACCGCGTGCACCGCCTTGACCAGCGAGGATTTCCCCATGCCGCGCGCGCCCCAGAGCAGCGCGTTGTTGGCCGGCAGGCCCTGGGCGAACTGGCGGGTGTTCTGCAGCAGCGTGTCGCGCGCCCGGTCGATCCCGTGCAGCAGCGCAAGGTCGATCCGGTTGACCCGTTGCACCGGGCTCAGCCGGTCGGGGTCCACATGCCAGACAAAGGCCTGGGCGGCGGCAAAGTCCGGGGCCGCGCGCGGCGCCGGAGACATCCGTTCCAGCGCCGCCGCGATCCGGCCCAGCGCGTCGTCAGTCATCGTCCCGGGCGCCATCCGGGCCGTCGTCTACGCCTTCGCCATCGCCATCGCCAAGGTCGCCATACAGGTCGTCGTCCTCGTCAAACTCGTCTTCGTCGAACAACAGCCCTTCGGCGCGCAGCTTTTCGTTGCGCTTGCGTTCGACCCGGCGCACCAGGAAGATCGACACCTCGTAAAGCCCGTAAACCACGGTGAACAGGATCACCTGGGTGATCACGTCGGGCGGGGTCACCACCGCGGCCAGCACCAGGATACCGACCACCGCGTATTTGCGCACCGCCCCCAGCCCTTGCGAGCTGACCAGCCCGGCCTTGCCCATCAGCGTCAGCAGCACCGGCAGTTGGAAGGTCAGGCCGAAAGCGACGATGAACTTGATGGTCAGGCGCAGGTATTCCTGGGCCGAGCCCTGAAAGGCGATCCCGGCCACCGCCTGGCCCGCGTCCCCGTCCAGCACCGTTCCCGGTTGCTGAAAGCCGAGGAAAAAGTTGAAGGCCAGCGGCGTCACCACGAAAAACGCGAACGACGCGCCGGCGGCGAACATCACCGGCGAGGCCACCAGGAACGGCAGAAAGGCGTTCTTTTCGTTCTTGTAGAGCCCCGGCGCCACGAAACGCCACAGCTGGTAGCTGATATAGGGGAAGGACAGCACCAGGCCGCCCAGCAGCGAAATCGAGATCGCCACGAAGAAGCCTTCCTGCAGCTTGATCAGGATCAGCCCGCAGTCGGACTGGCCCCGCTCGGCCATGGCGTTGCACAGCGGGTGGGTCAGGAAGTTGAACACCGGGTTCCAGAAACTGAAGGCAATCACCATGCCGATGATAAAGGCGACGGCCGAATGGATCAGCCGGTTGCGCAACTCGGCGAGATGCTCGATCAGCGGCGCCGAGCTGTCCTCGATTTCGTCCTGAGCACTCATCTAGGCCCCCTTGCCGCCGGCCCCGGCGGCGGGCTTTTTCGCAGCCGGCTTGCTGGCAGAGGAATTCTTTGCCGCAGGTTTCCTTGCGGCTGGTTTCTTGGCAGCGGGTTTCTTGGCCGCAGGCTTTTTCGCCGCGGGCTTTTTGGCGAGCGTTTTCGCCCCGGCCTCGTTCGCCCCGGTTTCGGCGGCCTTGCGCTTGAGCGCGGCCTTGGCCCCGGCATCGCGGATCTTTTCGGCCACCTCGGCGCGCTCCTTGCTGAGCGCCTCGGTCGCCGGACCCTTGGCCGGCTTCGCGTCGCCGTCATCCTTGTCGTCCATCGGGTTCCACTGTTCGAACTTGGTGACCGCTTCTTCCACCTTGTCCAGCCCCAGCGAACGCGCCGATGTCGCGCTCTTGAGATCCTTGGCCACGTCCTTGACGCCGGCCTCGTCGGCGGCGTCCTCCATCGCGCGGGTGAATTCGCGGGCCATCGACTTGGCCTTGGCCGTGAACCGACCCAGCGTGCGGAACATCTGCGGCAGGTCCTTGGGACCCACCACGATCAGCGCCACGACGCCAATTACCAGCAATTCGCTCCAGCCGATGTCAAACATGCGCGCTCAGCCCCGCCCGGCCCCGAACCACGGCCCCGGTCCTCAGACCTGGTCCTTTTCCTCTTCGGGGGTCACGTCCTTGGCGGCCGCGGCCTGATCCTCGAGTTCCTTATTGCCCTCGTTCACGCCTTTCTTGAACGACGAAATGCCCTTGCCGACTTCGCCCATCAGCGACGAAATCTTGCCGCGCCCGAAAAGCACGAGAACGACAACGGCGATCAGCAGAAGGCCCGGAAGTCCGATATTGTTGAGCATGGGGTCTCTCCCTTGTGCGGGCCGCGATGTGCCGCCCCTGGAAATTCACCCACCGTATCTATTGGCTCTTGCGCCGTTGGAAAAGACACAAACGCCGCATTTCCGGAATTTTTCCGCTTCTGCACAATCGGGCGGCGGGCAATGCGCGGCTGCAAAATCTCCTGACAGGTTTTGTCAGTTGTTATGATGGCCGGGATGACCGATTCGCCCCGAACCCCGGCCCCGCCCCGCGCGCAACGGCCCCCACCGGCGAAACCCGCGCCAGGGCGAGTCGCCCGCAAGGACCGGCTGGTGGCCCTGATCGCCCTGCTGCGCGACGGCGGGCTGCATCGCGGCGCCGATCTGGCGAAAACCCTGGGGATCACCACGCGCAGCCTGTATCGCGATATCGACACGCTGAAACGCTCGGGCGTGCCGGTGGCCGGGCGGCGCGGACAGGGCTACCGGATGACGGCGCCTGTCACCCTGCCGGCGCTGAACCTGGACATGGGAGAACTCGAAGCGCTGCACCTGGGGCTGGCGGTGATGAGCCAGGCCGACGATCCGTCGCTGCGCGATGCGGCGCAACGGCTGGCGGCGCGCATCGATGCCGCCCTGCCCGAAGGCGCGCCGGCCGAACCCGCCGGCTGGGGGCTTGCGGTGCACCCGTTTGCCGACCCCGCCGCCGGCATCCGCCACATGCCGGCCCTGCGCGCCGCCCTGCGCAACCGCCGCGCGGTCTGGCTGAGCCACCGCGATCCCAACGGCACGCGCCACAGCTGCGTCGCGCGACTGCTGAAGCTGGAGTTCTGGGGCCGGGTCTGGACCTGCACCTTCCTGTGCGACGGCGAGCCGGGCGAAAAAACCATCCGCGTCGACCACATCGACAGCCTCGCCCCCGCCGGTTGAACCACCCGCCCCCGCGCCGTGCCCGCCGGCCTGTGCGCATCTTCTTCTGTCCGAAAATATCCCCGCCGGAGGCAGCCTGGCCGCCCCGGCAGCGCCACGCCGGGCCCTAAACGGCTCAACCGTCCCCGCGCCCCTCGGCCGGAAACACAAAGCACCGCCCGCGCCGGATCATCAGCCACAGCGGCGTGCCCGGCTTGGGCAGAAATACCGAAGGCACCGTCGCCTTGAGCACCGAACCGTCGTAATCCATCCGGAACTCGACCAGGCTTTCGCGCCCCATGAAACGCGCCCGTTCGACGATCCCGCGCGCCGCCACCCCGTCCTGAGGCGTCGGGTTGGGCCCATGCCCGCCCCGGTCGAAATCGATGCGCAGATGCTGCGGACGAATGACGATCTCGATCCCGGTGCCGTCCGGATAGCCGGGCGCCAGAAACTCGCCAAAGGGCGTGGTCACCAGGGCGCCCTTAACTTCGCCCTTGATCACGTTGATATCACTGAAGAAAGCCGCCGCCGCCTTGTCCACCGGCGCGTTGTAGATATTGTAGGGCGCGCCGCTCTGAACGATCCGCCCGGCGCGCATCAGCGCAATCTCGTCGGCCATGCGCATGGCTTCGGCGGGCTCGTGGGTCACCAGCAGAACCGCAGTGCCCTCGTCCTTGAGGATCGCCAGCGTCGCGTCGCGGATGTCATCCTTGAGCCGCTCGTCCAGCCCCGAAAACGGCTCGTCCATCAGCATGATCCGCGGCCGCGGCGCCAGCGCGCGCGCCAGCGCCACCCGCTGCTGCTCGCCCCCCGAAAGCTGGTGCGGCCAGGCGTCGATCAGATGCGGCAGGTTCACCTTTTCCAGCAACTCGAGCACCCGGTCGCGATGCGCCCCGGCCCGCCCCTTGAGCCCGAAGGCCACGTTCTGCGCCACGCTCAGATGCGGAAACAGCGCGAAATCCTGAAACATCAGCCCGACCGACCGATCTTCCGGCGGCGTGTGGTGGCCGGCATCCGAAATCACCCGCCCGTCCACCAGCACCGCGCCGTCGTCCTGCCGGTCAACCCCGGCGATGATCCGCAAGGTCGTGGACTTGCCGCAGCCCGACGGACCCAGCAGACAGGTCACCTGCCCCGGCATCACCCGCAGCGACAGGTCGTCCACCACCACACGCCCGTCGAAACGGCGCGTGATGTTCCTGACCTCCAGCCTCGGGATGTCCCTGCTCACGGCGGCTTGCCCTCACTTCTCCGACAAAAAACATCGGGTTTGAGCGGGATAGCAGCCCCGAGTGCAGGCTGCAAGTGGGCGCTTTGCGGCAGATGCGCCGCGCATTCGCGCGTCGCGGTGCCTCCGGCGGGGATATTTGCGGACAGAAGAAACAGCGGACTTTCTTCTGTCCACGAGTATCCTCGGGGGTGAATTGGCCGTCAGGCCAAGAGGGGGCGGAAAGCCCCCTGCGCCATGGTTCAAAGCGTGGCGTTCACCGCGCCGCCGTCCAGCAGGATGTTCTGGCCGACGATGAAGCCGGCGAACTGCGAACACAGGAAGGCGCAGGCGGCGCCGAATTCCTCGATCGTGCCGTAGCGGCGCGCCGGGATGGTCGCCGCGCGCCGGGCGCGCGCGTCCTCGATGGAAATCCCTTCGGCCTTTGCCACCGCGCCGTCCAGCGCATCCGCGCGCTCGGTGGCGTGGATGCCCGGCAGCAGGTTGTTCATCACCACCCCATCGGGCGCCACCTGGCGCGAGGTGCCGGCGACGAAACCGGTCAGCCCGGCGCGCGCGGCGTTGGACAGGCCCAGAATGGCGATCGGCGATTTCACCGACATCGAGGTGATGTTGACCACCCGGCCCCATTTGCGCTGCATCATGGCCGGTACCAGCCCCTGGATCATCGCCACCGGCGCCAGCATGTTGGCGTCGAGCGCGGCGATGAAGTCTTCGCGCGACCAGTCCGACCAGGTCCCCGGCGGCGGCCCGCCGGCGTTGTTCACCAGAATGTCGGCGCCGGCGCCGGCGGCCAGCACCGCTTCGCGCCCTTCGGCGGTAGTGATGTCGGCGGCCACGGTGGTGACCTCCACGCCGAAATCATCGCGGATCGCCTGGGCCGAGGCTTCCAGCGTTTCGGCCCCGCGGGCGTTCATCACCAGGTTGACACCCTCGCCCGCCAGCGCGCGCGCACACCCCAGCCCCAGCCCCTTTGACGAGGCGCATACCACGGCCCTGCGGCCGGAAATTCCCAGATCCATGTCGTTTTCCCCCGATCAACTGAAACCTTCGGCGCGACAATGGCGCAAGGGGGCCGCACAGGCAATGGCTGCCGTT
>JAJRUE010000266.1 GCA_024277955.1 Alphaproteobacteria bacterium | reverse complement strand
GATCAGGCATTCCGATGACCACTGCGCCAGCCGCGCGGGAAGGTGGAACGCCCCGGCACCGATCAAGGCGCCCCCTCGCAAGTCCGGAGACCGGCCAGGATCATCCTCAACGGCCATGCGGGGTGCGTGGGCGGGAGCGGCGTCAAGATGGCGCGCCGGGCCTGCATGTGTTCCCCCCTGGTCAAAACCTGAAGATTGCCGCTGCACGGGGTGGAGCGGCGCAAGAAAGGACCAAGACCCATGCATATCGAACCGGGCGTCGTCACCGGCGCCAAACTCGCCCTGTCCTACGTCACCGCCGCCGGGGCCGGCGCGTGGTGGCTGAAAATCGCCGCCCAAGAGCTGAAACCCCGCCCGGCCCTGTCGCTGGCCGCGCGCGCGTCGCTGGCCACTGGGCTGGTGTTCACCTTTTTCGAAATCCTGCCGCATTTCCCGGTGGGCGTGTCCGAAGTGCACTTCATCCTCGGCTCGACGCTGTTTCTGATCCTGGGCGCGGCGCCGGCGGCGCTGGGCCTGGCGCTGGGGCTGCTGATCCAGGGGCTGTTCTTTGCGCCCGCGGACCTGCCGCAATACGGGATGAACGTGACCACGCTGCTGGTGCCGCGGTTTGCATTGTCGGCGCTGGCCCAAAGGGTGATTCCCCGCACCACCGCCTATGTCGACCTGCAATACCGTCAGGCCCTGGCGCTGTCGGTGTCCTACCAGGGCGGCGTGGTGGCCTGGGTGGCGTTCTGGGCGCTCTACGGGCACGGGTTCACCGCCCAGAACCTGGCCGGGATCAGCAGCTTTGGCGCCGCCTACATGATGGTGGTGCTGATCGAACCGCTTGCCGATCTCGCGGTGCTCGCCGCGGCCAAGAGCCTGCACGGGCTGCGCGGCAGTCCGCTGGTGACAAGGCGGCTGTTCAAAGCCGCCTGAGCGGTGCCGCAAACCAAGGAAAATCCCGGCGGCTCACCCCGCCGGGATCGCGTTCAGAGCATCGCCATGCCGCCGTTCACATGCAGCGTCGCGCCGGTGACATAGGCGGCCTCGTCGCTCGCCAGATACAGCACCGCGGCGGCGATTTCCTCGGGCGTGCCCATGCGCGCGGCCGGGATCTGGGCGTTGATCTTGTCCTTCTGGTCGTCGGTCAGCTTGTCGGTCATGGCGGTGGCGATGAACCCCGGCGCCACGCAGTTGGCGGTGATCCCGCGGCTGGCCACCTCGTAGGCGATGGACTTGGTCATCCCGACCATCCCGGCCTTGCTGGCGGCATAGTTCGCCTGCCCCGGGTTGCCGGTGGCCCCGACGATGGAACTGATGTTGACGATCCGCCCCCAGCGCGCCTTCATCATCGGCCGCATGACCCCGCGACACAGCCGCATGGTGCTGGTCAGGTTGACGTTCAGGACCGTTTCCCATTCCTCGTCGCTCATCCGCATGAAGATGTTGTCGCGGGTGATACCGGCGTTATTCACCAGGATATCGACGCTGCCCATCGCCTCGGCGGCCTGCTTGGGCAGCGCGGCGACCGCATCCGCATCCGACAGGTTGCACGGCAGCACATGCGCGCGCGTGCCCAGCTCTGCCGTCAGGGCCTCGAGCGGCTCGACGCGCGTGCCCGACAGACCGACGCTGGCGCCGGCCCCGTGCAAGGCCCTGGCAATCGCCCCGCCAATCCCCCCGGACGCCCCGGTGACAAGCGCATTCTTTCCCGTCAGATCAAACATTTCTTTCCCTTTCCTGTTCCTGCCGCGCGTTCCTGCCGCGCGTTCCTGCCGCGCGCGGGGGCCGAAATCTTCCAAAGATTTCGGACCGTTTTCTTTGAAAGAAAACGGCGCCCGCCTATCCCTTGAGCGCCGCGATATCTTCGGCCGTGCCCACCGCCTTGCAGCCAATCGACCGGTCGATGCGCCGGATCATGCCCGACAGCGCCTTGCCCGCGCCGATCTCCCAGACCTCGTCCACCCCCTGACCCGCCATCCAGAGCACGCTTTCGCGCCAGCGCACCGAACCGGTGACCTGGGCCACCAGAAGCGCACGGATCTCGTCGGGGTCGCGCACCGCTTCGGCGCGCACATTGGCCACCAGCGGCACCGCCGGGGCCTTGATCTCGACCGCCGCAAGCGCGGCTTCCATCACCTCGGCCGCCGGCGCCATCAGCGCGCAGTGGAACGGCGCGGACACCGGCAGCAGCACCGCCCGGCGCGCGCCTGCCGCCTTGGCCAGCTCGACGGCGCGTTCCACCGCCTCCTTGTGGCCCGACACCACCACCTGCCCCGGATCGTTATCGTTCGCGGCCTGGCAAACCTGGCCCTGCGCCGCCTCCTGCGCGACCGCCGAGACCGCCTCGAAGTCCAGCCCCAGGATCGCCGCCATCGCGCCCACGCCCACCGGCACTGCCTCTTGCATGGCCTGGCCGCGGGTGCGCAGCAGGCGCGCCGTGTCTGCGACGCTTAGCGCGCCCGCCGCCGCCAGCGCCGAATATTCGCCCAGCGAATGCCCCGCCACAAAGGCCGCGCCCTCCAGCCCCAGCCCTTCGGCTTCAAGCGCGCGCATCGCCGCCAGCGATGTCGCCATCAGCGCCGGCTGCGCGTTCGCCGTCAGGGTCAGCTGGTCCTGTTCGCCTTCCCAGATCAGCGCCGACAGCGCCTGCCCCAGCGCGTCATCGACCTCTTCGAAAACCGCCCGCGCCGCCGGGTAGCTGTCGGCGAGCGCCTTGCCCATGCCGATGGTCTGGGCCCCCTGGCCCGGGAAAACGAATGCGCGGCTCATGCTGGCTCCTGCTGGTGGTGATGTTTCAGCAGCGGTTTAGCGCCTTGGCCCTGCCGCGACAAGCGCAAGGCCGCCACCAACAGCAGCCGCCAACAACAGGCGCGCGCCAGGCCACCCGGGCCGCGGCGCCGTCCTATGAAAAAAAAACGAAAGACCCGCCGCGCGTCAGCGCACCGCCGGGGCCGAAGGCACGGCGCCGGCGCGATGCGCGAATACCTGGGAGCCATCGCCGCGCACAGCACGCTCGGGCCGGTCGCGCTTTGCCGCGGGCTGGGCGGGCCGCCTGGGCGACACAGCGGCCGTTCCCGCGCGCAACGATGCAGCGCCGGAGCCGCGCGACTGGCGCATGCGGGCAATTATCTGTTGCAGGATCGGCTCAAGCTCGCGCGCGGGGGCGCTGAGGATCTGGATCTGGCGCGCGCCCGGCCCGGCCAGCCGTAACTGCAACTGCGCCGCCGAACGCGGAGATTTCGAGCGTTTCAGATAAATGCTTTCGACCGCCGAAAACGGGATCCTGGCGCTGTAGCTCAGCGACCCGGCCCGGTTGCGGCGCACCAGGCGCAGCATGTTCTGGTCGCTGTCCACATGCAGCTCGACCCCGAGACCGCGCCGGGAAATCCGGTAGTTCAGAAAGGAAAAGCCCGAAAACAGCACCGTCGCGCCGATCTTGGCCGGCAGCGCCATCGCCCCGAACAGCCCCTCTGCCGACACCGGCAAGAGCCAGGGCGCATAGGCAAAGGTTCCGAACATCAGACAGGCAAAGGCCGCCATGACCTCGCCGATTTCGGCCCGGCGGCGCGCACTGGCCCCCTGGCTGATGATTAGTCCCCAAGCCGTTTCACTGATACGCGCCGATCCAGCCGGCTTGTCACCCCTTAACACCTGGTCGTTTGCACCGGTGTCATATGCCATTGCCTTGTCCATTGTTGCCACCGGACCCTCACCGGCCCGTTTCCACCATCCTGCCGCCGAAAAATGGCCGGATTTGGCCCCCCTTGCATCAATTTCACGACCGTGTATAAGGCCGGTTCCTTGCCGATTTCTTGAAAAACCAGCGCAGTCTCTCGTGGGTGGGTCGCGGCAAGGGCTCAGACCCCCGCCCTTTGAAATGCGCCCGACATGATTGGAGTACGCATGCCGCTTTACGAGCATGTCCTGATCGCGCGCCAGGATCTTTCCGGCGCGCAGGCCGAAGGTCTCATCGAACATTTTGGCGCCGTGCTGGCCGACAATGGCGGTAAGCTTGTCGACAGCGAATACTGGGGCCTGAAAACCATGGCCTACAAGATCAACAAGAACCGCAAAGGCCACTATGCCTTCATGCGCACCGATGCCCCGGCCACGGCCGTGCAGGAAATGGAACGCCTGATGCGCCTGCACGAAGACGTGATGCGGGTGCTGACCATCAAGGTCGACGAGCACAAGGAAGGCCCGTCGGTCCAGATGCAAAAGCGCGAAGAGCGCGACCGCGGCCCGCGCCGCCACTAACCTGAAGAAGAGGAG
>JAJRUE010000265.1 GCA_024277955.1 Alphaproteobacteria bacterium | reverse complement strand
CGAAATCGTCTGGCGCAGCCCGGCGTTGGAATGATGCCAGGCGTGCATGGCGTCGTTCACCGCCGGGGCCTTGAAGCCGGCTTCGTCGCGGGCCTCGGGGTTGCCCGGGGCTTCGCCGATGCCGCCAACCCCGTGGCAGGCCTGGCAGGGGTCCTGAAAGATCGCGCGCCCGGCGGCGATGCGTTGCGGGGTCGCGATGTCAGAGCCCTCGAAGCTCAGCCAGGTCTGGCCGCCATCGCGGCTGACCAGCACCGCGCCGGTGTCGGCGACGCCATAGATTTCGCCATCCGGCCCCTGGGCGATGTCGCGCAGGTAGCGTTCGCCGAACCCGGCGCCCACCAGTTGCCAGTCCAGACTGTCCGCCGGCGCCGCGATCACCCCGGCGCCATAGACAAAGGCCAGCAGCCGCCCATCGCCAAGGCCGGCCACGGCGGTCACCGGCCCGTCGCCCTGATAGCTGCGCGTCCAGGTTCGGCCGGCGTCGTCGCTGACCATGAGCCCGCCCATGGTCGCCGCCAGGATGCGGCTTCCGTCCGCCCCGGCCAACGCCACCGAAAAGGTCTGTTCCGGGGTGGTCGGCAGCGCGCTCCAGCTTTTGCCGCCATCCTGGCTGAGCATGATTTCATCGCTCAGCCCGAGGATGCGCGCCGGATCCGTGCGGCTGACCGAGATCGAGGTGACAGCCACCCCGGCCCCCTGCGCCCCGGGCGCGACCGGCGACCAACTGGCCGCGCCGTCGCGGCTGATCCACAGACCCGCCGGCTTGCCATCGGTGCCAAAGCCGCTGAGCACAAGAGCGCCGCTTGCGCCAGTATCCGCCTGGCCGCCCGGCAGGCGGGCCAGCCCGATCACCGCCACCGGGACCGCATCGGAAAGGTTGGCGAACCCGTCGGGCGTCGCCCTGAGCAGCCCGAACCTGGTCCCCAGCAACAACCCGCCCGCCCGCGCCGGGTCGGCGGCCACCGCATAGACCGATTCCAGCCGGTCCAGCGGCACCCGTTCAGGGCTCTGCCCGGCGTCTTGCGCCATCGCCGCCCCGGCGGCCGAAAACGCCAGAAGGCCGAGCGTTGCATGAACGCTCAGCCTGCGAAAGATCGTCTGGATCATTGGAACATCCCTTTGCTGCGTGGCCTGCGACCGCCTCGCAGCCCCGGCGGGCGCGTGGCGGCCAATCGGGCCGTGTCAGGTTCTCAGGTACTTGATCAATCCGGCAATGGCCAGCACCACCAGCACCAGGAACAGCAGCATCACCAGGCCGCCGCCAAGGCCGCCCATCAGACCATATCCCATTCCATATCCCATCATCTTGTCCTCCTGTGTCTGGCGGGGTTCCGGGGCCGGCGCTGTGCCGCCCCCGGGAACGCCCGGTCTTCAGTTGTCGTTCATCATGTTGGGCGCGGGGCCCATGGCGGGCGCGGTGTCGCCGCCGCCAATGCGGGCGCCGTCCCGAGCGTCATGCATGGATTGCATCCGCTCGATCAAGTTGGCCGGGGCGGTGATTTCATCGAGCGTCACCTTGCCATCGCCGTCATTGTCGAGCGCCTGGAACCGGTCGACCATGGTTTCGCGCAGGAAATCGGCGTGCAGCGCCTCGAATTCCGCCAGCGACAGGTATCCGTCGCCGTCGGCATCGTATTTCTCGAGCTGCGCGGCCAGACCGGCGCGGGCTTCGTCAGCCGAGACAATGCCATTGCCATCGGTGTCGAACTGATCGAACAGCTGGCCCATCATGCCGCCGCCCATCATGCTGCCACCGGGAAAGCCGCCAATGCCCGGTCCCATGCCCATGCCTTGACCCATCCCCTGGCCCATGCCGCCAGAGCCCATCATCATGTCCATCATGCCACCCTGGGGGCCCATCATGCCACCTTGCGGCCCGAAGCCGCCACCCTGGGGCCCCATCATGCCATACTGGCCGCCGGGCATGCCGCCCTGATAGCCGCGCCCCTGAAAGCCCTGGTCGCCGCCCATCATCGAGCCGCGTCCGCCCCAGGCGCCCCGGTCGCCGTAGTTGCCGCCCATCATGCCGCCCATCTGCTGCTGCCCGGCCTGCCAGCCGCCGCGGTTTCCGGTGCCGTGGGCCAGAACCGGGACTGCCGCGACAGTCGCCACCGTGGCGGCGGATGCGAGGGCGATTGCGAGGATCGTGTTGCGTTTCATGGCGTCACCTTTTCATTTGCGTGTCATTGTCCGATGACCTCAATCTGGGGGGCGATTGTCGCAACACCATCCCCGCGACCGGGCTATTTGGTATCGATTTGTCACAAGCCTCGGGCCTGTTACATTTTGCGACAAATTCGTCTGCCCAGGGTCGCGCGGGCGCGCTAGAACGGGGCCATGAACGAAGCGCCGCATATCCTGATCGTCGACGATCACCGCGAGATCCGTGGTGCGGTCAGCCGGTATCTTGAAAAGAACGGCTACCGCACGACCACCGCGCGCGATGCCGCCGACATGGATGCCAAGCTCAGAACCGGGCGGTTCGACCTGATCGTGCTGGACGTGATGATGCCCGGCGAAGACGGGCTGTCGGTGTGCCGCCGCCTGTCGGCGGACAATGTCGCGCCGATCCTGATGCTGACCGCGCTGGGCGAAGATACCGACCGTATCGTCGGGCTCGAAGTCGGGGCCGACGACTATCTGCCCAAGCCGTTCAACCCGCGCGAACTGCTGGCCCGCATCAAGGCGATCCTGCGCCGCGCCGCGCGCGCGCCCGCGGTGGAAAAGCTGGAAGCCCGCCGGGTGCGATTTGCCAACTGGGTGCTGGACAGCGACCGGCGGCTGCTGACGCGCGACGACGGCCATGAGGAACGCCTGACCACGGCGGAATTCAAACTGCTCAGCGTGCTGCTGGAACGGCCGCGCTTCGTGCTCAGCCGCGATCAGCTGCTGGACCTGACCTCGGGGCGCGAGGCGCATGTGTTCGACCGCACCATCGACAACCAGGTCAGCCGGCTGCGCCGCAAGATCGAACCGGACCCGGCCCAGCCCACCATTCTCACCACCGTGCGCGGCGGCGGCTACAGCCTGTCGTGCGACGTCGAGGAGCTTTCGTAATGCTGCCGTTCGCGCGATCTCTGCGCGGGCAGTTGCTGCTGGTGACGCTGGCGGCGCTGGTGATCGCCCAGGGGCTGAGCATCTGGCTCTTTGCCGACGAACGCGCACTGGCGGTGCAGGCGGCGCTGGTGCAGGAAACCGCGGGCCGCGCGGCCAATGTGGCGCAGCTGCTGGAAACCGCCAATGCCGGCGAAGTGCGGGCGATCCAGCTGGCGGCGAATTCGCCGCTGGTGCGGTTTTCGCTGGACCCGTCGCCAGCGGTGGCGGCGTCGGACCAGCGGGGCCAGCGGGTTGCCCGCCAGATCGCCACCCAGCTGGGGCGCGACGGGGCGGACGATGTGCGGGTGGAAACCCACGACAGCGGCCCGCGCAACGCACCGCTGCCGCCGATGCCGCAAATGACCCCGGATATGCGCGAGATGCACGCCCAGATGGCCGATGTGCCGATGTCGACGGTGGAAATGAACATCTCGATCCGCCTGCAGCGTGGCGGCTGGCTGAACGTCGACACCCGGTTTCACCGGCCGCCGCTGCAATGGGCCTGGCGCAGCGTCGCGACCTTTGGCGTGACTGCGGCGCTGATCGCCGCGGCGCTGTGGATCGCGCTGGGGCGGCTGACCGGGCCGCTGCGCCGCCTGGCCGAGATGACCGCGCGTTTCGGGCGCGGCGAAGCGACCGAGCCGCTGCCCGCCGTCGGTCCCGAAGAGCTGCGCGACCTGACCCGGGCCTTCAACGACATGCAGGACCGCATCCGCCGCTTCGTGGACGACCGGACCCGGCTGCTGGCGGCGCTGGGGCATGAT
>JAJRUE010000264.1 GCA_024277955.1 Alphaproteobacteria bacterium | reverse complement strand
CTCTTCCAGCATGTGCAGATGGGCTTTCAGATCCTTGCGGTTGCGGAACCCCACGCCGTAGATGCGTTGCAGCATGGCGCGGTCGCTGTCGCCGCGCCAGTAGGCACCCGCCACGCTCATCAGCTTGATCGCGTCGGCGGGCACCTGGCCGGTGTGCTGCAGATGCGGGCCGCGGCACAGATCCTGCCAGTGGCCGTGCCAGTACATGCGCAGCGGCTCGTCGCCGGGGATCGCCTCGATCAGCTCGACCTTGTAGGGCTCGTCATTGTCGCGATAGAACCGGATGGCGCGGTCGCGGTCCCAGATCTCGGTGCGGACCGGATCGCGCAGGTTGATGATTTCCTTCATCTTTTTCTCGATCTCGCCGAGATCTTCCGGGGTGAAAGGCTCTTCGCGATCGAAATCGTAATACCAGCCGTTTTCGATCACCGGGCCGATCGTCACCTTCACATCGGGCCACAGTTCCTGCACCGCGCGCGCCATGATATGGGCGGCATCGTGGCGGATCAGTTCGAGCGCCTGGGCTTCGTCGGCCATGGTGTGAATGGCGATCGAGGCATCTTCGGTGATCGGCCACTGCAGATCCCAGTGTTTGCCGTTGACGGTGGCGGAAATCGCCTTTTTGCGCAGCGAATTCGAGATCGTCGCGGCGACATCGGCGGGCGTTACGCCGGAGTCGAATTCGCGCGCATGGCCATCGGGGAAGGTGAGAGAAATCTGGGCCATTCGGGGCCTCCTCGTCGTTTTGGCGCCTACGAAACGCCCGGTTGCGGGTTTGTCGGCGCGGTTTGGCGCGCAGCGGGGGCAAAGTCAAGATTGTGTTTTGCCGTGACTTGGCTAGCGTGGCGCAAAAGCAAAAAAAGGGGGCGGAAATGACGGATTTTCTGACCACAAGCACCGGGCGCAGGCTTGGCTATGTGAAAACCGAAGGCAGGGGGCCGGGTATCGTGTTTCTGGCCGGGCTGAAATCGGACATGGAAGGCACCAAGGCGGTCCACCTCGAAGCCTGGGCGCGCGACCAGGACCGGGCCTTTCTGCGGTTCGACTATTCGGGGCACGGGGTGTCGTCGGGGCGGTTCGAAGACGGCTGTATCGGGGACTGGGCGGCGGATGCGCGCGAAATCGTCGAGCGGCTGACCGATGGGCCGCAGATCCTGGTCGGATCTTCGATGGGAGGTTGGATTAGTCTAATTCTCGCACGGAAAATAAAAGAAAAAATTTCCGGAATTGTTGGAATTGCCGCAGCACCAGATTTTACCGAGGATGGATTCTGGGCCGGATTCGACGCCGATCAGCGGGCGGAACTGATGGAAAACGGCCGGATTTTCCTGCCGTCCGAATATGACGAACCCTATCTCGTCACCCGCCGGCTGATAGAAGACGGGCGTCGCCAGCTTGTGCTTCGCGCCCCGCTGGATCTGCCCTTTCCGACGCGGCTTCTGCAGGGCGACGCCGACAGTTCGGTCGCCCTTTCGGTGCCGCTTCGCCTGCTCGAGCAAGCGCGCGGCGACGATATCCGCCTGACCATCGTCAAGGGCGCCGATCACCGGTTTTCGACCCCGGCCTGCCTGGCGCTGATCGAAACCAGCCTTGGCGAGGTGATCCAGGCCGCCGACGGGGCCTGAGCCGTGGTTTTTTTTGGCTTGCATTAATCGAACAAAACTATGCGTGAACTGGCGAAAAATTGCCCGATTTTTGCACTTTTCCCGTAATAGCGGGAAACTCGGGGAATCCCGGTTGACCAGCGCGCGGACTCGTCCGACAAGGGCTGCGAGCTTGATCAAGTCGTAGGAAAAATGTCCGATCCGCTGATCCTTTTGCCCGGAATGATGTGCGACGCCAGGCTGTTTGCGCCGCAGATCGTCGCGCTTTCCGCCAACCACAGCCTGCATCTGGCGCCGCTCACCGCCGCCGACACGGTCGAGCAACTGGCCGAGCAGGTTCTGGCCCGCGCGCTGGACCGTTTCGCCATCGCCGGCCACGGTCTTGGCGGCATGGTGGCCATGGAAATCCAGCGCCGCGCCCCGGAAAGGGTCAGCCGCATTGCCCTGATTGCCACCAATGCTCAAGGCGAAACCCCCAGCGCGGCGGCGGCGCGCGAAGAACAGATCGTCAAGGCGCGCGCCGGGCGGCTGGGCGAAGCGATCCAGGCTGACCTGGGGCCGGACGATCTGGCGGACGGCCCGCACCGGCGCGAAATTCTGGACATGGTGCTGCGCATGGCCACCGACCTGGGGGCCGAGGTCTATACCCGTCAATCACGCGCGATGCAGCGCCGCCCCGATCAGCAGAAGACATTGAGAAAGCTGAAGATTCCGACGCTTGTTCTGTGCGGCGAACATGATCGCATCTGCCCCAGACGCCGCCATGAATTCATCGCCACACTGGTGCGCGGCGCCCGCCTTGAGGTGGTCGAAGGGGCTGGCCATCTGCCCAGCCTCGAGCAGCCGGAGACGGTCAGCCGGCTGCTTGGGGAATGGCTGGCGGCGCCGCTGGTGTTGCGATGACGCGCCGCCCGCGGGGCGGGTTTACACGGATTTGAGCCGTTTGGCCGGTTTTCTGGGGGAATTGGTGTCGATGAAATCCAGCACCAGCGGGCGGATGTTTTCGCGCCAGCTGCGGCCGGCGAAAATCCCGTAGTGGCCGGCGCCCGGTTCAAGGTGGCTGGCTTTCTTCGAGTCGGGCAGGCCGGTCAGCAGGTCCAGCGCCGCAAGGCATTGACCCGGCGCGGAAATATCATCCTTTTCGCCTTCGACGATTTTCACGGCAACATCGGTGATCGCGCCGATATCCACCTTGTGCCCGTCCACCACGAAATCGTTTCGCGCAACTTCGCGGTTCTTGAAAATCCGCTCGACCGTGGACAGGTAGAATTCGGCGGTCATGTCCATGACCGCGAGGTATTCGTCGTAGAAACGGTTGTGCTTGTCATGGTCCGACCCTTTGCCCTGGGCGACATGCAAAATCTGGTCGCTGAACGCGCTGGCGTGGCGTTCGGCGTTCATCGAGATGAACGATGCGAGCTGCAAAAGGCCCGGATAGACCAACCGTCCGGCGCCAGGATGCTTGAAGCCGACGCGCTGGATCATGGTTTCTTCCAGCACCCCCATCGTCACCCGGGCGCCAAAGTCTGTCACGTCGGTCGGCGCCGCGTCGGGGTCGATCGGCCCGCCGATCAGGGTCAGCGACCGCGGCTGGGCAGAGGCGTCCTGTTCGGCCAGATAGGCGGTGGCGGCGAGCGTCAGCGGGGCCGGCTGGCAAACCGCGATGACATGGATGTCAGGCCCGAGGAACCGCATGAAATCAACAAGGTAGAGCGTATAGTCTTCAATGTCGAACTTGCCCTTGCTGGCCGGAATGTCGCGCGCATTGTGCCAGTCGGTGATGTAGACTTCGCAGTCGGGCAGCAGGCTGATCACCGTCGAACGCAGCAGCGTCGCATAGTGGCCCGACATCGGCGCCACCAGCAGAACCCGGCGCGGGCGCGGCCTGCGCCCCTGGGCGTTGAAGTGGATCAGGTCGCCAAAAGGCTTGGTCA
Organism: Alphaproteobacteria bacterium; assembly: GCA_024277955.1. Taxonomy (GTDB): domain Bacteria; phylum Pseudomonadota; class Alphaproteobacteria; order Rhodobacterales; family Rhodobacteraceae; genus JAJRUE01. The sequence goes on along the minus strand of JAJRUE010000264.1, from coordinate 8,833 downwards.
CCAGCTTTTCGACGGTGACCACGTGATCGCGGCCGTCCTCGCCCACCACCGATGCGATGCCCCAGTCCGGCTTGGTCACCATGCGCGCAAAGGTGCGTTCGGTCACCTCGCCCCAGGCGCCAAGCATGGCGGCCATCGGCCCGGGAAACATCGCCATGGCCGGGTAAGCCCCAAGCGCGCGCGCCGTCGCCCCCAGCCACTGGTTGGTGGTGCGGGCGGTTTCCATCAGGTCATAGGTCGCCATGAAACGCATCGGTCGGTCCCTTTCATTTCTTGGCGCATCGGCCGGCAGGTCTTTCCCAAGGCAGGGCAACCGGCTATGCTGCAAGTGCAGAAAACTTAGGGTGGATGGGCGCCAATGGCAACGGACGAAAACGACACAGGCCCGGACCTGGCGAAATTGAACGTCAATCTTGCCCGGATCGAGGAATTGTCGCAGCGCCTGATGGCGGTGCTCGGCCACAAGCGCGAGGTACGCCCCGGATTGCAGGGCCCCGGCCCCGATCTGTTCATGAAGGCGATGGCCGCCTACACGACCGAAGTGATGGCGCATCCCGAAAAGCTGATCGAACAGCAGGTCGCCTATTGGAGCGAGTCCCTGCGCCATTACGCCGAGGCCCAGAAACTGCTGGGGGCGAGCGCGGTTCCCGAAAAGACGTCGGAAACTTCGCGGCGCGACCCGCGCTTTGCCAACCCGTTGTGGGATGCAAACCCGTATTTCCATTTCCTCAAGGAACAATACCTGCTGAACGCGCAGGCGGTGGCGGATGCGGTGCAGAATCTGGAGGGGCTCGACGACAAGGACCGCAAGCGGCTGGGGTATTTTTCGCAGCAGATCATGAACATGTTCAGCCCGTCGAATTTCCTGGCCACCAACCCCGAAGCGCTGGAACGCGCCCTGGAAACCGATGGGGAATCGCTGGTCAAGGGGCTGGAAAACCTGGTGCGCGATCTGGAAGCCAACGATGGCGAACTGCTGGTGACGCTGGCCGACCCCGAGGCGTTCAAGGTCGGGGAAAACCTGGCCACCACGCCCGGCGCGGTCGTCTATCGCAACCGGATGATGGAGCTGATCCAGTATTCGCCGGCCACCGAAAAGGTCCACGAAACCCCGCTGATCATCTTTCCACCCTGGATAAACAAGTTCTATATCCTTGATCTGAAAGCAAAAAGCAGTCTCATCAAGTGGATCGTCGACCAGGGCTTTACGCTGTTCGTGGTGTCCTGGGTGAACCCGGATGCGTCCTATGCCGATGTCGGGATGGATGATTACGTCGAGGAAGGTTTCCTCACCGCGATCAACGAGGTCAAGCAGATCTGCAACGTCAAGAAGGTCAACGTGGTGGGCTATTGCATCGCCGGGGCGACGCTGGCGCTGACGCTTTCGCTGATGAAAAAGCGCAAGGACAAGTCGATCAAGAGCGCGACGTTCTTTACCACGCTCACCGATTTTTCCGATCAGGGCGAAGTGGGGGTGTTCCTGGCCAACGACTTCATGGACGCGATCGAAGAAGAGGTCAGGGAAAACGGGGTTCTGGACAAGTTCTTCATGGCGCGCACCTTTTCGTTCCTGCGCGCCAACGATCTGATCTACCGTCCGGCGATCCGCAGCTACATGATGGGCGAGCCGCCGCCGGCCTTTGACCTGCTGTACTGGAATGGCGACGGCACCAACCTGCCGGCGCGCATGGCCATCGAATATTTGCGCGGCCTGTGTCAGGACGACCTGTTCGCCAAGGGAAAATTCCCGCTGCTGGGCGAAGAGCTGTCGATCAAGGACGTGGATGTGCCGCTATGCGCCATCGCCTGCGAAACCGACCACATCGCCGCCTGGACTTCTAGCTATGACGGGGTGCGCCAGATGGGCTCGGCCGACAAGACATTCATCCTTTCGCAAAGCGGCCATATCGCCGGCATCGTCAACCCGCCCAGCAAGGGGAAATATGGCCACTATACCAACCCCGACCTGGACCTGGACGCACGCGAGTGGCGCGAGAACGCCGAGTTCCACGAAGGATCCTGGTGGCCGCGCTGGGGCAAGTGGCTGGCGCAACGTTCGGGCAAGAAGATCCCCGCCCGCCAGCCGGGTGATTCGACCCACCCGGTGCTGTGCCCCGCCCCCGGTACCTATGTTCTGGCCAAGCCAAACGGTTGATTCCAAACGGTTCCCGCAAAAAATGCTGCGCTGCGGCAGAAAAGCCTTGAAATGCCGCGCTGCAGCATACATATTCTGTTCAGACGCGAGATTGCGGGATGGTCCCGAAAACGCGAGGAGTTGATACGATGGCAAAAGCTCAAGACTACAACAAGGTCATGAAAGACATGATGGGTGCGTTTCCGGTTGACATGAGTGCCGTGCAGGACGCCTTCAAGGCCCAGGCGGCCTTTGGCGAGAAGCTGACCAAGGTCGCCCTGGAAGCGGTCGAGAAATCCGCCGAGATTTCCACCAAATGGACGAAAGACACCGTGGCCCGTGCCGGCGACGTCGCCAAGGTCAAGGAAGACCCGACCGACTACACCAAGGCGATCACCGATTTCGCTTCGGCCCAGGCCGAACTGGTCGCTGAAAACCTGGCCGCCTTCGCCGAGGTCGCCAAGAAGGCGCAGATGGAAACCGTGGAACTGGTCCTGGCCGCTGGCAAGGACATCTCCAAGGACGCCACCGCTGCCGTCAAGAAGGCCACCGCCGACATGACGACCGCGGCCAAGAAAGCCGCCGCCGCCAAGTAAGCGGCGCGGCTGACGAGATTACAGATCACCAATCTCCTCCCTGTTGGTGAGACTGGCTGGGGCGGGCTTCATGCCCGCCCTTTCTTTTTTTTCTGCACTGGCCTAATGTTTGCTGCGACGCCAAATAACGGACCTGCATAGGGGGGAGTCGTGGCAGACAAATCCGAACCGCTTCTGATCAAGCGCTACGCGAGCCGCCGGCTCTATAACACCGAAACCAGCGATTATGTGACGCTTGAAGACATTGCCGGGTTCATCCGGGCCGGGCGCGATGTGCAGATCATCGACCTGAAAAGCGGCGACGACCTTACGCGCCAGTATCTGCTTCAGATCATTGCCGAACATGAAGGCCGCGGCGAAAGCGTTTTGCCGATCGCGGTGCTCAACGATCTGGTGCGCAGCTACACCAGCGAAGTGCAGTCGGTGGTCCCGCAGTTTCTGGCGATGTCGTTCGACATGCTGCGCGAAGGCCAGTCCAAGATGATGGAAAACATGGCCAATCCGCTGGCCTCCCTGCCGGGGTTCGAAGCAATGCAGGCGCAGCAGAAAGCCTTTATCAAGGCGATGACCGGCGGCATGCCGGGGGTCTGGTCGGCGCCGGAACCCGAAAGCGAAAGCTCGGGCGCGAACGCGGGTAGCGACGAACTTGACGAGATCAAGAAACAGCTTGCCGCGCTGCAGGACAAGCTGTCCAGGTTGTGATCCGGCGCGCGCCCCCACCGGGCCGGCGGGGCGGCTGCGCCGCAACGGCCGGCGCGCCCCATGGCTGAGCCTGCGCGCAAGATCACGCTTTGGGGGATCGAGGTCTTCGTGGCCGCGGCCCAGGAACAGTCGATCTCGGCGGCCGCGCGCAGGCTTGGGGCTAGCCCTTCGGCGATCAGCCAGCAACTGACCAACCTGGAAGAAGCGGTGGGCGCGGTGCTGTTGAACCGGCGCGAACGCCCGGTGACGCTGACGCCCGCGGGCAAGGCGTTTCGCCGCCGCGCCCAGACCATCCTGAACGAGGCGGCGCAGGCACGCAGCGAACTTTCGCGGCTGGATCTGAAGGTGCTGACCGAGCTGCGCCTTGGCATGATCGAGGATTTCGACAGCGGGGTGACGCCGATCCTGCTGTCGCAGCTGGCCGAAGACATGACATCGACCCGGTTCCTGATGGAAACCGGCCCCAGTCACCGGCTGTTCGACCAGCTTGAAAGCCGGGCGGTGGATGTGATCGTGGCCACCGAAATCGGCGTCGGCGCCGGCTGGATGGAGGTCTTTCCCCTGATGGAAGAACCCTTTGTCGCCGTGGCCCCGCGCGGCGCGGTCAAGGCCGACGAGGCCGCCGCGCGGCTGCCCCAAATGCCGCTGATCCGCTATACCCAGCGTCACCACATGGGCCGGCTGATCGCCGATCACCTGGCGCGGCAGAACACGGTTCTTGAACGCCGGTTCGAGCTGGACAGTTATCACGCGATCCTGGCGATGGTCGCCGATGGCGCGGGCTGGACCATACTGACCCCGCTGGGCGTCAGCCACGCCCGCCGGTTTCGCGATTCGGTCGACGTGTTTCCGCTGCCCTTCGCGCCGCTTTCGCGCCGCATATCGCTGTTTGCGCGCCGCGGCATTCTGGGCGACACCCCGGCCACCATCGCCCGAAAACTGCGGCAGCTGTTGCAGGAACGGATCATCTCGCCGCATCTGGACCGGCTGCCCTGGCTCGAAGGCCAGCTGCGCCTGTTATAGGCCCGGCCCCGGTGTCATGGGTCCGGCCCCCGGCCCCGATCCCTTCTGCCCCGGCTGCCGGGCGCCCTCAGGTGCCGTAGGCCAGTTCGCGCGGCCCGTCGTGGGGCAGGGTCCGCTGGCCGCCCATGACCTCGGCTGCGGCTTCGACCAGGGCGGTGGCGATCACGTCCAGTTCAGCCTTTTTCAGCCGCGCCGGCAGGCGGGTATCGCAGGCGCGCGCCAACATCGCGCGGGTCATCGGCAACTCGCGCTGCGGCCCCAGGAATTCCCAATTCCAGAAGGCCCGGGCGTTGTCGGTGGTCAGCCCGAAAATCTGCACCTTGACGCCGCGCGCAGCGCTGGCGCGCGCAAAGGCAGCGCGCTGATCGGCGTCCATGCCCACCAGGTTGAACTGCAGCGAATCCGGCGCGCGGTCTTCGCCGGGCAGGGGGGGCGGCACCTCGATCCAGGGGCTTTGGCCGATGATCGCGGCGACATAGTCGTGGTTGCGCCGCCCGTCGCGCACCCGGCGCGCGATTTCCGCGATCTGCGGCCGGATGATCGCCGCCGACAGGTTGCCCAGCCGGGTGTTGTAAAGCGGCAACCGGTTCTGCCAGCGCGCAAAGGCGTCCTGCAGCACCGGGTGCTTTTTCCAGTTGTGTTCGTAGGCGCCCGACATGATCACCGCGCGCGCCACGAGATCGGCGTCGTCGGTGATCAGGATGCCGCCTTCTCCGGCGTTCACCAGCTTGTAGGACTGGAAGGAAAAGCAGCCGACCCGCCCGATGGCGCCGATCTTGCGCCCGCGCCAGGTGGTGCCCAGGCTGTGGGCGGCGTCTTCGACAACCGGTATGCCGCGCGCATCGCACAGCGCCATGATCGCATCCATGTCCGAGGTGTGGCCGCGCATGTGGCTGATCAGAACCGCCGAAATGTCTTCGCCCAGCCGGGCTTCGAAATCGGCGAGATCGATGCGGTAATTGTCCCCCACCTCGACCAGAACCGGCACGCAATCGGCATGCACGACAGCCGACGGAACCGCGGCGAAGGTAAAGGCCGGGATCAGCACCCGCGCGCCGCGTTCAAGCCCCAGCGATTTCAGCGACAGGAACAGCGCCGCCGAACAGGATGCCACCGCCAGCGCATATTTCGTCCCCATGAAGTCGGCAAATTCCTGTTCCAGCAGCGCCACCGGCGATTTTTCGGCGGTGTAGCGAAACAGATCGCCCGATTGTAGCAGGCGCTCGACCTCGGCCATGGCGGCGGCTGGGATCGGCTCGGCGTCATAGACATTTGGGGGGGTCGCGGTGGGGGGGATCGCCATGTTTTCACCTATTCCGAACTTCTTTTTCAGGAAAACTGTAAACGATCCGCGCGCGATTTGCGAGCCAAAGCTGCACCGGCGCGCAAGAATCGGCCGGTTTCAGCGGATGACTTGCGGCCGGAACCTGATTTTCTGGCGCTTTTCGGCGGGCAGATGCCGGTTCAGCCGGCGGTTGATCAGCCCGAAAACGGTGATGACGCTGAAGGTCAGCAAGATGAAATACCCGGCGAGAATCGGGTAGGGGATGAACGGGTTAAAGGTCTTGTCGGCGAAATAGCTGGCGTAATACAGCGCGTCGCCCTTCTGCTGCCAGGCGGGAAAGCCGGAAAAATACACCAGCGTCGTGGCGTGGAACATGAAGATCGCTTCGTTCGTGTAGGCGGGCCAGGCGAGGCGCAGCATGGTCGGCCAGATAATCCGCCGGAACCGCGCCCAGCCGGCCAGCCCATAGGCGTCGGCGGCCTCGACATCGCCCTTGGGAACCGAACGCAGCGCGCCATAAAAGATTTCGCCGGCATAGGCCGAGGTGTTCAGGAACAAGACGATGATCGCCCCCATCCAGGCGCGTGTCAGCCAGCGCGATTCGGCGGTCAGCTCGACAAAGCCCAGGTTGATCTCGATCCCGACCGTGGGCAACAGCACGAAGGCCTCGTAAAACAGGAAAAACTGGATGAACAGCGGCGAGCCGCGGAACACGAAGATGAACCGTTCGGCGGGTTTGCGGATCCAGCGCGACCGGGCGTTTTTCGCCACCGCCAGCCCGGTGGCCAGGAAAAACCCGAAAAAAAGCGCCACCGCCCCGAAATAGATGTTCCAGATCAGCCCCGAGCCGATCAGCGTGAACTGTTCGCACAGGGTAAAGTCGCTTTTCGGCAGCAGCCGTTCGCCGATCCCGATCGAGCGCAGCCCATAGGCCTGGATGGTTTCAAGGCAGCTCATGGCGCCGCCCTGCGTTGTTTTTCGCCGCCGATCGTGGCCTGCCCGTGCGACAGGCGCGCGGTCAGCCGGCCCAGGTAGATCTCGGACACGCGCGTCAGCGTCAGGTAGAACACCATCAGCCCGAGGAAATACCACAGCCTCCAATCCGGGTGCGGGTAGGTAAAGGCCCGGGTTTTCGAGCCCCCCAGTTCGCGCGCCCAATAGACGATGTCTTCGATCCCCAGCAGGAACAACAGCGGCGTCGCCTTGATCAGGATCATCCACAGGTCCGACAGCCCCGGCAGCGCGTAAACCCACATCTGCGGCACCAGGATGCGCCAGAAGGTCTGACGCTGGGTCATGCCGTAACTTTCGGCGGTTTCCAGCTGCGCCAGCGGCACCGCGCGCATGGCGCCATACAGCACATTCGCGGCAAACGCCCCGAAAACAATGGCAAAGGTCAGCAACGCCAGGAAGAAGCCGTAGGTTTCATGCACCCATTGCGGCGACGACGACAGTGGCAGTTTCGCCGCCGCGCACACCACAAAGTCGTTGCCCTGCCGGATCGGCTGGTCCCAGTCGGGGCATTTGATCTTGTGGCGGACGTATTCAAAGCCCTGGTCCAGCGCGATCACGAATAACAGGAAGAACGCGATGCCGGGAACGCCGCGAACCACCGCCGTATAGGCCTTGCCGAACCAGCGCAGCGGCGCGAAATGCGACCGCGCCGCTATCGCCCCGCCAAACCCGAACAGCAAGGCCACCGGCGCCGTCACCAGCACCAGCACCAGCACCGTCCCGAAGGACATGTAGAACGCCATGTGCTTGCCGGTCGTAAGATAGCACGACAGCCATTCAAGACCTGCAAGCGCGTCCGGGTCAGAGCAATAGGAAAACATTCAGCGCAGCGGGCGGGGCCATCGCGTGGCCCCGCGGTCGGCCACATAGCCCGCCTGGATGGTGGAGGTCTGGGCCGCGATCACGCCGCCATTCAGATCCACGTCCGGCGACAGCGCAACATGGGCCGACGGCGAACCGGGGATGTATTCCTGCGTGAAATCAATCACCTGGTCGCGTTCCGGGGTGATCGACATGCCGGCGATGATGGTGTCGTAGTTGCCGCTGACCAGGTTCGGGATGATCGAATCCCATTCATTGGTCACCCATTCGCAGGTCAGCTTGGCGCGCTTGCACAGCTCGTCCGGCGGGCCTTCTTCCTCGATCCTGCCAAGGTGCAGGAACACCACATGGTGCGAAACATCGGCCGCCAGGCGCATGTCGTGGGTCACCAGGATCATGGTGCGCCCTTCGGCGGCGAGATCCCTGATCACGCGCACCACCTCCTGTTCCAGTTCCGGGTCCAGCGCCGAGGTGGGTTCGTCGAACAAAAGCGCGCGCGGTTCCATGCACAGGGCGCGGGCGATGGCGGCGCGCTGCTGCTGCCCGCCCGAAAGCTGTGCCGGCCAGGCATCGGCCTTGTCGCCGATGCCGACCTTGTCGAGATAGCCGCGCGCGGCGCGCTCGACCTCGTGGCGGTCGCGCCCCAGCACACTCACCGGCGCCTCCATCACGTTTTGCAGGATGGTCATGTGCGACCACAGGTTGAACTGCTGGAACACCATCGAAAGATTGGTGCGGATGCGCGTCACCTGGGCCTTGTCGGCGGGGTGGCGGTGGTGGCCGGCGCCGCGCCACTTGATCGGTTCGCCTTCAAAGATGATCCGCCCTGCTGGCTGTCTTCCAGCAGGTCGGCGCAGCGCAGCAGCGTCGATTTTCCCGACCCGGAAGAGCCGATCAGCGACACCACGTGACCGCGCGGCGCGACCATGTCCACACCCTTGAGAACCTCCAGCTCGCCATAGGCTTTGTGCAGGTTGCGGATCTCGATGACGGGCGTGTTCTGGTCGGTCACAGGCAGCAGCTTTGTTGTTCACGAACCCGGATCAGGAAGGAATTTCCGAACAATTGCAACGCCCAATTCGCCACCTGACGGGGCAGGGATGGGCAATCCGGCGTGCGATTTGGCCCAAACGGCGTGTGGTTCAGGGGGCGGGCGGGGTCGGCACCGCCAGGTAGGCTTCGGCGGGGATGTGCACCAGGGCGCGCAGCCCCAGCGCCCGGCGCGAGGCCGCATCCAGCGCTTCGATCCCGGCGCGT
>JAJRUE010000263.1 GCA_024277955.1 Alphaproteobacteria bacterium | reverse complement strand
CGACAGCCCGGCTTGGGCGATGGCGCGCTGCCAGGCGGCGACGATCTCTTCCGGGTTGTCTTCCTTGGCGGCGGTATCTATCTGGTTGAGAACATACAGGAATTTCGACGCATCCGTGCGTTTTACCGTGCGTGCCACCAGATGTTCCAGCGTATCCTGCATGGCGCCCGGTTCCGGGTGGCGGGCATCGAAGAACACCAGCACCAGATCCGAAAGATCGATGATGTGGTCGGTGATGCGCAGGGTCGACCGGCGCTGGTCGTCGGCGTCGAAGCCGGGGCTGTCGATGATGATCTTGCCGCGGATCGAGGGCCGGTCGGTGGTGCGCAGCTGCAGGTAGCTTTCGATATGCTTGCCTTCGCCCTGGGCGACCTTTTCGATCTCGTGGCTGATCCGGTAGAACGGAAAGCGCGGATCGGCGTCCAGCGCGGTGCCCGGCAGGGTCTGGTTGGCCTCGGTCCCGGCCGAGCGGTGGCAGATCACGGTGAACTTGTCGTCCACCGCCTGGTTGCCGGTGCTTTGCAGCTTTTCGCCCACGTAATCGTTGATGAAGGTGGACTTGCCGCTGGAAAACGTGCCCAGAACCGAAATCAGCGGCCACCAGGAAATCTGCGACGCCAGCGAGGTTTCGCGATCCAGCAACCCGGTCTTCCACAGCAGCTTGTCGAACTTGTAATAGGTCGGCAGAACCTCCAGCAGGGCCGGGTTTTCTTCCTTCAGGTGGCGTTCGAGCCGGTTCAGGCGGGTCTTCAGAAATTGGTGCATGTCGGATCCGTCGCTGGGGGCGCCTATTGCGTGGCGAGGCTGCGCAATTCGGCCGCACGCGCCGGCGCGATCGATTGCAACACGCCAATCAATGCCATGACTTGCGGGGTCTTTCCATCCTTGATCAGCTGTTTTCCGGCCAGAAAGTAATAGTTGGCGGCGGCGGCGTATTTGCGCTGGCCGTAGTAGAGGTTGCCCAGCTCGCCCAGAACGTCGGCATTGTCCGGCGCCTGCGTGACGATCGCCAGATAGGCGGTTTCGGCGCCGACCTTGTCGCCCTGCCAATAGGCGCGCCGCGCCTGCGCCAGAAGGGCTGCGATATCGTCCGAGGACGCCGCCGGGGCCGCCTGGCCGGGCGCTGTATCGGTCGGTTGCGCGGCGGTGGCGACCGGGGTCTCGGTTTGGGGGGGCTCGGTCGCAGTCGGGCCGGCAACGGGGGTTTGCAGCGGCTGCGCGCCGCTTGCGGCCTGCGGGGCCGGCGGGGTGACGGGCTGCGCCTGGGCGGAGGTGTCGGCAACCGGGGGCTGCAGCGGTTGCGCCGCCGGCGCGCCATCGCCCGGCCCCGCGTCGCCGGCGTCGTCGCCGGAAGCGACTTCGGGCTCTTCGCCAGCCATGCCCTGCGCACCTTGCGCCGGGGCCGAGGCCACCGCCCCGCCATCGCTTTCCAGCGTCAGGCCCAGCATCTGCATCAGCGGGCCGCGTTCGAAAAACGCCACCACCACCGCGATCACCACGGCGTAAATTACGAGAAGTCGAACGAATGGCATGATCGTCACCTGGTCCCTTGCAATGGTTGCGAGGCGCGCGCGCGGCCGGTCGCCCGGTCCGGCGGCATCGCGGTTCAGCCGTAGATTTCGCGCGCCAGCCGGTCGAGTTCGGCCGCCGCCTTGCTGCCCGGCTCAAGCTCGAACGCGGCGAGGCCTTCGGAAAACGACCGCCGGAAGGTCAGGCGCTGTACCAGCTTGGCCTGAACCGGGGTCAGGTTTTCCAGCGCCTCCAGCGCCTCCATGGTTTCGGCGTTTTCGCGCGAACGCGGATGCGGATCGGCGCGGTTCACAAAGGCCAGCATCGGCGGCAGTTTCTTGCGCGCCTTCTTGCGCTCGGCGGCGACGATTTCCAGAAACTGCTGGGTCGCCCAGATGTCGGCCTGCGAAGGCGTCACCGGCACCACGATCCGGTCGGCCATGCGCACCGCGGCGCGCAGTGCGTCCATGTCGGAAGTGCCCACGTCCACCAGCCAGTCGCCCCTGGACGGCGCGCGCTTGGGCAACTCGTGGGTGACGGTCAGCGGCGGCTCCATCCCGTCTTCGTCGCGGATCATCGCCACGTCGCTCAGGGTGCGCTGCGGGTCCAGATCGCAGACCGTCACGTCCTGGCCCTGGGCCATGCGCCACATCGCCATGTTGAAGACGATGGTGCTCTTGCCGGTGCCGCCCTTGAAATTCGCAAATAATGTCAGCATGTGTTGCCTTCTCTTTCTCGTCAGTTGCCCGAAGCGGGCGGCAGATCGACCCTTGTCCAGCCGGCGGGCACCTGGAAAGCGGCCGGGTCGACCGGGCCGACGACGATGTTCTCCAGCCGGCGGGTTTCGCCGCCGGGCAGGTCTTCGCGCAGCACCAGGCGCAGTTCCGGGTCGAACCACCAGTCGCCGGACTGGACCGGCTGGCCGGGGGCGGTGATCTCGATCGTCCAGTGTTCGGCGTTGCGCCCGTCGATCACCTCCATCGCCTTGAAGGCCATGACCATGGCGCTGCCGTCCGGAAAGTCCTGGCGCAGCGCCCGGCGGCGGGTGCTGTCCCACAGGATCACCAGCGGCTTGCTGTCGGCGCCGGTGGCGATCGCCCAGCGTTCGACGTTGATGCCGCTGACCACGTCGGAGCCGATCAGCTGGCACTGGTCGCTGGCCGGCTGCTGGTCGGGGCAGGGCGTGGTATAGGCGTTTTCGGCGGTGACCGGGATCGACTGGCCGGTGATTTCGACATAGCTCCGGGCCTGCGGATCGAGGATATACATCACCCCGTCGGTGGGGCGCAGGATCTGGATCACCTGACGACCGTCGCGGCTGTATTCCAGCCGCATGTTCTGGCCCGACTTGGTGACGGTCCCCGAGGTTTCGCCCTGTCCGGCGCGACCCTGGACCGCGGTTGCGCGGTAGGACAGCGGCGCGGGGGCGGTCGGGTTTGCGGTGTCGGCCTGCTGCGCCTGCGCGGCCACGGTCAGGGCCAGGCTCGAGCCGGCCAGAAGGCCAAGCGCCGCAACGGCATAGATCATGTTTTGGCGCATTGGCGATGTCCCCCGAATTGGCGAGCGAACCGTTGAAATTCCTGCGGGGGCGCGGGCCGGTTCGGTCCGGTCCCCAGGTCGCGCCCGCCCCCGAACGAAGGGGGGCGGGCGGCTGTTCTTGCCGGTCGGTGACCGGGGGGCTGGCAGGTCTTAGTTGCCAGCGCCATCGGTGGCGGCAGCGTCGTCACCGCCGGCAGCCGGAGCGGCCGGGGCAGCCGGGGCGGCCGGAGCCTGGCCCGGGAACGGCAGCGGAGCGCCGTAGGGGTAGCCGTAGGGGGCGAAGCCGTTGTAGCCATAGCCGTTGTTGTAGCCATAGCCCTGACCTTCGCCACGGCCTTCGCCACGGCCCTGGCCTTCGGCGGAACCGTTGAAGCCGAAGTTGAACGAACCGTTGCCGGTGCCGTTACCGTTGGTCAGGCCGTTGAACGGACCCCAGTTGTTGTTCCAGCCGTTGTTCCAGCCGTTGTTGTTCCAGGGGAACCAACCGTTGTTGCCCCAGCCGCCGTTGTTGAACGGACCCCAGTTGTTCCAGCCGTTGTTGTAGCCGTAGCCCGGGTAGGGGGCGTAGCCGGGCGCCGGGGCATAGCCGTAGCCGGGAACCGGCGCATAGCCGTAGCCGGGGGCCGGAACCGGGCCGCTCTGGGCGGTGACAGCAACGGCCGAGACGGTGGCCAGGCCGGCGGCGAGCGCCGCAGTGATGATGGTCTTTCGCATTTCTAGTCTCCTTAAGTTTCGTCCCGAGTAAGTTGTGGAACCAGGCATCGGGACATGTGCCGGTATCCAATTTTTGCTTGCCCTCAGTTGGTGCATTGCAAATTCACGTCGTTTCACCAGAAGCCGAATGGCGAGAAGTCAAATCCCGGCACCGTGCCGCTGGTAAGGCCCCCCGGCGGTGGCCAGAGACCACCATAAGTGCCGGGGTATCCGAGCGTTCCCAATGGGTTGGCGGTCCCGTAACCGGGGAGTAGCGGGGTACCGCCATAGCCATTGCCCAACCCGTAGGGCGTATACCCCTGGCCGTAACCGGGGGCGGGGAGGCGCCCGGTCGCGGCGCCAGGGAGTTGCCCATAGGTCGGAACAGGACCGGTCGCGCGAGGTGCCGCAAGCGGCGTCCCCGGGTAACCTGGGCTCGGAATGGTCATCGCCAGCGGCAGTCCGGTGGACAGGCGCTGGTCCAGGTTCTCCGGGGCAAAGCGCGACGGCGCCTGGCTGCCGGTCAAGGGCGTCGGCGCCGCTTGCGGAGTTTCCTGGTAGTATTTCGGTTTCGGCGCGGCCACGGGCGGCTGGATCGGGGCCGCCTGCGGCGCGCTTGACGGGCGCTGCAGCGCGCCTGATCCCGGCGCCCAGGGGTTCGCCGCCTGGGCCTGGCTTGCCGCCGGCGCCAGCAGGATCGCCCCGCCAAGGGCGGCGGCGAACAGGCGCTGGGAAACATATGTGGCTTTCGCTGTCATGCTGTTTTCCGCCTAGCGTTTCGCCGGGGCGCCGGGGCGCGGTTGCTGGCCGTAGCCGTAAGGGGCGTAGCCGTAGGGAAGGTAGCCGGGGGCGGTCGGCGCGCCCCGGCCGAAGGGGGCGGCGGGAACAAACTGCTGCCCGTATTGCGGCCCGTATTGCGGGGCAAAGGGGGCGGCGAAATTCGGCGCGAACTGCTGCGAATACTGGGGCGCGTACCCATAGCCGTATTGCGGCGCGGCGGCGCGGCCATAAGGGTTGGCATAGGGCTGGCCAAAGGTCTGCGCCGCGGCGTTGCCGGTCCCTGCGCCCTGGGGCCGGGCCTGCTGCGTGCCCTGCGTCGAAGGTTGCGCCGTAGGTTGGGCAATGTAGCCGGGGAAGTAGCCGGGCACCGGGGCGGTGCGCGTCAGCCCAAAGGCCTGGTTCGCCTGGTTGGCGCCGGTGGCGCGCGCATTGGCGCTGCCGCCAAAGCTGGCGCCGCCCTGCACCTGGGCGCGCAGTCGCGCCTGGCCGGACCCCGAGGTAGCGCCCTCGCCGGTCTGGGTGGCCACCGCGCTGGCGCCGCCCTGGCGCACCAGGTTCGGGGCGGGCCGCGGGGCTGCGGGCTGCTGGCCCTGACGCGCGGGGGCGCGCATCCAGTAGGGCAACGGCAGCGCAAAGGACGGCTTGGGAAAGATCGTCGTCGCGGCGGGGGCCTGGGTCCGGGTTGTGGACGGGGTTGCGGACGGGGCTTCAGGCGCGGTTGCGCCGGCGCGTTGCGACGAGATCACCGGATAGGGTCCGGGGACCGGCATCGGGTTGTCGCCGCCGGTCGCCGACTGGGCGAAAGCCGGCGTCGCGAGGGCCAGGATCAGGCCAGTGGTCAGGCCGGGAAGAACGGTCTTTTCGATGAACATGTTCTGTTTCCTCAACCTTTTGATCCGCTGGGCGGGGTTTTCAGCCGAATCCCGCGCCGGCCGCCGGTCTTGGCGCCGCGCTTGGCGGGTTTTGCGGCGGCGGGCTTTGCGGCGGCGGGCTTTGCGGCGGTGGTTTTGCCGGTGGGGGTCCTGCCGGTGGTTTTCCCCGTCGTCTTGCCGGTCGTCTTTGCGGAAGCCTTGGCAGAGGACTTCGCCGTGGCCTTGGCGGCAGTCCTGGCTGCGGGCTTCGCGGCTGTTTTCGCCGGGGCCGAAGGCTTGGCCGTGGTGGCCGTCGCCGGCTTGCGGGGTTTTTTCGGGGCGCTGGCCTTGGCGCTGGACGTGGCCGACGTGCGGGCCTGGCTTTTGGCCGGGCTCCTGGCTGTGGTCCTGGTGGCAGGCTTGGCGCGGTTGGAAGAAGCCTGCGCGCCCGGCTTGGCCGTTTGCGCAGGAGTTGCAACATCGGGCGAGGGGGTCACGTCCGGTTGCGGGGAGAGTTCCCTGGAAGAAGCGGGCGCCTCGGCGGGGGCCGGGGCAGGCGTGGGGGCAGGCGCCGGGGCCGGAACAGGCGCAGGAGCCGGTGCGGGGGCCGGAGCGGGCGCCGGGGCCGGGGCCGGAGCGGGGACCGGAGCAGGAGCGGGCGCGGGAGCGGGGGTCGGGGCAGGAGCGGGAGCGGGAGCCGGGGCGCTACCGCTCGACGGCGGGGTTTCCTGGCCGCCCTTGTCGCGGCGCAGCAGCCGGGCAACGGCCTTGAACAGCAGGCCCAGCACGAACCAGATGGCCTCGGCCAGCATCATCAGCAGGTCGCCGATACCGGCCAGCAGCGGGCGCAGGGTCGCCAGCAGGCCACGCCGCTCGGTCGCAACGTCGGTCGCACCCTCGGCAGCGCTGTCGGCGCCGAGCGCCGCGCCTGTTTCCTGGCTGGTGAAACCCTCCGCCGCGCCGGCTTTTGCGCCGCCGTCGGGGCCGCCCGCGGGCATCAGCGCAGACGAAAAGGTGACGCAGCCCAGCGGGATCACGAACAGCGTCAGTATCGTCGACACCAGCCCGCCCATCATCAGCGAAATCGCCATCCCCTGAAAGATCGGGTCCGACAGGATCACCGACGAGCCGACGATCAGCGCCAGCGCGGTGATGATGATCGGCCGCGTCCGGGTGCACACCGCGTGCAACACGGCGTCATGGACGCTCATGCCTTCGGCGACGGCCTGGCGCGCAAAGTCCACCAGCAGGATCGAGTTGCGCACGATGATCCCGGCCAGCGCGATGAAGCCGATCATCGAGGTGGCGGTGAACGAGGCGCCGAACAGCCAGTGGCCGGGCACGATGCCGATCAGCGTCAGCG
This sequence comes from Alphaproteobacteria bacterium, assembly GCA_024277955.1. Taxonomy (GTDB): domain Bacteria; phylum Pseudomonadota; class Alphaproteobacteria; order Rhodobacterales; family Rhodobacteraceae; genus JAJRUE01. The sequence continues at coordinate 4,687 of JAJRUE010000263.1, read as the reverse complement.
GGATCGGCGCCATGATGATCGCCGGCAGGCGGAAGTTGCCGAATTCCCAGACCACCAGGATGTAGATCAGGATCAGCGCCACGCCAAAGGCCAGCCCCATGTCGCGGAAGGTGACATAGGTCACGGTCCATTCGCCGGTCCATTCCAGTGCCGACTGCAGGCTGTCGGTGGGCGGTCCGATATAGTTGGTATCGACGCGCACGCCGTCGGGCGCGGTGTAGCCGTCCAGCAGCTTTTCCATTTCCAGCAGGCCGTAGATCGGCGCGCCAAGCTTGCCCGAAACTTCGCCGGTCACGTATTCCACCGACCGAAGATCCTTGTGGTAGACCGGATCGTCCACCCGGAACGGCTCGAACGTGCCAAGCGAGGTCAGCGCCACCATTTCACCACTGGCCGAAGGCACCGGCAGCTGGCCGAGCCGGCCGAACTGGCCGCGCAGCGAAAACGGCATCTGCAGGTAGATGAACTTGGGTTCGAGCGAGCGTTCGTTCTTGACATCGCCCAGCTTGAAGCCGCCCAGCGCCATTTCCAGCTGCCGGTTGATCGCTTCCACCGACACGCCCAGGCGCGACGCCTTTTCGCGGTCCACCACAAAGCGCCAGCTCTGGTAGTCGTCCTGCAGATAGCTGTCTTCGTCGACGATGGTTTCGGCCTGACCGAACAGCCCTTCGATGTCGCGGGCGACCTGGCGGCGGGTCTTGGCGTCGGGGCCATAGACTTCGGCGACGACGGTTTGCAGCACCGGCGGACCGGGGGGCATTTCGATGACTTCGATCCTGGCGCCCAGCTTGCGGGCGATCGGGGTCAGGGCCTGGCGCGCGGCGACGGCCAGCTGGTGCGAGGTGCGGTCGCGTTCGCCCTTTGGGGTCAGCTGCACCTGGATATCGCCCATCCAGCTCTTGTCGCGCAGGTAGGTGTGGCGCACCAGACCGTTGAAGTTGAACGGGCTGGCGGTGCCGGCATAGCTTTGCAGCGCGGTGACCTCGGGCAGCTTGCGCAGCTCTTCGGCCAGCTGCGACAGCACGTTGGCGGTGACCGGCAGCGCCGTGCCCTCGGGCATATTCACGGTGACGTTGAATTCCGGCTTGTTGTCGTTGGGCAGCATCTTGACGGTGACGCTCTGGGTGTAGAACAGCGTCAGGCTGATGAAGAACACCAGCCACATGCCCAGGCGGAACAGCCGGGCCTTGGCGCGGCTTTCCAGAAGCGGCACCAGAAAGCGGCGGTAAAAGGCCTTGAGCGCCTCGGCCTGCTTGTGTTCCTTGGCCTGCGAGCGGGCCAGGCTTTTCAGCGACGGACGGATGCGCTGGGCCAGCCAGGGGGTAAAGATGAAGGCGGCAAACAGCGAAAGTATCATCGCCACCGAACCCAGCGCCGGGATCGGCTCCATGTAGGGGCCCATCATGCCGGTGACGAAACCCATCGGCATCAGCGCGGCGATCACGGTGAGGGTTGCAAGGATCGTCGGGTTGCCGACCTCGCGCACCGCGTCGACGTTGCATTCGCCGGTGCATTCGCCCTGCATCAGCCAGCGGCGGTAGATGTTTTCCACGACCACGATGGCGTCGTCTACCAGAATGCCGATGGAAAAGATCAGCGCAAACAGGCTGACGCGGTCGATGGTGTAGCCCATCAGCCAGGCGGCGAACACCGTCAGCAGGATCACGATCGGGATCACCACCAGCACCACGGTCGCGGCGCGCAGGCCCAGCGCCAGCCAGATCAGCAAGGTCACGGCGCCGGTGACGACGAACAGCTTGAAGATCAGCTCGTTCACCTTTTCATTGGCGGTTTCGCCGTAGTTGCGGGTGATTTCCACATGCACGTTGTCGGGGATCAGGCTGCCGCGCAGGCGCTCGACGTAGCTCAGCACGTCGGCGGCGACGCTGACCCCGTTGGTGCCGCTTTTCTTGGCCACCGCGATGGTGACGGCGGGGGCGCCGATCGGGGCGCGGTCGGGTGCGTCAAAGCCGATTTCCCCGTCCTTGCGGAATTCGCCATAGGCCGGACCGGTATAGTAGGTGGCCATGTCGGTGGGGTCGTCGGTGGCGTCGGTGACCAGCGCCACGTCGCGGATATAGACGGGCTGGCCGTTGCGCACGCCGATCATCAGGCTTTCGATGTCGCGCGCGCTTTGCAGAAAGGCGCCGGTTTCCAGCGAAAAGGTGGTCTGTCCGGCTTCCACGGTGCCCACGGCGCGTTCGGAATTGGCGGTGCGGATGGTCTGGGCCAGCTGGTCCAGGCCGATGCCGAAACCGGCCAGGCGTTCGGGAAAGACCTCGACCCGGATCGCTTCGGAACGGCCGCCGACGATGAAGCTCTGGGCGGTGCCCTCGACTTCCTTCAGGCGCTGCATCACGTCGAGGCCAAGGGTGCGCAGGGCGGCTTCGTCCACCTCGTGCGACCACAGGGTCAGCGTCACCACCGGCACGTCGTTGACGCCCTTGGGCTTGATCAGCGGCTGCGACACGCCCGGCGGGATCTTGTCGAGGTTGGACTGGATCTTGTCGTTCAGCTTGACCAGCGAGGGGCCCATTTCTTCGCCCACGTCGAACTGGACGGTGACCATGGCGCCGTTGCGCTGGGATGCGGAATAGACGTGGTCGACGCCCTGGATTTCCGACATCAGCCGTTCCAGCGGGTCGGTGGCAAGCGATGCGACCTGTTCCGCCGAGGCCCCGTGGTAGGAAAAGAACACGTCCACCATCGGCACCGAAATCTGCGGGTCTTCCTGGCGCGGGGTCAGGATGAGCCCCATGATGCCGAGCCCGAGACAGGCGATCAGCAACAGCGGCGACAGGGGCGAGTTGATAAAGGACCTGGCAAGGTTGCCTGCCAGTCCCAGCCCGTGGGATGCACCGGTATCGCTACCCTGCGTGGTATGCTGATCGCTTGCGATGGTGTCCTCCCTTCCGTATTTCCCTTGGCCCTTTCGCGGGCGACTATTCAGTTTTGCGTCAAATTCCGTTTTGCCGGGTCATTCACCCGAAACCAGGTTGGCCGGCGGGTTCAGGATCACCTGTTCGCCGCCCTTGAGCCCCGAGATCACCGACACCCGGCCATCGGCCAGCGGATAGCCCACCCGCACCAGCCGCAGCGACGGCTTGCCGTCTTGAAGGATGAAGACCGAGGGCAGGCTGCCGCGCCAGATGATCGCTTCGGCGGGGATCGCCTGTTCGGTGCGCGTGGGGATGGAACTGTCGGGCACGGTGACTTCGACATACATGCCGGGGCCGCCGGGGGTGTCTATCGGCAGGTCGAACTTGACGCGCACGGTGTGGCGCGCCGGGTCGGCGACCGGAAAGATCTGGGCGACCTTGGCATCGACGGTCACACCGCCCACATCCAGCCGCGCCGGCACGATCATGCCTTCGGCCAGGCCGGCGGCCAGGCGCACCGGGATTTCGGCGTCGATGCGCAGATATTCGGTATAGGCGAACTTGAGCAGCGGCGTGCCCGGCTGAACCGTGTCGCCGATTTCCACCATCTTGGCGATGATCACCCCGTCAAAGGGCGCCAGCGACTGGCTGTCGCGCAGCCGCGCGTCCAGCGCTTCCAGGTTGGCCTGGGCCTGCAGCAGGCCGCTCTGGGCCTGGCTCACGCCTGAACCGCGGGCGTAAAGGTCGGCCTGGCGTTCCACCGCGGTGTTGCCCAGACCCATCTGGTCGGAAAACCCGCGGGTAAAGAACTGGTCGAACATCGTCGGCACGCCCATGCCCGGAAACCCGGTCAGCGAATTGACCCGCGGTGCGTAAAGCTCGCGCGAATACTGCATCTGGGAATTGCGCAGGGCGGCTTCGGCCTGGCTGATCCGGGCGGCGGCGGCGCGGCGCTGGGCCTGGATGTCGTCGTCGTCGATCTGGATCAGCACGTCGCCGGCGGTTGCCTTGTGGCCTTCGCTGCCGGCCAGAAAGGTGATGCGGCCGGGAACCTGCGCGGTCAGGGTGACTTCCTTGAAGGGAACGACGGTGCCGCCGACGGTGGCTTCGCCGCCGGTGGTGGTGGTCGAGACCGGGGCGGTCTGAAAGCTTTGGGTGGTTTCCTGCGCGTGAACCGACGCGGCGAAAGGCCCCGCGAGAACGGCTGCCGACATGGTCGCAGCCATCGAAATCGCTATCAGGTCTTTTCCCCGCATGTCACTCCCCGTCAGATAAGTCGTCTTTCGGCTTTCGCCTGAAATCGGTGCGCTAATTTTCGTTCGATGCAGCGCTTATAACGGAAACAATCAAATAAATCAAAAAATTCGCATATGAGAATGTATTGTCCGACATCTGCTATCCGGCCCGGCTGCGGGAATTCCGGGGAAATCAGAAATCCGAGTATTTTTCTAAAGAGAATCCGGTGCTTATAATTTGGGCAGAGTCTCTTACCTTTTCGCCATGTCACCCTGTCCTTTTCGGCAGGCGAGGCCGAAAAAACCGCGAAAATCGGCATTGGACCGTGCTGTGGGGGCCCTTGTCGGGTGCCGCAGGGTCAACAATCCGGCCAGGTGATTCGCGCACGGCGGTCCTGCGCTGTTGCCATCTCGCCGGCGGATTGCAAGGCTTGGCCGCCGCCCGCGCCAGGTTGCGCGGCATTCTGCATCCCCTTGGCCCTGACGGCCCCGCAATCCGCGCCACGCGACCGGTGTGCAGGTGGCGCGTGATTGGCGTGCGACTGGCAGGAAACCGGCCAGACTGCGTGGTTT
>JAJRUE010000262.1 GCA_024277955.1 Alphaproteobacteria bacterium | reverse complement strand
TCGCCGCGGCGATGATCCTTTACCCCACCTGGTACGATCCGGTGTTCGACCGGCTGTGCACGCTGGAAGAGGCGCTGGGCCAGATCGAGGCGGCGGCGCGCGCCTGGCGCGAAGACCGCGCGGGCTATGTGGCCACCGGCATGGCGCTGTGGAAACGCCGGCACCTGCAGCAGTTCTTTGGCCGCCAGCGACGGCTGATCTTTTGCGCCTCCGCCGAACGCGCGGCGAAAAAGGCGGGCGCGACCGGCCGGCGGCTGATGGGCTGGGGCGCCTGCGACGCGCCGCCGGGGGCGGCTGCGATGCTGCGCATCGAGGATGGGTTCTTGCGTTCACTGGGGCTTGGCGCGCGGCTGCACGTGCCGCTGTCGCTGGTGCGGGACGACCTGGGCATCTATTTCGACCCCAGCCGCGAAAGCCGGCTGGACCGGCTGATCAACGCTTCACCCGCCCTGCCCGCCGGTCACCTGGAGCGCGCCCGCGACCTGATCCGGGTGATCGCCGGGGCGGGGCTGTCGAAATACAACCTGCACGGCGCGGCGCTGCCGCCGCTGCCCGATGGCCACCGCATCCTGGTGCCGGGGCAGGTCGAGGACGATGCCTCGATCCGGCTGGGGTGCCCGGGCGAGGCCACCAACCTGGAGCTTTTGGCGCGTGCGCGGCGCGAAAACCCCGGCGCGGTGATCCTTTACAAGCCGCATCCGGATGTCGAAGCGGGGCTGCGGCGCGGGGCGCTGGCGCGCGAGGAGGCGCTGGAACACGCGGATGTTGTCCTGGACGGGGTCGGCGCAACTGCGGCGCTGAGCGTGGCGGACGAGGTCTGGACCCTGACATCGCTTCTGGGGTTCGAAGCCCTGATCCGCGGGTTGCCGGTGACCTGTCTGGGGGTGCCGTTCTATGCCGGCTGGGGGCTGACGCGCGATCTGTGCGCACCGCCGGCCCGGCGGCAGGCGCGGCCCGGCCTTGCGGCGCTGGTTCATGCCTGTCTGATCGATTATCCGCGCTATATTGACCCGTTCGCTGCGCGCCCCTGCGCGGTCGAGGTGGTGGCGCGCGCACTGGCCGATCCCGAAGCCTGCGCGCCCGCAAGGCCGGCGCGCGGGCTGTTGGCGCGGCTGCAGGGGCTGCGCGCCAGCCTGCCGGGGCTGCGGGGTTGATGCGGGGCTGACCCGTTGCCAGGCGGGCGCGCCCTGACGGGCGCGACGATTTAGGTATTGCGCCCGCTTGCGCGGTCGCGGTGCCTCCGGCGGGGATATTTTCGGACAGAAGAAGGCGGGCTCAGGCCTGCCAGCGCGACAGGGTGTCGGGGCCGAGCGCGCGGGTTTCGACCAGGCGCCAGCGGCGCGCGTCGTCGAGCCGTTCGAGACCCAGGGCGGCAACCATCGGGTGGCCTTCGGCGCCGATCAGCAGGCCGGCGTTGAACAGGGCCAGTTCATCGACCAGGCCGGCGCCAAGCAGCGAGGCGGCCAGGCTGCCGCCGCCTTCGCAGAAGATCCGCGTCAGCCCCTCCGCGGCGAGGCTTGCCAGCGCCGCGGCGGGATCGATCCGGCGGTCCGGGCCGGCGGGACAGGGCAGAAGCTTGGCGCCCAGGCCGGTCCAGGCGGCGGTGAGGTTGGCGTCGGCGGTTTCGCCATGCACGATCCACAGCGGGATGTCGCGGGCGGTGGCCGCCAGTTTTCCGTGCAGCGGCAGGTCGAGCTGGCGCGACCAGACGATGCGCACCGGCTGGCGCGCGATCCCCAGGTCGCGCACCGTCAGCGACGGGTCGTCGGCGCGCGCGGTGCCGCCGCCCACCATCACCGCGTCGTGGCGGGCGCGCATGGCGTGCACTTCGCGCCGGGCCTGCGCGCCGGTGATCCACTTGCTGGCGCCCGTGGCGGTGGCGATCCGGCCATCGAGGCTGGCCGCCAGTTTCAGCGTCACAAGCGGCCGGGACCGGGTGAGGCGCGCGACAAAGCCGGCATGGGCTGCGCGGGCCTCGGGTTCCAGCACGCCCTCGACCACCTCGATGCCGGCGGCGCGCAGCCGCGCGATCCCCTGCCCCGATACCCGCGGGTCCGGGTCGCCCAGCGCCACCACCACCCGCGCCACCCTGGCGGCGGCCAGCGCGTCGGCGCAGGGCGGGGTCTGGCCGTGGTGGGCGCAGGGTTCGAGCGTGACATAGGCGGTGGCGCCGCGCGCCTGCGCCCCGGCCTGACCCAGCGCGCGGGTTTCGGCGTGCGGCCGGCCGCCATCCGCCGTCCAGCCGCGCCCGACGATGCGCCCGCCCTTGACGATCACACAGCCCACGGCGGGGTTCGGCCAGGTCCGGCCAAGCCCGCGCGCGCCCAGCGAAAGCGCCAGGCGCATGTAGCGGATGTCGGTGTCGCTCACTCCTGTTCGGCGGGCGGGCGCAGTTCGGAAACGAACTTGTCGAAATCGTCCGCCGCCTGGAAGTTCTTGTAAACGCTGGCAAAACGCACATAGGCCACGGTGTCGATCCGGGCCAGGCTTTCCATGACGATTTCGCCGATCACCTTGCTGTCGATGTCGATGTCGCCCAGCGATTCGAGCCGGCGCACCACGCCCGAGATCATCTGTTCGACGCGATCCGGTTCGATCGGGCGCTTTTGCAGGGCGATGCGGATCGAGCGCGCCAGCTTGTCGCGGTCGAAGTCTTCGCGGCGGCCGTTCGACTTGATCACCACCAGATCGCGCAGCTGCACCCGTTCGTAGGTGGTGAAGCGCCCCGCGCAGGCCGGGCACAGCCGGCGGCGGCGGATGGCCACGTGGTCTTCGGCCGGACGGCTGTCCTTGACCTGGGTGTCAATATTTCCGCAAAACGGACAACGCATCGCCGATCCCCTAATCTTTGCCTCTGGGCGTTGATCCCCACTTATCCACAGGCACTATAGGGCCTCCGCGATCGCTTGTGTAGGGGGGAAATTGGGCCGCAAGATGCTGTGCGTCTTGACGGGCGCGCTTTGGGGATATAATGCAAATGCGAATAGTTCTCAATTGCGGAAAGCGACCTTGGCAATGGCATCTGACAGCCCCTGGCGGCACGAGGCCGCGGCACCGTCCCTGCCGGAATCCAATGCCAGCGTCGCGGTCCACCCGGGACGGTTCGCTCGCCGGTTCCTGTCGTTTTTCGGGCCCGGATACCTGGTGGCGGTGGGCTACATGGACCCCGGCAACTGGGCGACATCGCTGGCGGGCGGGTCGGCCTTTGGCTACCTGCTGTTGTCGGTGGCGCTGCTGTCCAACATCATGGCGATCCTGCTGCAGGCGCTGGCGCTGCGGCTGGGGATCGCCTCGGGGCGCGACCTGGCGCAGGCGACGCGCGATGCGTTTTCGCGGCCCGTTGCCTTCGTGCTGTGGATCCTGGCCGAGGGCGCCATCGTCGCCACCGACCTGGCCGAGGTGATCGGCACCGCGATCGGGCTGAACCTGCTTTTCGGCATCCCGCTGGAAATCGGGGTTGTCCTGACCGCGCTGGATGTTTTCCTGATCTTGTGGTTGCAAAACAAGGGGTTCCGGGTGCTGGAAAGCGTGGTAATCGCGCTGACGCTGGTGATTTTCGTGAGCTTCGCCATCGAGATGGCCTATGCCCAGCCCGATCTTGGCGAGATCCTGCGCGGCTTCATCCCGCAGACCGAAATCGCGAGGTCGCCGGCGATGCTGTATCTGGCACTGGGGATCATCGGCGCCACGGTGATGCCGCACAACCTGTATCTGCACAGCTCGATCGTGCAGACCCGGGCGATCGGTCCCAGCCGGGCCGAAAAACGCGACGCGATCCGCATGGCGACCATCGACAGCACGGTGGCGCTGATGTTCGCGCTGTTCATCAACGCGTCGATCCTGATCCTGGCGGCGGCCACCTTCTACAAGGCCGGGCGCACCGATGTGGCCGAGATCCAGGATGCGTTCCAGCTGCTGGGCCCGCTGCTGGGGGCGCCGCTGGCGGCAACGGTTTTCGCGGTGGCGCTGCTGGCTTCGGGGCTGAATTCGACGGTCACGGCGACGCTGAGCGGCCAGATCGTGATGGAAGGCTTCATCAATTTCCGCATGGCGGCGTGGAAGCGGCGGCTGATCACGCGCGGGCTGGCGATCGTGCCGGCGGCGGTGGTCACGGTGCTGTATGGCGAAAGCGGCACCGCGCGGCTGCTGGTGCTGAGCCAGGTGATGCTGTCGCTGCAACTGCCGTTCGCGATGGTGCCGCTGGTGCTTTTCACCGCCAACCGGGCCAAGATGAACGGGCTGCCGGCGCCACGCTGGCTGACGGTGTCGGCCTGGGTGATCACGGTGGTGATCGTCACGCTGAATCTGAAGCTGATCTATGACGTGGCGACCGGGGCGGTGAACATCTAGCCGGTGATCCGGGCGACCACGTTTCGCCGGTGCGCGCGGGTGCGATGTTCGAAAAGGTAAATTCCCTGCCATGTTCCAAACGCCAGGCGGCCGGAAATGACGGGAATTGACAAGCTGACTGGCAGCATCGACGCCTTGATATGGGCCGGCATGTCGTCGGGGCCCTCGTAGGTGTGGGTCAGGAAGGCCATGGACGGGTCGGTCGAGGGCGGCACCAGGCGGTGAAAGAAATTGCGCAGGTCGGTCTGCACGTCAGGATCGGCGTTTTCCTGGATCAGCAGACTGGCGGAGGTGTGCTGGACAAAGAGCGTGAGCAAGCCGTCGCCGGTGACCCAGTCGGCCACCTGGCGGGTGAATTCGTAGAGGCCGGGGCCGTTGGTGGGGATGGTGAAGGTGGTGTGCATGGGGCGATGTTGCGCCAGGTCGGGGACGGAAGCAAGCGGTTGACGCGGGCTGTTTCGAGGGAGGCGGGGCCGCAGGGTGGGCCGCCCTGCCCACCGTCACGCCGCCGCCCGGGCAGTAGTGGGCAAGAATGCCCACCCTGCGGTTTGCCAAGCAGGCCGGTGATCCTACGCACAACACAGGTTCGCGCCCCGGATGGCCGGGTGTGCGGCTTTACTGCTTTCGCATGGGTGGTGCCGATGTGTGGTGGGCAGAATGCCCACCCTACGGGTATTCACTTGATCAATTCGACTTTGTCGCTAAAACGCTTGCACCAGTCTTTGGCCCGCGCTAGAGCCCCTTCCATTGGGTTAATCACGAAAAAAGTGCGCACAGAGAAATGGCGAACGCGCACCGCAAAAGAGGCTCCAATCGCCTCCTTCCAGTCCTTGATTTCTTCCAAATGGCCGCCCTTCCGGCGTGTATTGTGATGGTAAATGACTGCTGTGCGCCCGTCGGCGAGTTTTGCGACCTCGGAACAGGGAATGCGTTTCCACATCTCGCGGGTACCTGGCCGAAAGTCCTCATCCCGACAAAGCCCGTTGTCCGGATCGGCAAAGACGATATTGCAGTTTTCCAAACGCCCCAGCACACGGTGAAACCATGCCTCGCGCCAATCCTGACGCGCGCGATAGGAGCTTTCTTCGCAAGACAACGGTTCTCCTGCAAAGGTTCTGGCATTCAGGCAGCCTGACAATTCGACATCGCGAACGCTTCTTTCACCGGAACTGACAATCCCCTTCAGTGAGTAGTAGATAGACGGGTCGCGCGCGCGCCAAACGGCCGGATCATCGAGATACCTGATGTGCATCCCATCGGCGTTGTGCCCTTCATCAGGGTAGAGATACCACGCCACGCCAAGGCGTTGCCCTTCACTGAGGCAATTCAGCAGTGAGTATTTCGCAAAATCCCCAACGTCGCCGACGTAACGGTCCTGCACCTCACTGATCCAGGAACGACCGCAACTTCCGCGACCGGCTCGGATGCTTCAGCTTGCGCAACGCCTTGGCCTCGATCTGCCGGATGCGCTCGCGGGTCACCGAAAACTGCTGGCCCACTTCCTCAAGCGTATGATCCGTGTTCATGCCGATGCCAAACCGCATCCGCAGCACCCGTTCCTCGCGCGGGGTCAGGCTCGCCAGCACCCGGGTCGTGGTTTCCTTGAGGTTTTCCTGGATCGCAGAATCCAGCGGCAGGACCGCGTTCTTGTCCTCGATGAAATCGCCGAGCTGCGAATCTTCCTCATCCCCGATCGGGGTTTCCAGCGAAATC
>JAJRUE010000261.1 GCA_024277955.1 Alphaproteobacteria bacterium | reverse complement strand
GAACGCTGGCGTCACGCGATGGGCTGCGGAAAATGGTTTCTGGCGGCGCGCGACACGGTGACGCTCGAGGTTTACGGCACCTATCCAGCGCAGGTAAAGAAGCCGCCACAAGACATTGTGCAGGCAATAAAAAACAAGAAAACAGACTGGGAGGGCGGGGCATGAGCACGCGGCTTTCCACCGGTGGCCGGCTGCTCGATCGCAGCCGCGCCGTGGCCTTCAGCTTCAACGAAAAGCGGTTCACGGGCCATGCCGGCGACACGCTGGCTTCGGCGCTCCTGGCCAACGGTCAGGTGCTGATGGGGCGCTCGTTCAAGTATCACCGCCCGCGCGGCGTCATCGCCAGCGGCGCCGAGGAACCCAACGCGCTGGTCGGCCTGGGCCGCGGCGCTCGGTTCGAGCCGAACCAGCGGGTGACCACGACCGAGCTATTCGAGGGGCTGGAAGCGCGCAGCCAGAACCACTGGCCCAGCCTTGATCTGGACATTGGCGTGGTCAACAACCGGCTGGCGCGGTTCCTGCCGGCGGGGTTCTATTACAAGACCTTCATGGCCCCGCGCGCCGCCTGGAAACACCTGTTCGAGCCGGTGATCCGCGCCTCTGCCGGGCTGGGCCGCGCCCCGCGCGACCGCGACGCCGATGCCTACGAACATTTCCACGCGCATGTGGACGTTCTGATCGTCGGCGGTGGCATCGCCGGGCTGCAGGCGGCGCGCACCGCAGGGGCCGCCGGGGCGCAGGTGCTGCTGGTCGAACAGACCGCCCATTGGGGCGGCCGGGCGCCGGTGGACGATGCCAGGATCGACGGTCTGCCCGCCGACGAGTGGATCAAGAACGCAGTGCAAGAGCTTGAAAGCATGGACAATATTCACCTGCGTCTGCGCTGTATGGGGGCGGGCGTCTACGACCACGGCTATGCGCTGGCCCATGAACGCATCGCCGATCATACGCCCGGCGACACCCGCCCGCGCCACCGGTTGTGGAAGATCCGCGCCCGCCGGATCGTCACCGCCACCGGCGCGCTGGAACGCCCGCTGGCCTTTGCCGGCAACGACGTGCCCGGCGTGATGCTGGCCAGCGCCGTGCGCGACTACCTCGTGAACTGGGCGGTGTCGCCCGGCGACCGCACCGTGGTGGTCACCAACAACGACGACGCCTACCGCACCGCGATTGCGCTGACCCGCGCCGGCCTGCTGGTGCCCGCGATCCTCGATGCCCGCGACAGCGCCTCGGGCCCGCTGGCCGAAGAGGCCCGCGCGCTGGGCATCCGCGTCGAAACCGGCAAGGCGGTGGTCTCTGTCAAGGGCGGCAAGCGGGTGCGCGCGGTCGAAGTCGGGCTGCAGGCGGGCGAAGGCGCGGTGCTGGAAATCATCCCCTGCGATTGCGTGGCGATGTCCGGCGGCTGGTCGCCGGTGGTGCACCTGTGGTCGCATTGCGGCGGCAAGCTGACCTGGGATGCGGCGCAAGCCCATTTCCGCCCCGACCCCAGCCGCCCGCCGCTGAACCAGGACGGGCAAGGCTTTGTTATTACAGCGGGAAATGCCAATGGCGAAATGTCCACGGGCGCGGCGCTGAAAGACGCCGACAGGGCCGCGAAAGAGGCCCTGCGCGGCCTTGGCATCCCCCCAAAACGCCGCGCCGCGCCCAAGGCCGACGATCAGCCCGAACAGCCGATGCAGCCGGTCTGGATCATGCCCCAGGGCGCCGGCGTGCAAAAACGCATGAAGATGTGGCTGGACTACCAGAACGACGTGAAGGTCAGCGACATCCAGCTGGCCGCGCGCGAAGGCTACGAAAGCGTCGAACACACCAAGCGCTACACCACCATCGGCATGGCCACCGACCAGGGGAAGCTCAGCAATATCAACGGACTGGCCGTGCTCGCCGATGCGCTGAACAACGACATCCCCAAGGTGGGAACCACCACGTTCCGCCCGCCCTATACGCCGATCTCGCTTGGCGCGATCGCGGGCGAGGCGCGCGGCGATCTGTTCCAGCCGGTGCGCCAGACCCCGATGCACCGCTGGCACGACGCCCACGGCGCCCATTGGGAACCGGTCGGTCAGTGGCGGCGGCCCTATTGCTATCTCCGCCCCGGCGAAAGCCCCGAGGACGCCGTCATCCGCGAGGTGAAGAACACCCGGCAAGCCATTGGTTTACTTGACGCTTCCACGCTGGGCAAGATTCTGGTCAAGGGGCCGGATGCCGGGCGCTTCCTGGACATACTCTACACCAACATGATGAGCACCCTGCCGGTGGGCCGCTGCCGCTACGGGCTGATGTGCAGCGAAAACGGCTTTCTCATGGACGACGGGGTGGTGGCGCGGCTTTCCGAAGACAGCTGGCTTTGCCACACCACCACCGGCGGGGCCGAGCGTATCCACGGCTGGATGGAGGACTGGCTGCAATGCGAATGGTGGGACTGGCAGGTCCATACCGCCAACCTCACCGAACAATACGCCCAGATCGCCGTGGTCGGCCCGAGGGCGCGCAAGCTGCTGGAAACCCTCACCGACATGGACCTGAGCGCCGAAACGCTGCCCTTCATGCACTGGGCCGAGAGCGAGGTCGCCGGGATCGCGGCGCGCGTCTTCCGCATCTCGTTTTCCGGCGAGCTGTCCTATGAAATCGCGGTGCCGGCCAGCCACGGGCTTGCCTTCTGGGAAAAGCTGGTTGCGGCGGGCGAGCCGTTTGGCGCCATGCCCTACGGCACCGAATGCCTGCATGTGCTGCGCGCCGAAAAGGGCTTTATCATGATCGGCGACGAAACCGACGGCACGGTGATCCCGCAGGATCTGGGGCTTGGCTGGGCGATCTCGAAGAAAAAGGACGACTACCTGGGCAAGCGCGCGCAGGCCCGCAGCCACATGACCGACCCGAACCGCTGGCGTCTGGTGGGGCTGGAAACGCTGGACGGCGGGGTGCTGCCGGACGGGGCCTATGCGCTGGGCGACGGCGTGAACGCCAACGGCCAGAAGAACGTCGCGGGCCGCGTCACCTCGACCTATTTTTCGCCGACGCTGGGGCGCGGCATCGCCATGGGGCTGGTGGAACGCGGCCCCGAACGGATGGGCGAGGTGCTGGAATTTCCGCTGGCGGATGGCTCGGGCAAGTCGATGCAGGCGCGCGTCGTCAGCCCGGTGTTTTATGACCCGGAAGGGGAGAAACAGAATGTCTGACCCGAAAACCGCGCTGGGCGGCGCAACATACGATGGCCTTGTCAGCATCGCCGAAGCGCCGCCGACCGGCATGATCACGCTGCGCGCCGACCTGACCGCGGCCAGGGTGAAAACGGCGGTAAAAAAGCTCACCGGCCTGGCGCTGCCCGGCCAGCGCCAGATCGCGGCCGGGGGCGATTTCGCCGTCGCCTGGATGTCGCCGGACGAACTGCTGATCCTGACCCCGTACGAGGCCGCCGAAACCCACCGGCAAGCGCTTGAAAAAGCGCTGAAATCCCAACATCACCTGGCCGCGAACGTCTCTGACGCCCGCGCGCTTTTCACCCTGACCGGCGCGCGCGCGCGCGAGGTGCTGGCCAAGCTCACCCCTGCCGACCTGTCGCCCGCGGCCTTCCCCCAGGGCGAACTGCGCCGCACCCGCATCGCCCAGGTCGCCGCCGCCTTCTGGCAGAGCGCTCCCGACGAAATCAGCCTGATCTGCTTCCGCTCGCAGGCCCCTTACATCTTCGCGCTTCTGAAAAACGCCGCCAGACCCGGCAGCGAGGTCAACTACCCCTGACCCCCGCCGCGCCACCCCCGCATTCCATCCCCGCGCCCTTCTTCTTTGCCAAAATACTCCCGCCGGAGGCACCGCGACCGCGCAAGAGGGCGCAATCCCTCTTCCCCGCAAGTTCCCCATACGCCCGCCCGCCCCGCGCGGCACAATGCCCGCATCGCCATTCCACATCTTGACGCCGCGCCCCATCCGGCACAGGTAGGAAGCAGAATTTCAACCGCGAACAACAAGGGGGGCCTCTGAATGGCTTTTGAACTTCCTGATCTTCCGTATGCCCACGACGCGCTGGCCGATGCCGGCATGTCGCGCGAAACGCTGGAATACCACCACGATCTGCACCACAAGGCTTATGTCGACAACGGCAACAAGCTGATCGCCGGCACCGAATGGGAAGGCAAGTCGCTGGAAGAGATCATCACCGGCACCTACCAGGCGGGCGCGGTGGCGCAGAACGGCATCTTCAACAACGCGTCCCAGCACTGGAACCACATGCAGTTCTGGGAAATGATGGGGCCGGGCAAGCCGTCGATGCCGGGCGAGCTGGAAAGCCGCATCAAGGACGCTTTCGGCTCGGTCGACAAGTTCAAGGAAGAATTCACCGCCGCCGGCGTCGGCCAGTTCGGCTCGGGCTGGGCCTGGCTGGTGGTGGATACCGACGGCACGCTGAAGGTCACCAAGACCGAAAACGGCGTCAACCCGCTGTGTTTCGGCCAGACCGCGCTTTTGGGCTGCGACGTGTGGGAACATTCCTACTACATCGATTTCCGCAACAAGCGCCCGGTTTACCTGACCAACTTCCTGGACAACCTGGTGAACTGGGAAAATGTCGCCGAACGGCTCGCGAGCGCCTGATGCCCGGGCGAAGCGCTATCAAGCGGTGGCCGCCCTTCGGGGCGGCCATTTCTTTTGCTGATTGGCGCCCGTGACCGGCGTCGTCCAGGGGGGCCAGGGGGGGCGGCGATGACTGACCGGCTCAAGGGTGTGTGGGCGATGATCGCGGCCTGCGTGATCTGGGGGCTGTCGCCGCTCTATTACAAGCTGCTGGCCCATATCGCCCCGCTCGAGGTGCTGTCCCACCGCACGCTCTGGTCGCTGGTGTTCTTCGGGGCGATCCTGCTGGCCCAGCGCCGGCTGGGCGAGGTGGGCGTGCTTTTGCGGTCCTGGCGCGGCCTGGGGGCGGTGGGGTTTGCGGCGGCGATGATTTCGCTCAACTGGTTTCTCTACATCCTGTCGATCCAGATCGGCCATACAGTCGAAGCCAGCCTGGGCTATTACATCTTTCCGCTGGTGGCGGT
>JAJRUE010000260.1 GCA_024277955.1 Alphaproteobacteria bacterium | reverse complement strand
GTGTTCGAGGCGCGCCGTTCCTGCAAGGCCGCCTCGGCCCGTTGCGCCACCTTTTCCCAGGCGGCGTAATCCGGTTCTTCCACCGTGTCCTGGGCCTGCGCCGGGACCGCCAGCATGGCCAGCCCCACGCCGCCGCCAAGCCCCAGTGCCAGCACGATCAGCAGGGCCGAAACGATCCGGCGCATCATCAGGGGCCTAATCAGGGGCATCGTCATTCGAATACCTCGGGCAGGTCGCGCGGCGCACGGTCCAGCCAGGTCGGAAACGGCAGGCCCTTTTCCTTGAGAAACGCCGGGTTGAACAGTTTCGACTGGTAGCGCGTGCCGTAATCGGCCAGCACCGTCACGATGGTATGGCCCGGCCCCATCTCGCGCGCCATCTTCATCGCCCCGGCGACGTTGATGCCGGACGAGCCGCCCAGGCACAGACCTTCGTGTTCCAGCAGATCGAAGATCACCGGCAAGGCTTCCTCGTCGGGCACCTGACAGGCGAAATCCGGGGTGAAGCCTTGCAGATTGGCGGTGATGCGCCCCTGGCCGATACCTTCGGTGATCGAGCCGCCTTCGGCGCGCAACTCGCCGCTGGTGTAATAGCTGTAGAGCGCCGCCCCCATCGGGTCGGCCAGCCCGATCCTGACGCCTTTCGGCTGCAGCGCCATCGCCACGCCCGCCAGCGTCCCGCCCGAGCCGACCGCGCAGATGAAGCCGTCCACCCTGCCGCCGGTCTGATCCCAGATTTCCGGGCCGGTGGTTTCCACATGCGCCTGGCGGTTGGCCACGTTGTCGAACTGGTTGGCCCAGATCGCGCCGTTCGGGTCGCTCTGGGCCAGGCGTTCGGCAAGCCGGGCCGAATAGCGCACGAAATTGTTGGGGTTGGAATAGGGCGCGGCCGGCACCTGCACCAGTTCGGCGCCGGCCAGGCGGATCATCTCCTTCTTTTCCTCGCTTTGCGTCTCGGGGATCACGATCACCGTGCGATAACCCATCGAGGCCCCCACCAGCGCCAGCCCGATGCCGGTGTTGCCGGCGGTGCCCTCGACGATGGTGCCGCCCGGGCGCAGGGTGCCGCGCGCGATCGCGTCGTTGATGATGAACAGCGCCGCGCGGTCCTTGACCGACTGGCCGGGGTTGAGGAATTCGCACTTGCCCAGGATCTCGCAGCCCGTCGCCTCGCTCGGGCCGCGCAGCCGGATCAGGGGGGTGTCGCCGATGCTGTGCGCCAGGTCGCGCTTGATGTCCATTGCCGCCTCCGGGTCGGGGTTCGCCCCTGTCTAGGGCGCGTCCGGGCGGAACTCAAGCGCCGGGGCGCAGGCCGGCGCGCCGGTGTTCCAGCCAGAACAGCGTCAGGATCAGCGGCCCGGCCTCGGCCTCGCCCGAAGCCACCAGCGCCATCGCCTCGTCGAAACCGACCAGATGGCTGCGGATGTCCTCGGCCTCGCTTTCGAGCCCGTGCACCCCCTTGATCCCGTCCGGCAGATCGCAGATCGCCAGGTAGGAATGGAAATAGCCGGTGACCGCGCCGCTCGACGGGTAGTAGCTGGCGACCGGCGTCACCTCGCCCGCCCGCAGCCCGGTTTCCTCGCGCAGTTCGCGCCGGGCGGCCTCGGCCGGGGTTTCGCCGGGGTCGATGCGCCCGGCCACCGCTTCCAGCATCCAGGGCCGCGGGTCGCCGCGCACATAGGGGCCGGTGCGGAACTGTTCCACCAGCAGCAGCCGGTCGCGCACCGGATCATAGGGCAGCACCGTGATCGCATCGCCATCGACGAAGGTGGCGCGCTTGACCACCGGGCTGGGGGTGCCGTCGAAACGGGGAAAGGCGAGGTGCATTTCCTCGACGGTGAAATAGTCGGAATAGGGCCGGCTGGCGCGGCGCAGATCGACCGCCTCGCGCCCCAGCGCCAGGCGGCGCGTGGCGGGCTTGAGACGGGCCCCGGCGCGCACCCGCGAGGCGGCGCGC
Organism: Alphaproteobacteria bacterium; assembly: GCA_024277955.1. GTDB lineage: Bacteria > Pseudomonadota > Alphaproteobacteria > Rhodobacterales > Rhodobacteraceae > JAJRUE01. Next base: position 9,832 of record JAJRUE010000260.1, on the reverse strand, counting down.
ATCAGCATCACCGGCCAGCGTTCATGCGCCCAGAGCGCCGGGTGCCGCCCATAGCCGTCCATGTATTCCGCCGCCGCCAGCGCCATCACCTCCGGCCAGTCGCGGTCGGCCCAGAGCGGCGCGAAATCGGCACCGGCGGCGATGTCCTGCGGGGGGTCGGGCAAGGGCGCCTGCGCCTCCAGCAGCCCCGCGCCCGGCGCCTTTCCAGCGCCCTCCGCCTCTGCCGCGTTCCCCGCCTCTGCCGCGCCCCCGGCCTCTGCCGCGCCCGGCGCGTCTGCCTCGAGCCGCACCCGGACCGGCCCCCATTTGGCGACGCCGGACAGGAAATGGTTCAGCCGCCGCCGCTCGGCCAGCCGCAGCTCCGGCAGCACGATCCCCGGCGCCCGGGCGTTTTCCTCGGGCTGCGGCGCCGCCACCCGCGCACCGGCGCGCCAGCCCAGCCGGTGGCCCGGCAAGGAGGCCGCCCGCGCGCCCGCCAGCGCATCCGCGCCCGCGTCTCCCAGCACCACCGACAGCAGCGCCGGATCGGCCAGCGGCCCGCAAAGAAAGATCGCGCTCATCGAAGGATCACGACCACCGTCTGGCGGCCCATTCGACCAGCCAGCCGCCGAACAGCCCGCCCACCACCAGCGTGGCGATGAAATCGGGGCGGGCGATCATCACCGCGTAGTCGATCGAAAAGCGCACCATTTCCTGCAGCGCCTCTATCGGGCCCGAGAAGCGCCGGTCCAGCGAATATTGCAGCATCTTGTAGCCGGCAAAGGAAAAGATGCCCCAGAACACGATCACCGCCACCGTGGTCAGCCCGTAGCCGAACCCGGCGCGCAGCCCAAAGCCGGCGCGGCCGCCGGAAATCCGCCAGCCGCTGAGCGCGCCGAAGGCAGCGAGGGTTTCGTTCAAGAGCCCCGTGCGCGTGCCCTCGGGCAGCATCGGCTTGATCAGGTCGCCGCAAAAATAGGCGAAGCCGGCGAAAAACAGCGCGGCGATGGCTTTGGGTATCGTCGGCATGGGGGGCGCAAATCCTCGTAACTGATAAATTTTTCGCCGCCAGTTTCCCAACAGCCGACCCATAAGACAAGGGGGCGCGGAAATTTCGCGCGCGCCTGAGGATTGCGCGCACGCCCCGGCGCAGTCCGGCACCGTTCGGCGCTCTGCGTGGCCGGGGCCGGCCCGGGGCGGTCAAAGCACGTGGTCGAGCGCCCGCATCAGGTGGTCGATATCCTCGGGGCTGGTGTAATGGACGAAGCTCAGCCGCAGCACCCCCTTGGCGCGCTCGATGCCCAGCGCTTCGAGCGGGCGCACCGCGTAGAAATCGCCGCCGCCCGCCATGATCCCGTGCGGCGCCAGCGCGGCCGCCACCGCTTCGCCGGGCTCGGCCAGTTCCAGCGCCACCGTGGGGGCGCGGCACTCGGCCCTGCGCGGCCCCAGCAGCCGGACGCCGGGGCGGTCGGCCAGGAAATCGAGCAGCGGCTGCAGCAGCGCGCATTCGTGGGCCCGCATCAACTGCGCCACCGCATCGGCCCGGTCTTCGGGTTCGGCGTGGCGGTCGAAGTGATGGGCGTAGAGCGAATCCAGATAGTCCACCATCCCGGCGCTGGCCGCGACCTGGGCGTGATCCGGCCCCGCCGGGGTGAAGCGCTTGTAAAGCACGTCGCCGTTGAACCAGTGCCCCTGGTTGGGCAGGCGCATCCCCAGATCGCCGCGGATCACCATGATACCCTGGTGGGGGCCGTAGGTCTTGTAGGCTGAAAACAGGTAGATATCGGCCCCCAGTTCGCCGACGTTGGGCAGGCCGTGCGGCGCCAGCGACACGCCGTCGACGCAGACCGCCGCGCCCACCCCATGCGCCCTGGCGGTGATCGCGCGCACGTCGTTGATCTCGGCGACCACGTTGGAACAATGCGGGAAAACCACCAGGCGCACCTTGTCGTCCAGCAGCGCATCCAGCGCCGCCGGGTCCAGGTGGCCGGTGTCGGGATCGATCCGCCATTCGCGCAGTTCGACGCCGGCATCGGCTAGGCGCCGCCAGGGGCCGGCGTTGGCCTCGTGGTCCTGGTCGGTGACGACAACCGCGTCGCCCGGCTGCAGGTATTGGGCAAAGGCCTGCGCCAGAACATAGGTGTTCTGGGTCGTGGACGGGCCAAAGCTGACCTCGTCCGGGGCCACGCCCAGGACCGCGGCCAGGCGAATGCGGGCCTCGTCCATTTCTTCGCCGGCGACGCGGCTGGCGTCATAGGGCGCGTAGGGCTGCACCTTGCGTTCGCGGTAAAAGCGGGTGAGCCGGTCGATCACCGGCGCGCAGGTATAAGACCCGCCGGCGTTTTCGAAAAACGCCTGCCCGCGCAGGGAACGTTCGGAAAATGCCGGGAATTGCGCCCGGACGAATTCGAGATCGAGTTCCATGATTGTCCCCTTGCCGCCGCTGCTTCGCGCGGCGCAGCATGTCGCCAAACCCGCCCGGCGGCAAGGGGATTTGCGGCGATCTGCGCCCCTTGCCGGCCCCGGTCCCTGCCCCAAAGGGTGGCCGCCGGGCGCAAATCCCTTGCAAGGGATTTGCAAGGCCTTTGCAAAGGCCTTGGTCCCGGCCCCGGCCTCAGGCGTTTACATCGACAACGACGCGCCCCTTGACCTGGCCTTTCAGGATCGCGCGCCCCAGCTCGGGCAGGTCGGCAAGCGTGGCCGGCTGCACCATCGCCTCCAGCTTGTCCATCGGCAGATCGCGCGCGATCCGGCCCCAGGCGCGCAGCCGGTTTTCATGGCGCTGCATCACGCTGTCGATCCCCAGCAGGTTCACCCCGCGCAGGATGAAGGGCGTGATCAGCGCGCCCTCGATCGCCGCGCCCCCGGCCAGCCCGACGGCGGCGACCGACGTGCCGTATTTCATCTGTTTCAGCACGCGGCCCAGCATCGTGCCCGCCACCGCATCGACGCAGCCGGCCCAGGTTTCGCTTTCCAGCGGCTTTCTGGTCACCTCGGCCAGGTCTTCGCGCGCCACGATCCGCGCCGCCCCCAGCCCTTTCAGGTAATCCGCGGCTTCCGGCCGCCCGGTCACCGCCGCCACCTCGTGGCCGAGGTTCGCCAGGATCGCCGTCGCCACCGAACCGACGCCCCCCGCCGCCCCGGTCACCAGCACCGGCCCGTGCCCCGGCGCAAGCCCGTGGTCCTCCAGCGCCATCACCGCCAGCATCGCGGTAAAGCCCGCGGTGCCCACCGCCATCGCCTGGCGCGTGCTCAGCCCGTCGGGCAGCGGCACCAGCCAGTCGGCCCGCACCCGCGCCTTTTGCGCATAGCCGCCCCAATGCGCTTCGCCCACCCGCCAGCCGGTCAGCACCACCTTGTCGCCGGGCTTGTAGCGGGCATCCTCCGAGCTTTCGACGGTGCCGGCGAAATCGATCCCCGGCACATGCGGATAGTGGCGCACCAGCCCGGCGCCGGGGCCGATGCACAGCCCATCCTTGTAGTTCAGCGTGGTATATTCCACCGCCACCGTCACCTCGGCCTCGGGCAGGCGCGCGTCGTCCAGCTCCTGCACGCTGGCGTGGGTCTTGCCCGTTTCCTCGTCCTTTTCGACAAGCAGTGCCTTGAACATGATCTCTCTCCTTCGTTCGGGGGCGCTCAGGATGCGCTGCCGCTCCAGTCAATCGCACAGATCTCGGCCGATTTGCCGCCGAAATCCCAGACCCGGCCGTAATCGCGCACCCGGCTTTTCAGCCCGCGCGCGGCGATCACGTCGGGGCCCATCCAGTATTGGGTGTTGGTCATCACAACCGGCTCGCCCGGGGTGGCGCCGGGGATCATCTCGATCTCGCCCTGGATCTTGCGCCCCACCTCGACCGAGCGCCGGTTGCCCTCGCGCCGGATCACCACCTTTTCGCGCTCGGCGCCGATGATTTCGCTGACCAGCATGGTGAAAAGCCCGGTGGTGCCGCCGGCGACCCCCGACAGGATCTTCAGCAGCCCCTCATAGGCGGCGTCCGAGGCGCTGTCGTCCACGTAAACCGCGACTTTCCAGTTGCCCTCGCTCATCCGGCCGGGGATGTCCACCAGCAGGGCGACGTTGATGCCGGCCAGGGTTTCGCCCTCGAAATGGCCCTCGTCGATGGCAATGGCCATCCAGGTCTGGCAGTAGCCCTCGGTGGGCGGGTGCTGGCCGAGGCTGACAACGCAGGGACAAAACACGGTGCAGTTGCAGTTCAGGAACAGCTCACCCTTGATCGCCCAGTTCGCGGGCTGTTTTGCCCGGCGCATGGGGTGGGATTCGGTGTTTGCATCGAGCATTGTCATTCTCCTTGTTGTTGCGAAACATGCCGGGGCGGGGTCGTGTTCGCATCTGCCCGGGTCGCTTGCGGCCCGGGCATGCGCGCGCCCGCCCCCTTGGCGGGCGCATTCGCGCCCACCCGGGCGGCCGCATCCCCTTCGGTTGATTTGTGGACGAACCGATCCCACGCGCCATGTTCAAATCCATCCCAGCCCGCGCGCGGCCACCGCCAGCGCCGCCAGCAGCAGCACCGCCCCGGCCGGGCGGCGCAGCGGCGCGCCGATCTCGGGCAGTTTCTCGGCGACCATGAACAGCGTCGCCAGCCCCATCCACCAGAGGTTCATCACCCCGCCGACAAAGGCCAGCGCCATGATCGCCCAGCAGCAGCCGACACAGACCAGCCCGACATCCACCCCCATGCGCGCACCGCCAACCGCCCCCGGGCGCCAGTTGGTCAGGAAATAGCCCATCGGCGACAGGCAGGCGTCTTGGCACGCGGCCTTGGCGCGGGTGAACTGCCACGCCCCGGCCAATGCCAGCAGCCCCGCCGAGGCAAGGGGCGAGCGCAGCGCGCCGGCCATGTCCACCCAGCCATTTTGCCTCAGGAACACCTGCGCCCCCGCGAAAGCGGCCGAACCCGGCAGCCAGACCGCCGCATATCCCGCCACCAGCCCCCACCAGCCCGCGCGCGTCGCGCCCGAGGCCGCCGGCAGCCAGTTGTAGTCGCGCAAGGTTGGCACGATCGTCGGCAACATCATCGCCGCCATCATCAGCGCCCACATCGTGAAAAGAATGCCGAACCCGCCGACGTGCCCCCCGTGCCCCCCGTGGCCCCCGTTCCCGGGCGCCAGCGCCATCCGCAAGGTGGCGGCCCAGGCCAGCAGGATCAGGCCATAGAACCCGAGCCAGCCCAGGGCCCGCCAGTTCACGATATCGGTGGTGCGCTCGCTCATCTTCCCCCGTCTTTTCCCACCGGCCAGCTTGTCGCACTTGCTTTTTTCTGCCTGCCGGTTTTAATTGTCAAACAATTAATGTCTGACAAATGAAAATGAAGATCAAACCGCTGACGAACAAGGATTTTTCGGCCCAGATCGCCGAGGCGATCCGCGAGGCGATCGTCTCGCGGAAGCTGATCGTTGACGCGCGCCTCCCCTCGGAAAGCGAGCTGGCCGAGCAGTTCGGCGTGTCGCGCCCGACGGTGCGCGAGGCGCTCAAGCGGCTGGCGGCCCAAAACCTGATCCGCACCCAGCGCGGCGCCAACGGCGGGGCCTTTGTGAACCGGCTGAGCTATGAACAGGCGCATGCCCAGCAGATCACCACCTCGACGCTTCTTCTGTCGATGAACCGGGTGGATTTCGACACCGCCTGCGAAGCCCGTTTCGCCCTGGAACGCGCCTGCGCCCCGCTGGCGGCAGCGCGGCGCAGCGCCGAACAGCTGGCGGCGATGCGCGCCGAGATCACCCGCCAGCGCGATCCCGGCACCAGCGACGAAGCCTTTTGCGCCTCCGACGTGGCGTTTCACCGGACGCTGGTGGACGCAGCGCAAAACCCGGTGCTGTCCTACCACCTTGCCGGCGCGGTCGAGGCGATGCAGCCGCTGATGAACATGATCACCTTTTCGGCCCGCTCGCGCGAACGCATCGTCGAGCTGCACGAGCGCATCGTCACCGGGCTCGCCGCGCGTGACGCGGCCGTCGCCGACGCCGCGCTGGCCGGGCTCGACGCCTACACCCGCCGCCTGTTTCGCGACGTGCTGGCGGCGCGCAAGACGCGATTAACCAGCGATTAACCGCGATTGGGCAGCATCGGGGCATGGACACCCGGCTTTCCCCACTCGCACCCGACGTCTGGCTGCGCGACCTGTTTGCGTCGAAAGCGGTTCAGCGCGGCGAGGTGATCCGGCGCAAGGCGCGCGACATCGAACGCTACGCCGGCATGGCCCGGTTTCGCCGCGAACTGCGCCGGCGCGGGTTTCGCGCGGTGGAAAACGCCGGTCAGATCATCATCTTCTGCAACCGCGAACCCGTGCGCCGGATCGAGTGAGGCCCCGTTTTCTTTCAAAGAAAACGGTCCGAAATCTTTCAAAGATTTCGGTGCCCGGCCCCTTTCCGAACGATTGTTGGCAATGGTCGCCGTTTGGGGCACATTAAGAATTGAATGCCAGGTCAATGTCGCGGAGCCGGCCATTGGAAGACTCGGGAATAGGTTTCCAGACCAGTGCAACGACGGTCTTCCTTGGAGCGACGGTCGTCTTTGCCGCCTACCTCCGGCTGTCCTATGTGACCTACGGTCTTCCCTATCTCTACAACGGTGACGAAATGATCAATTTCAGGATCATCCAGTCAATGTTGGAGCGCCGGAGCCTCGACCCTGAATTTTTCAACTATCCGTCCTTGCTCTTCTATTTGAACCTGCCTGCACAATTCCTGGTCAGGAATCTGACTGGCGAACTGCCCCCCCTGATCAGCCAGTCAATGGGCAACGGTTATACGCCGCAGCCGGTCGCCGTGCTGTCGGCACGTCTTGTCACCGTCGGATTTGGGATCGCCACGGTCGCGGCCACCTGGCGCCTGGCGCAAAATGTCGGGCTTCGCCCGGCTTTTGCATTTCTGGCGGCCATCCTGGTGTCGGCAACGCCAATGCTGGTGCGCCATTCAAGCTATGTAACCCCCGACATGTTTGCGGCGTTCTTTGCCACGGCGACTCTGTCGGCAACTGTCACGATTAGCCGCCGGATGGATTGGCGCATCTATGCTCTGGCCGGCGCTCTGGCGGGCCTGGCAGCAGCCAGCAAATACAATGCCGGGCTGGTGGCGCTAAGCATCCCTGTCGCGCATGTTGCGGGGCACGGCTTCAAAAAAATCGGGCCGATGGTAGCATTGGCCGCTGCCGCCTCTGTTCTCGGGCTGCTCGCAGCCTCTCCCTATCTTGTTCTCGACCACGAGGAGGCAATCCGCGATTTCCTGTACGAACTTCGGCACTACCGGACCGGCCACCCCGGCGCAGAAGGCAACACGTTGAAAACGAACGCTCTCTGGTTGTTTCGAGAGGCCGGATGGACCTGGCTCTTCTTGCCCGGGCTGGCAATGTCCAGGTCGCGTTGGCCGGTGCTTGCGCCGGTTGCAATTTTCACGCTTGCCTACCTTGTCCTGTTGTCCATGCAGGTCGTGCGGTTTGACCGGAACCTGCTGCCGATGCTGCCTGCGTTCTTCGTCCTGCTGGCGTCCGGGGCACAACAACTGACCGCAATGATACCGTTCAGATCGGCAACCCCGGTGATGGCGGGGCTGTTCGCGATCGTGGCCACCGCGGGCCCCGTGGGAAAATCCATCAGCGATCTCGGGCACTATGTCCGCGATCCGCGTGCCGGTGTCCGGGAATGGCTTGAGTCCTACACGCACGACGGAAAGCAGATCGCGGTTGATGCCTATTCACCCTACCTCAAGGGAGCTCCCGGCGCTCGCATTGTCGGCAAATATTCCGTTTTGGCCCTCCCGTTGGACCTGCTTGTGAACATGGACTATGTCGTGGTCAGGAAAACGGGTTTGGGCAGGTTTCTGGATACAGGAACCTCTCCGCAATCAGAGACATTCAACACCTTGTCCGCGCGCGCCTGCGAAACCGCAAACTACCCGCCACCGCCGGCACGCCCGGCATGGACAGTTTTGAGGTTCAATTGCCCTTGAAAACGCGCCCGGTCGCTGCGGCACCTTGATGGGGGGCACGATCCGCCCTATATTCCCGTTGTCCCCTCGGGGACTATGGACATAAACGCGCTCGTAATAAGCGGATCGGACCCGGGGGCGGTACCCGGCGGCTCCACCAAACATCCTTCATTTGGGGATCATGGGGCCGAAACAGGATCGACGAACGTCTAAAGGGGTTAGCCTTGTCCCGGTGAGATACCACCGTTATCGGTTCACACAAGCTAGTTGCAAATGACAACAAAGCTCCGGCAATGGCTCTGGCTGCGTAAGCGGTCCGACCAAGCCGAAATCTCAAGCCCAGTCCTCTAGCAAGGGCTGGCGGGGTTCGCAGGCACCTGGCAACAGAAGCCTGCACTAATCCCCATCCCTCTACCCGTCATGCCCGCCCGCCTCGCCCGCCCGTCTCGCCCGCCCGCCGGTCGCACCCGTGCGCCGGTTCGCGCTGCTGCGCGGCCCTGGGCAATTCCCCGCCTTCTTTTGCGCCCGCGCGCCCTTCCCTTCACCGCAAATTCGCTTATGGGGAGGGGCGCAAAATCGCCAAGCAGGAACCCAATGCCCGACACCATCGAATATGGAAATCTCATGCACCGGGCCATGCGCGGGCTGATCCAGGAAGTGCTGGAGGACGTGGCCCGCGATGGTCTGCCCGGCGAACACCATTTCTTCATCACCTTCGACACGCTGCACCCGGATGTCGAGATCGCCGACTGGCTGTCCGACCGCTACCCGGAAGAAATGACCATCGTCATGCAGCACTGGTTCGAAAACCTGAACGTCACCGACGAAGGCTTTTCGGTGACGCTGAATTTCGGCGACAACCCGGAACCGCTCTACATTCCGTTCGACGCGATTCGCACCTTCGTGGACCCGTCGGTGGAATTCGGCCTGCGCTTCGAATCGCAGGACGAAGATGACGATGGCGACGAGGCCGAAGTCGTCGAAATCGACGAACTCGCCCCTGCGCGCAGCGCCCCGCAGGCCGCGCCCGCCACAGCGACCGACACCGCCCCGGCCAAGAGCAGCGGCGATGGCGATGACGACAGTGACAGCGACGACCAGAAAGACGCCGAAGTCGTCAGCCTCTACAGTTTCCGCAAGTAACCCGGGCCGGCGACGGGCGCGCGCTCAGCGCAGTGGCCGGCGGAATTGCGCGCGCTTCGCCTTCAGCCCGGCCACCATGTGATCGACGAACAGCCGCACCCGCCTGGTGCGGCGCAGATCCGCGTGCAGCAGCAGCCAGATCGACCGGTCCAGCCAGACCTCGGTGTCGGGCACCCGCACCAGCCCCGGCACGTAATCGGCGATGTAGCAGGGCAGATAGCTCATCCCCTGCCCCTGCTGCACCAGGTAGGTAATCATGTAGCCGTCGCGCGCCCGGTGGTGCAGGCGCGCCCGGGGAAACGGGCTGTCTCGGACCCAGTCGGGCTGCTCATCGCTGTCGCCCCAGGCGATCCAGTGCAGCCCCTCGCCCTGCGCGCCGCGGCTGTGCCAGTGCCGGTCCAGATAGCGCTGCGACGCATAGATGCCGCTGGTGTAGCGCAGCAGCCGGCGGCCGACCACGTCGTCGCTGACCTCGTGGGCCACGCGCACCGAAACATCCGCTTCCAGCCGGGCCAGATCCTGGACCTGGTCGGTGACCACGATATCCAGCTCGATCTCGGGGTGGGCCTCGGCAAAGCGGGCAAAGAGCGGCGGCAGCACGTTGTAGGCAAGGCTGGGCGGCACAGTGACGCGCACGGTCCCGGCGGCCTCGCGGTCCAGCCCCTGCACCCGGCGCCGGGCGCTGATCACCGCGGTTTCCGCCGCCTCGGCCAGCGGCAACAGCGACTGCCCCGCCGGGGTCAGGACCAGCCCCGAGGTTGACCGT
>JAJRUE010000259.1 GCA_024277955.1 Alphaproteobacteria bacterium | reverse complement strand
GTGCTGGCGCTGGCGGTTGCCTGACCGGCGCATCCTGCTAACCTGCCCCGGATATTTCCAGGAGGTTCCATGCGTTTTTTCAAGATTGCCCTGACCATCGCAGCCCTGGCCGCCACGCCGGTTTCGGCCCAGGTCGCCTGCGGTGGTTCGTTTTCCACCTTTGTCAGGAACATCAAGGCCGAAGCCATCGCCCGCGGCTATGACAAAAAGCTGGTCGCCAAATTCCTGGCGTCGGCCAGGCAGGATCCCAAGGTGATCAAGGCCGACCGCGCCCAGGGCATTTTCCGCATGAGCTTTCTCGATTTTTCGCGCCGGGTGATCAGCAAGAACCGGATGGACAACGGCCGCCGCTTTGCCCGCGAACTGGCGCCGGTCTTTGACCGGATCGAGCGCGAATACGGCGTGTCGCGCGGCGTGCTGCTGGCGTTCTGGGCACTGGAAACCGACTACGGCCAAGTGCAGGGGAACTTCAACACGCTCAATTCGCTGCTGACGCTGGCGCATGACTGCCGGCGGCCGGAACTGTTCCTGCCGCAGGTGTTCGCGGCGCTCGAGCTTTACAAACGCGGCGATTTCGACCCGGTCAGAACGACCGGCGCCTGGGCCGGGGAAATCGGCATGGTGCAGATGCTGCCCGGCGACATCCTTGAAAACGGGGTCGATGGCGATGGCGACGGCCATGTAAAGCTGAAGACTTCGCGCGCCGATGCGCTGATGAGCGGTGCCAGGATGCTGCGCGCGCTTGGCTGGCGGGCGAACGAACCGTGGCTGCAGGAAATCGTCGTGCCGGCCAATCTGGACTGGTCGAAAACCGGGCTGGACAAGACCATGCGGGTGGCCGACTGGGCTTGGCTGGGGGTCAAGGCGCGCACCGGCAGGCTGGGGCCGAGCAACCTGCAGGCGTCGATCCTGCTGCCGATGGGGCGCAAGGGGCCGGCCTTTATCGTGTATCCGAATTTCAACGTCTATTTCGAATGGAACAAGAGCTTTGTCTACGTCACCTCGGCGGCCTATTTCGCCACCCGGCTGGAAGGCGCGCCGGTCTACAACCCCGGCAACCCCGACCCGATGCTGGGTCTGGCCGACATGAAAGCGCTCCAGGCCAAGCTGAAGCGGCGCGGCTATGACGTGGGCAAGATCGACGGCATCCTGGGCGCGAAAACCCGCCCCGCGGTCCAGGCCGAACAGGCCCGGCTGGGCCTGCCGGCGGACGGCTGGCCAACGCTCGAACTGCTGAGAAAACTGTAGCCCGGCAACCTGTGGGGTGATCCCTGGGCGGTCCCCCGGCGGCCGTGGCCAAGCGCCGTGGCCAAGCGACGCATTGCCCGGCGCGCCCGGATCGGGCACATCCGGGTATCGCCGTCAGGCATCGTCTCAGGAAGGGATACGCCCCGTGAAACCGATTTCGGCCGCCGCCATCTGCATGATCCTGGCCAGCCCCGCCCTGGCGCTGGATGTTCAGAAAGTCACCGACAACACCTATGCGCTGGTGGGCGACCTGGGGCAGCGGTCGCCGGAAAACCTTGGCAACAACGCGACCTTCGGGGTGGTGATAACCGACGCGGGCGTCGTTCTGATGGACCCGGGCGGCAGCTGGCAGGGCGCGCGCGAGATCCGCGACACCATCGCCGGGCTGACCGATCAGCCGGTGGTCTATGTGGTCAACACCGGCGGGCAGGATCACCGCTGGCTGGGCAACGGGTTCTGGAAGGCCCAGGGCGCGACGATCATCGCTTCGGCCGATGCGGTGGCCGACCAGGCCGACCGCGGATCGTTTCAGCTGAGCTTTCTCAGCCAGCTGATCGGCGATGCGCTGACCGGCACCGAGCCGGTGCAGGCCGACATCACCTTTGACACCAATTACAGCTTTGACCTGGGCGGCGTCACGTTCGAGCTGCACCACGAAGGCGGCGCCCATACGCCGGGCGACAGCTTTGTCTGGGTGCCCTCGGCCAGCACCGTTTTCACCGGCGACATCGTCTACGTCACTCGCATCCTGGGGATTGGCGAGCAGTCCAACACGTCGGAATGGCTGGATAGTTTCGCCGCGCTCGAGGCGACCGGCGCAGGCCACGTGGTGCCCGGCCACGGGCGGGCCACCGACATGGCCACCGCGCGCGCCGACACCCGCGACTATCTGGTGAACATCCGCGCCCGGATCGGCGCGCTGATGGATGAGGGCGGCGATATCATCGCTTCACCCGGCATCGACCAGTCGGCCTTTTCCTACCTGTTGAACTTCGACCAGCTTGCCGGGCGCAACGCCCAGCAGGTCTATGCCGAGATGGAGTTCGAATAGCCGAACCGCCCGGCGGCCCAAGGGCCCGGAACCTACCAGTTTATCGCAACCTCGAACCGGGCCATCGAGCGCACCCAGTTATCGACGATATTGCCGAAATCCCCGGCATCCATGCCATAGTCGCCAAGGTAAATGTCCTGCTCGATCCGCGCATTGCCGGTATCCGACAAATAGGCTTTCACAAAGCGCTTGTCGGCATTCCACTTGTTGATCTGCGCGTAGCTGACGCTGCCTTCGGTCTTGTAACCGCTGTAAAACTGCACCGAACTGCAGTTCTGGCCGTTGTTGCACCCGTAGTAGTAGATTGCGAATTCGGCCCCCTGATATCGCACGTTGATCCGGGGATCGCCGTATTCGTCAATGTCGATCTTCGGCTTGGTCCCAGCCTCCAGGAAAAAATTCGCGATGCTCAGAACGTCCGTGGCAACGATCTGTTGCGCCCGCGCCAGGCCCGGCACCGCCACCGCCACCGCCAGGGCCAAAATCATGACTTTCAGTAATTTCATGTCTACCTCGTCCGGAATGTCGCCGGAATCCTAAAGCGCGGTCGCGGCTTTGCCAAGCCAAGGGAGGTCAGGCCACCATCTTTTCCGCCGCCTTGAGATCGACACTGACCAGCTGGCTGACCCCCTGTTCGGCCATGGTCACCCCGAACAGGCGGTCCATGCGCGACATGGTCACCGCGTGGTGGGTGATGATCAGGAACCGGGTCTCGGTCTGGCGGGTCATTTCATCCAGCAGGTCGCAGAACCGGGTGACGTTGGCGTCGTCCAGCGGCGCGTCCACCTCGTCCAGCACGCAGATCGGCGCCGGGTTGGCCAAGAACACCGCAAAGATCAGCGCCATTGCGGTCAGCGTCTGTTCGCCGCCCGACAGCAGCGAAAGCGTCGACAGTTTCTTGCCCGGCGGCTGGCACATGATTTCCAACCCCGCTTCCAGCGGATCGTCGCTTTCGACCAGCACCAGCTTGGCCTCGCCGCCGCCAAAGAGGTGCCGGAACAGCATCGCGAAATTGGTGTTCACCTGTTCAAAGGCCGTGAGCAGCCGTTCGCGCCCTTCCTTGTTCAGGCTGGCGATACCGGCGCGCAGGGTGCGGATCGCCTCTTCCAGGTCGGTCTTTTCGCGCAGCAGGCTGTCGTGTTCTTCCTGCACCTCGCGCGCGTCTTCTTCGGCCCGCAGGTTGACCGCGCCCAGAGCGTCGCGTTGGCGCTTCAGGCGGTTCACCTCGGCTTCGAGCGCCTCTGCGGCGGGCATCCGGTCGGGGTCGGCATCCAGCGTTTCCAGCAGCGCATCAGGCGTGGTCTCGGTTTCCTCGGCGATGCGTTCGGCGGCCTGTTCGACGCTTTCGCGCGCGGCTTCGGCCTGGGCTTCGGCGCGGGCGCGGGTTTCGCGCGCGTCCGAGGCGGCGCGTTCGGCATCGCGTTCGGCGCCGACCGCCTCGCGCAGGGCGTTTTCGGCCACCGCCACCGCATCCGCAGCCGCCCGGCGCCGGATTTCGGCGCGCTCGATCTCGCCGGCCAGGGCCGCGCGTTTTTCGCTGATCTCGCCGGGGACCGAGCGGGCCTTTTCCAGATCTTCCTGCGAAGCCCGGCGGCGTTCATCCAGCTCGGAAATACGCCTGGCCGCGGTTTCCAGCCGGTGCCGCCAACCGCTGAGTTCCTTGGTGACCTCCTGGGCGCGGCGCAGCCGGGCTTCGCCTTCGCGGCGCAGTTCGTCATGGGCCGAACGCTTGGTCATCATCGTCATGCGCGCCGCTTCGACGGTCATCTTGACATCTTCGACCTCGCCGCGCGCCGCATCCAGATCGCCGATGTCGGCCAGCCCGGCCTCGGCCTCTTTCAGGCGGACGCGGGCGGCCATCGCTTCTTCTTCGTGGCGCGCCACCGCCAGCGTCAGTGATTCGAGCTTGCCGGCGGCAATGTTGCGCTCGGCCTCGGCGCGCTACAGCGCCCGGCTGGCTTCGGTCATCGCCCGGTCGGCGTCGCGCCGGGCTTCGCGGGCGGCGCGGTCGGCCTCGGTCAGATCGACCAGCCGCTTTTTCAACAGCTCATGCGCCTGAACCGCCCCCTGGGCGCGGGCCGAGGCTTCTTCCAGATCCTGTTTCAGTTCCTGCAGCCGGTTCAGCTGTTCCAGCCGGCGCGCCGCGGCGCTTGGCGCGTCTTCGGCGCCGGCCCGGAACCCGTCCCAGCGCCACAGATCGCCTTGAAGGCTGACCAGCCGTTGCCCCGGCAGCAGATCGGCCTGCAACCGCGCGCCGTCGGCGGCATCGACCAGGCCGACCTGGGCCATGCGCCGGGCCAGAACCTCTGGCACGGTGACGTGGTTGGACAGCGCCGCCACCCCGGCGGGCAGCACCTGCGGCGCGCCGTAGCCCGGCAGCGCCACCCACCCCGAGGCCGCGTCGCCCTCGACCGCTGGTGCGCGCAGATCGTCGGCCAGCGCCGCGCCCAGCGCCTTTTCGTAGCCCGGTTCGACCCGCAGCGTGTCCAGCACCTGGCCCCCTTCGGCGGTGTCGCGGTCCACCAGCCGGGCGAGTGCGGCGACTTCCGCCTGCAGCGCGCTGACCTCGCCTTCGGCTTCCGACCGGGCGGCGCGGGCGTCGGCTTCGCGGGCCTGGGCGTCCGAACGCGCCTGATCGGCGGCCAGCAGCGCCGCTTCGGCCTGTTCGGATGCTTGCTGCGCCGCGGCCTGGGCCTTGGTGGCGCTGTCGAAATCGGCGCCCGCGCGGGCCAGCGCCGCCTGGGATTGTTCCACCGCTTCGCGGGCGCGGGCGGCATCGGTTTCGGCGCGCGCAAGCGTCTTGCGGGAATCTTCCAGCAGCCGCTGCGCCGACTGGAACCGCGCCGACAGGCGGGCCACGTCTTCGGTCAGCTCGCTCAGCCGTTCTTCGCGTTCCTGCAGCACCGCCGCCGCATCGCGCGCCTCGGCCGCAGCCGCTTCCAGGCGCGCATCGTGGCCCTCGGCCGCCTTGGCCAGTTCGCGCGCTTCCCATTCGAGGCGTTCGATGGTTTCGCCCGCGTCCTGGTTCAGCGCCTGTTCGCGCTCCTTGTCGCGGGCCAGCTGTTCGATGCGCGCGCTCAGGGTTTCGATCGCCGCCAGCGCCCGCGTTTCCTGATCCGCAAGCGTGTCGCGCTGCACCTGCAACCGCTGCAGCACCGCGCCGGCGATCGCTTCTTCTTCGCGCAACGGCGGCAGGGCGCTGTCGCAGGCTTCGCGCTGCTTGCCCGCTTCGAGCGCGGCGCGTTCGGCCACCGCCGCCGCCGCCACCGCCGCGCGCAGCCGGTCTTCGGCTTCAGCGCGGGCCTGGTCGGCCTCTTTCCAGCGGCGATACAGCAGCAACCCTTCCGAGCGGCGCAGGTCTTCGCCGATGGCCCGGTAGCGGGCCGCCTGCCGGGCCTGGCGCGCCAGTTGCGCCAACTGGTTAGCCAGCTGTTCGATCACGTCATCGACCCGTTCAAGATTGCTTTCGGCGCCCTTCAGCTTCAGTTCCGCTTCGTGGCGGCGCTGGTACAGGCCGGAAATCCCGGCGGCTTCTTCCAGAATACGGCGGCGCGCCTTGGGCCGGGCGTTGATCAGCTCGGCGATCTGGCCCTGACGCACCAGCGCCGGGCTGTGCGCCCCGGTCGAGGCATCGGCAAACAGCATCTGCACATCGCGCGCCCGCACGTCCTTGGCGTTCACCTTGTAGGCCGACCCGGCGTCGCGGGTGATCCGGCGGGTGATTTCCAGCAAGTCGCTGTCGTTGAAGGCGGCGGGCGCCAGCCGGTCGGAATTGTCGATGAACAGCGCCACTTCGGCAAAGTTGCGCGCCGGGCGGGTGGCGGCGCCGGCAAAGATCACGTCTTCCATCCCGCCGCCGCGCATCGCCTTGGGGCGGTTCTCGCCCATCACCCAGCGCATCGCTTCCAGCAGGTTGGACTTGCCACAGCCGTTCGGGCCGACCACCCCGGTCAGACCATCGGCGATGATCAGGTCGGTAGGATCGACAAAGCTTTTGAAGCCATTGAGGCGAAGCTTGGTTAGGCGCACTGCTCTGGGGCCTCGTGGGGTTGATTCCTGTTGTTGTGCGATTGTCTTGCCCCGCGCCCTGCGAGTCAACGTCGATCCGCTGCATGTGGCCGCAATGGGGAACTTATCCACAAGATATGGCAAGGCAGCGCCGATTGCCGCGTTTTTCCCCGGCGGCATCGCTGCGCCTGACCGCCGCCTTAATGTCGGTAATTTGACCAAAACTGGACACAATCCGCCGGTATTGTTGCCGAATTGGAAACTCTCTCATGAGGAGCAGATCATGGATACCTTTACCAATTGGGTCGTTGCCAACAGCGACATGCTGATCGCGACATCGGCCATTCTTTGCGGCATCGCGCTGATGAGCATGCTGATGTCGCGCACCGCCCGCCGGCGCGAAGAAGACGGCACCCAGGGCTGACCACCGGGGCCGCCCCACAACCGGAACACAGCCGAATTCCTGACGAGTTCCCCCGGGGCGGGATGCGCACCAACACGCGCATCCGCCCCTTTTTGCTGTCCGCCAGGCCCGCCTCGGCCACCGATTGCCCCATGCCATGCGGCCCGGCCCAAGTCGCAAACCGCCCCCGGGCCGGCGCAAACCCCCTTGACCGCAGACACTGTTGTGCGCGAAATGGACCTCGCATGGTTCCCCACCCAACATGCCAAGCATGGGGGAGCATATGGGAATGTGGTGCGGGCGACCCAATCCGGGGCCCAAGGCCACAGCCGCCCCCGCGACTGTAAGCGGTGAGCGTTTCGTCAACCAGCCACTGGGAAACCGGGAAGGCGACGACGCGCATCGACCCGCAAGCCAGGAGACCAGCCATGCGTGAAACCTAAAACCCCCCGTCGGGTGTGACGGGAAACAGGAGAAACGTATATGACGACCGCTACCCAGACCCACGACCAGGCCGCGCATTCCTCTGGTCTTGCACCGATCATGCTGGCGGCGCTGGCCGGGATCACGCTGGTATTCTTCGCCAATTTCGCCGGCGCAAGCGTGCTGCACGACGCAGCCCACGATGCGCGTCACGCGCTGGCCGTGCCCTGCCACTGACCCATGACGACAAGATTGTTCACCAGCGCGTTGTTCGCTGGTTTGCTGGCGGGGCTGATTGCCGTCCTGCTGCAATTCACCTTTGTCGAATCGTTGATCCTCGAAGCCGAGGACTATGAAAGCGGCGCCAAGGTCCACTTTGCCGGCGGCGCGCCGGAACCCGTGGCCCACGCTGAAACCGCACTCACCGGTGTCGCCGAGCACCCCGCCGAAGAGCCGGACCAGGGCCTGTTTTCGCGATTCGCCCTGGCGTTTTCGGCGGTGTTCATTTCCTACGTGGGCTGGGCGCTGCTGCTTGTCGCGGGGCTGGCCATCGCGGCCCGTTCCGGCCATCGCATCACCCTGCAAACCGGGCTGCTTTGGGGGGTCGCGGGCTTTGCCAGCGTGAACCTGCTGCCCGGCATCGGCCTGCCCCCGGAACTGCCCGGCATTCCCGCCGCCGACCTTGGCGCGCGCCAGCTCTGGTGGCTGTTCACCGTGGTTGCTTCGGCCAGCGCGCTGGCGCTTTTCGCCTATGGTCGCACGCCGGTGCTGATCGCAGCCGGCGCGGTGCTGGTGATCGCGCCCCATGTGATCGGCGCGCCAAAGCTCGACGGGTTCGCCGGCATCGTTCCGCCGGAACTTTCGGCCGAATTCGTGTCGCGCTCGCTGGCCGAAACCATGGCCGCCTGGGTGACGCTCGGCCTCGCCGCCGCGTGGTTCTGGAACCGCAAGACCAGCGCCGCCTGACCAGGCCCGCCAACTGACCGCGGGCGCCGGGCATTCCGGCGCCCGCCCCTCGCCCCCCCCGACCAATGCCGACAGGAAACCAAATGGCCCGAAAAATCCCCGCAACCGTCATCACCGGTTTTCTCGGCAGCGGCAAGACCACGCTGATCCGCCACCTGCTGGCCAACGCGGGCGGCAAGCGCATCGCGCTGATCATCAACGAATTTGGCGATCTCGGCGTGGACGGAGAGATCCTCAAGGGCTGCACTGATGCCGCCTGCGCCGAAGACGACATCATGGAACTGTCCAACGGCTGCATCTGCTGCACCGTGGCCGATGACTTCATCCCCACCATGCAAAATCTGCTCGACCGGCCCGAGCCGCCCGAACATATCGTCATCGAAACCTCTGGCCTCGCCCTGCCGCAACCGCTGGTCAGCGCCTTCAACTGGCCCGAGATCAGCACCCGCGTCACGGTTGACGGGGTGGTGACGGTGATTGACGGGCGCGCCGCCGCCGACGGCCAGTTCGCCCATGACATCGCCGCGGTGGACGCCCAGCGCGCCGCCGATGACACGCTGGACCATGAAACCCCGCTGTCCGAGCTGTTCGAAGACCAGATCGCCGCCGCCGACATGATCGTGGTGAACAAGACCGACCTGCTGACCCAGGCCGAAGCCGAGGCGCTGGCCGCCCGTCTCTCCAGCGACGCGCGCGCGGGCGTGCGGGTGGTGAAAACCGCGATGGGCCGGCTGCCGGTCGATGTGCTGCTGGGGCTGGATGCGGGCGCCGAAGCCGACATGGCCCAGCGCCACGCCCCCCATCACCACCATCACGAGGGCGACGACCACGACCACGACGATTTCGAAAGCTTCGCCGTCGATCGCGCCACCATCACCGACCCCGCCGCCTTTGCCGCCCGGCTGGCCGAGGTGATCCGCGCCCACTCGATCCTGCGGCTCAAGGGCTTTGCCGCGGTGGACGGCAAACCGATGCGGCTGGCGATCCAGGCGGTCGGCCCGCGTGTCGACCACTACTTCGACCGCCCGTTTGGCGCGGACGAGCCGCGCGAAACCCGGCTGGTGGTGATCGGGCAGGCCGGGCTGGACCGGGCCGCGATCACCGCCGATCTGCAGGCATGACGCTGACCATCGCCGCCGAAGACCCGCTTGCGCCCGACAGCCTGGCGCTGCGGGAGGGCTCCGAAGCGGCGCTGCGCGCGGTCTATTCCGCCGATGAATGCTTTACCTTCGCGGCCGACGAACTGGCCCGCCCCGACATCACCTTTTTCGTCGCCCGCCAGAACGATACCGCGCTGGGCTGCGTGGCGCTGCGCGACTGCCGGGATTACGCCGAGGTCAAACGCCTGTTCGTACATCCGCAAGCCCGCGGCACCGGCGCCGGCCGCGCCCTGATGGCGCATCTGGAAAACGCCGCGCGCGCCGCCGGCCACAGCGTCATCCGCCTCGAAACCGGCCCCCGCCTGGCGGCTGCCGTGGCGCTCTACCGCGCGCTGGGCTATAGCGAACGCGGCCCCTTCGGCCCCTATACGGCCCACCCGGCCAGCCTGTTCATGGAAAAGGCGCTCTGATGTTTCTTCTTTGCCCAAATACTCCCGCCGGAGGCTCCTGCCCGCGCCAACGGAGCAACGCCTGATGCATCTTCTCGCCGCCACCCCCGGCGCCATCGACGACGGGCGCGAGCCGGTCGATCTGGGCCAGACCCCGGCGGACGTGGTGTTCATCTCGGCCGCCGATACCGAACTGGCGGCGCTGTCCGAGGCGCGCGCGGAAATGGACAACCCGCCGACGCTGCGGCTGGCCAACCTGACTCACCTGATGCACCCGATGTCGGTGGACCTGCATGTCGCGAACTGCGCGAAAAAGTCCCGGCTGGTCATCGCCCGCATCCTTGGCGGGTCGGGCTACTGGAAATACGGTTTCGAACAATACGCCGCCCACCTGCACGAGGCCGGCGTGCCCTTTGCCGCGCTGCCGGGCGACGACAAGCCCGACGAGGAACTGCTGCGCCTTTCCACCGTCAGCGAAGAGGATTACCACGCGCTCTGGGCCTATCTGGTCGAGGGCGGCGCCGCCAACGCGCGCGCCTTTCTGGCCTACAGCCGCGCCATGCTGGAAGGCACCGAGAAACCGCCCCCTGCCGCGCCCTTGCTGCGCGCCGGCGTCTACTGGCCCGGCGCCGGCGTGGCCGATCTGGCCACCGCCCGGGAAAACTGGACGCCGGGCGCGCCGGTGGT
>JAJRUE010000258.1 GCA_024277955.1 Alphaproteobacteria bacterium | reverse complement strand
CGGTCGAGAAATTCGCGCATCTGCGCTATCCAATGGGCGCGCAAATCGTCCACCAAGGCCGCAAACCGCCCCGGCTCCGACCTGGCCAGACGATCCAGCATATGCCCGGTAAAATGGAACTCGCAGAAATCAACGTTGGAAAACAGGTGCTTGAGCTTGTCTGTCGCATCCACGAACCGATCGTTGCGGCGCGGATGTACGCTGAAATACGGGTTGGACATGTTCTGGATGCCGGTGATTTCCACCACCGTCGCCACTGCCCCGCGGCAGATGTCGAGAACCGCCTGATCGCCGGCAAAGGCGACCGGACCGGCGTTCAGACAGCCCAAGTTCACGGTCTTGATCCCGGCCAGGTTTTCCAGCTGCGCGGGATAGGGATCTTCCATGAAGCGGCCAAAGGTTTCGGTCCCGCCCAGGACCGCGACATAGGGGCCATCCAGATCCCGCCGCGGTCCGCGAAACGACAATTTCGACGTGCCATACCGGCACGGCGCATACTCAAGGGATCCCGTCCCCAAACGTTCATAGGCCATCTGCCACCCACCAAATTTTTCACCCGGCACCAGAATGGCAAACAGCCGTAACCAAAGAGCTAAAGCTGCCATTTGAACCCAATTTTATATAGCCGCATGGCTTGCCTATGGCCGCTGTGCAGGCCTATGTTCGGCCAGCGAAATCAAAGGTGACGGGCATGGAAATCCAGAAAATCGGGATCGTGGGCGCCGGGCAGATGGGCAACGGGATCGCCCATGTCTGCGCACTGGCCGGATACGATGTGGTGATGACCGACATCAGCCAGCAGGCGCTGGACGCGGCCATGGCGCTGATCGACAAGAACATGACCCGCCAGGTCGCGCGCGAAAAGATTACCAGTAAAGACAAGGACTTGGCCTTTGGCCGCATCCGCACGACCACCACGCTTTCGGACCTCGGGCCGAGCGATCTGATCATCGAAGCGGCCACCGAACGCGAAACCGTCAAGATCGCCATTTTCGAAGATCTGTTGCCGCATCTGCTGCCGCACACGATCCTGACATCGAACACCTCGTCGATCTCGATCACCCGACTGGCGTCGCGCACCGACCGGCCGGAAAAATTCATGGGCTTCCACTTCATGAACCCGGTGCCGGTGATGCAGCTGGTCGAACTGATTCGCGGCATCGCCACCGACGAGGCAACCTACAACGCCTGCCTGTCGGTGGTGGACCGGCTGGGCAAGACCGCCGCCAGCGCCGAGGATTTTCCCGGTTTCATCGTCAACCGCATCCTGATGCCGATGATCAACGAGGCGGTCTATACGCTTTACGAAGGCGTCGGGTCGGTCAAATCGATCGACGAATCGCTGCGCCTGGGGGCCAATCACCCGATGGGGCCGCTTGAACTGGCCGATTTCATCGGGCTGGACACCTGTCTGGCGATCATGAACGTGCTGCACGATGGCCTGGCCGATACCAAGTATCGCCCCTGCCCGCTGCTTACGAAATATGTCGAAGCCGGCTGGCTGGGCCGCAAGACCCAGCGCGGGTTCTACGACTACCGCGGCGAAACCCCGGTGCCGACGCGCTGAAACCTAGCGGTCAAGGGGATCCTTTAGCGAAAGCGTATGCGCGCGCAGCCACGACATGAAGCCGCGCGGATTGCTGGCCCATTGCTTGAGTTCTTCGGGCGGTAGCGGCGTGCCGACCACCGGCCGTTGCGGCTTGTTCAGCGCATGCACCACCTCGTGCAACAGCAGCCCCTGGCGCATGGTCGCCGAAATCTGATCGGCCATCAGATACAGGCGCGAATTCTGCCCCGGAAAGTAAATCGGCAGAACCGTCGCCCCGGATCGGGCGATCATCTTGGCGGTAAACGGGTTCCATTCCTTTTCGATCGCCGGGCCGAACATCGTCTTGGCCGAAGCCACGGCGCCTGCCGGAAACAGGATGATCACCCCGCCCTTTTTCAGATGATCCATCGCCTTTTTGCGCATCTGCAGGCTCTCGGTCAGGGCGTTTTCCTCATGCGGGAAAGGGACCGGCAGCATGAACTGGCGAATTTCCTGGATGCCGGTCAGCAGCGACCGCGTAAGGATCAGGAAATCGTCGCGCTTGCGGCCCACCAGTTCGGCCATGACCATCCCGTCAACCATCCCGTGCGGATGGTTGGCCACCACGATCAGGGGCCCGGTTTCGGGGATGAGATCGACGTTTTCCTGCGGGGTGATCAGGTCGATGCCCATGACCTCGAGCGCCTGGGAAAAGAACGCGACCCCTTCCTTGGCGCCCATGCGCTCGAACTTGCGCACCAGGCGCAGCAGTTTCATCTTGCCGGTCATCCATTCGAGCGCCCGGATCGAATAGACCTTTTTCGGATCGCTGAACGTGCCCGAATACGACAGTTTCCGCTTGTCGTAGGGAATGTATTTCTTGGGTGCGCCGGGTTCACCGGGCAAAGACGTGTATCCTGCGTGTTCCACCAAATTCCCTGCCCCTTGCCGTGGCTCTGATACCCCGGATACCTACATTTCCTCGCCGAACCGGTCGGCCACCAACGCTTCGATGGCATCCGCCAGCTTGTCCGCCTGGGCGCCTTCGGTGCGCACCTCGATGACCGAACCCTTGGCCGCCGCCAGCATCAACAGCCCCATTATACTATCTCCTGACGCATCCACACCATCTTTTGAAACTTCGGCTGTTGCGTCATGCGCCTCGACCACTTCCACAAGCTTGGCGGAGGCGCGCGCATGCAGGCCCTTTTCGTTGATGATGGTGAGTGTTCTAACTGTCATGTCGTCAGTGTTTTCCCATTGAAACCTAAGGGTTATCAAAGCTATCGATGTATTTTCGGCCGGCTTCCTTGGCCAGTTCGACCGCCTTGTCGACTTTCATGTTGCGGGACTTGGCCAGCTTGATCAGCATCGGCAGGTTCGCGCCGTAAATGATCTTCCGGTCGCTTGGACCGCAGGCCATCAGCGACAGGTTCGAGGGCGAGCCGCCGAACATGTCGGTCACCACCACCACGCCATCGCCAACATCGACGCTGTCGGCGGCGGCGCATATTTCGGATTGCTTGCGGATGCGGTCGTGGTCGGGTTCGATCGAAATCGCATGAATCCCCGATTGTTTGCCGACAACGTGTTCGACAGCGGCCAGGTATTCCCTGGCCAACCCACCATGTGCGACGATCACGATTCCGATCACGTCCTGTCCTCGGTTTCCACGCGCGGGGCGGCTGCGCTATCGGCGCGACGCTCCAGCTCCCGGTGTCTTTTAGACACCTGCCATTCGCAACCCGCAAGGGCATTTGCCAGCTTTTCCGCAACGGCAACCGACCGATGCTGGCCGCCGGTGCAGCCAAAGGCGATGGCGATGTGGGATTTGCCTTCGCCGGCAAAGGCCGGCAGCAGCATCAAGACCAGGTCGCGGACCCGCGCGAAAAATTCGTCAAAGCGCGGATCTTCGGCAATGTGGGCGGCGACCGCCGGGTCGCGCCCATCGAGCCGGCGCAGGGCGGGTTCCCAATACGGGTTGCGCAGAAAACGGCAGTCGAAAACCATGTCGACGCCGCGCGGGATGCCACGCTTGTAGGAAAACGACTGAACCGAAACCGCAAGCCGGCCATCGGCGGAAACGTCGAACCAGTGTTCCAGCTCGGCGCGCAACTCGTGCGGGGTCAACTCGGAGGTATCGATCAGAATGTTTGCATGCGCCCGGATCGGCACCAGCAGGTCGAATTCGCGTTCGATCCCCTGGGCGGGCGATTCCGCCGGGGCCATCGGGTGACGGCGGCGGGTTTCGGAAAACCGGCGGATCAGCACATCGGCCGTGCTGTCGAGATACAGAAGCTCTGCCTCGAGATCCGGTTTCGCGTTCAGCTCGTCCAGCAGGTCGATCAGGCCAGAAGCCGAAAACTCGCGGTTGCGCACATCCACACCCAGCGCCATCGGGCGGCCGATCGGGGGGCCTTCGAACAGGCGCTGCACCAGCGACAGCGGCAGGTTGTCGATCGCCTCGAACCCCATGTCTTCGAGCGCCTTGACCGCCGTGGACCGGCCCGCGCCCGACGGCCCGGTGACAAACACTACCCGCGGTTTGGCCGCCCGTTCGGCGCCAACCGGCCGGTTGGATTTGCCAGCGGTCATCAGTCGCTCCTTCCGCCCTTGAGATATTGCAGGATCGCTGCAGGAAAATGGGCCGATCGCACCGCGTGAAGCAAGGGGATTCTTTGCCCCAGCAGGGTGGTTTCGCGCCGCGGCGGCAGGCGCTCCGTCTCTTGCCGGTCCAGGTCGACCACCAGCTGCACGATCGCGGTTTCGGCGGTCTCGGCGGCAAGAATGCCGACGCCGCGCGCTTCGATCCGGCCACGGATCGAGGCCGGGCATCTGGCGAAAACCGCGCCATCGCGCAGCCCGAGGATCACCCGGTCGTCAGTGATCAGCACCGCGCCCAGCGCCATCAGCTGCAGCGCCAGCGCCGATTTTCCGCTGCCCGACGCCCCGCGCAGCAAGACCGCGCGCCGGTCAAAAGCCACGCAACTGGCATGAACGTTGGTTTGCGGGGTTTCCGTCATCAATGCGCCCTGCGTGTCCGGCCCGTGCGGCTGCTGGCATCGGGACATGCGCGCGGGCGCGTCACACCGGCAGGCCGACCACGAAACGCGCGCCAAGCGGGTCAGAGGTCACATCGGCATCGGTCGGGCGGATGTTTTCCGCCCAGATCACGCCGCCATGCGCCTCGACGATCTGCTTGGAAATCGCCAGCCCAAGGCCCGAGTTATTGCCGAACTGCGACACCGGGCGCGAGGTGTAGAACCGGTTGAAGATCTTGCTGAGCGCCTGTTCGGGGATGCCGGGGCCGGTGTCTTCGACGACGACCAGAACCCGGTTGTCGCGCTTGCGCGCCCAGACCCGGATCGCATCGCCGGCCTCGCAAAAGGAAATCGCGTTGGTGATCAGGTTCACGAACACCTGCGCAAGCCGCGCTTCGAGCCCCTGGATCTCAATCGGTCGGGACGGCAGGTCGGTGATGAATTCGACCCCTTTTTGCTGCGCCTCGTCGCCAAGGTAATCGGTGATGTTGGTCATCATCTTGACCAGGTCAAAGGTTTCTTCTTCTTCCTTGACCAGTTCGCTGTCCAGCCGCGACGCGTTGGAGATGTCGCTGACCAGCCGGTCCAGCCGGCGCACGTCATGTTCGATCACGTCCAGCAGCTTTTCGCGCTGATCATCACGCTTGGCCACCCGCAAGGTGCCCACCGCCGAGCGCAGCGACGCCAGCGGGTTCTTGATTTCATGCGCCACGTCGGCGGCGAACTGTTCGTTGGCGTCGATCCGTTCATAAAGCGCCGAAACCATGCCGCGCAGCGCGCTGGACAATCGCCCGATCTCGTCCGGGCGGCCCGACAGGTCGGGGATGCGCACCCGGCCCGGGCTGACCCGGCGGGAATTCTTGTCGCGGCCCACTTCGGCCGCGGCGGCCAGGTCGGACAGCGGGTTCGCAACCGTCGAGGCCAGCACCAGGCTGAGCCCGATCGACACCAGGATCGCGATCACGAACATCTGCAAGACCTGTTCACGTTCGTAGCGCACCAGTTCGTCGATCTCGCCAGCCGCGCTCATCAAGGCGACGGCGCCCACCGGCTTGCCGTCGCGCAGAACCGGCGTCGCCACCGAAAACACCGTGCCCCCGGTCTGGTCCAGCCCGGATTTGACCCGTGTTACCCCGGTCAGGGCCGCGGGCACGATGCTGACGGCTTCCTTCAGCGGGTCATAGTCGCTGACCTGCGGATCGTTGGGCGACAGGATCGACGAAATCCCTTCCCAGACCGCGTTCAGGAAACTGGTGATAAAGGTCGAGCGCCCGTCATCAGGCAGGCCGACCACCTGGGTCAGCACCGGGCTGGCATTGCCCTTGCCGCGCGACAGCAGATTGCCGTCCTTGTCGAAAACGAAGATTTCGACCCCGGCGCGCAGGCTGAGACCGGCAAGCGTCGTCGCCGGGTCAAAGGCCGTTTGAGACGCATCGCCCCCCGCCGCAAGCTGCGCTTCCAGCACATCGGCGACCAGTTCCGCTTCCACCACCAGCCCGCGTTCGCGCTGAAACACCAGGCTGTCGCGAAACGGGTTGAGATAGAGAACACCGGCCACCAGGATGATCAGCGCCAGCAGGTTGAAGGTGACGATCTTTCGCGCCAAAGGCGAACGGTTGATCGAAATCAGGCCGCGGCGCGCACGCTTGGCGCGCACCTCGGAATCGGCCGCGGTGTTGGGGGCGATCCAGTCGTCGCCCAGAACGACATCCGCGCCCTTGGTTGCCTTCGAATCCCGCACGTCTATCCTCGACGCGACCGTCATTATTCTTCGTTGTACCTGTAGCCGATGCCGTAGAGCGTTTCGATTGCGCTGAAGTTGTCATCCGCGGTGCGCATCTTCTTGCGCAGCCGCTTGATGTGGCTGTCGATGGTGCGATCGTCCACGTAGACCTGGTCGTCATAGGCCACGTCCATCAGCTGGTCGCGGCTCTTCACGAAGCCGGGCCGTTGCGCCAGCGCCTGCAGCAGCAAGAATTCGGTGACCGTCAGCGACACGCTCTTGCCTTTCCAGGTCACCGCGTGGCGCAGCGGGTCCATGGTCAGGTCGCCGCGCACCATGACCTTGTTTTCTTCGCCATCGGGGGTTTCGCCGCTTTCGATCGCTTCCTGCCGGCGCAGCAGCGCACGGATGCGTTCGACCAGCAGACGCTGCGAAAACGGTTTCTTGACGTAGTCGTCAGCACCCATGCGCAGGCCCAGAACTTCGTCGATTTCGTCGTCTTTCGAGGTCAGAAAGATCACCGGCATCGCGCTTTTCTGGCGCAGGCGCTGCAACAGGTCCATCCCGTCCATGCGAGGCATCTTGATGTCGAGCACCGCCATATCGGGCAGGCGCTTGTTGAACGCGTCCAACGCCGCCTGGCCGTCATTGTAGGTTTCGACCTCAAATCCCTCGGCCTCCAGCGTCATCGAGACGGACGTCAGGATGTTCCTGTCGTCGTCCACTAATGCTATCCTAGACATGAAAGGTTCCCTTGTTCTGCTCTGAAT
Organism: Alphaproteobacteria bacterium; assembly: GCA_024277955.1. Lineage (GTDB taxonomy): Bacteria > Pseudomonadota > Alphaproteobacteria > Rhodobacterales > Rhodobacteraceae > JAJRUE01. Next base: position 9,827 of record JAJRUE010000258.1, on the reverse strand, counting down.
ATCTTTATTTTGTTGCATAATCCCGTTTCCCGGTCCGGGAATCAACTACTAAGTGCGAATCACCTGCGGCCGGCGCCTCATTTCACCGACAATTTCGGTAATTTTCGGCTAATTCCGCCATTTCGGCGGCATTGACGCTGGAACCCCGGATATTGGTTGCGCTAACGGCCGCTTGATTGCGCTAACTGTGCAAATGCGTCCTGTTTTTCGCGAAACTCTGCATGTTATAGGCGAAACAAGACGGGTCGCTCACCGCCCCGTTTTAGCAAAACCAGCGTTTTGCCCTTGCCAAAACCACAAGAGACGCCCCTTGGGCGCAGGAGCATTTGACATGACAATCGGACGGGTAAACCCGGCTTTCAGGCTTTCTGAACAAGGGATCGCCGGGCTTGGGAAAGTTTCCTACAACCTGCTCGAACCGGCCCTGATCGAGGAATCCCTGAAGCGCGGCGAGGCCCACATGGGCATCGGCGGCACGGTGCTGGTCAGCACCGGCAAGTTCACGGGCCGCTCTCCGAAGGACAAGTTCGTGGTGCGCACCCCGTCGGTCGAGGGCGACATCTGGTGGGAAAACAACCAGCCGATGGACGCGGATGCGTTCGACCGGCTGCATGCCGACATGCTGGAACACATGAAGGGGCGCGACTATTTCGTGCAGGATCTGTTTGGCGGGGCCGATCCGGAAAACCGGCTGGACGTGCGGGTGATCACCGAACTGGCCTGGCATTCGCTGTTCAGCCGCACCATGCTGCGCCGCCCGGAACGCGCCGAGCTCGACGATTTCACCGCCGAGTTCACCATCATCAACTGCCCCAGCTTCAAGGCCGATCCCGAACGCCACGGCTGCCGCTCCGACACAGTGGTGGCGCTGAACTTCGATCGCAAGCTGATCCTGATCGGCAACACCGAATACGCCGGCGAGATCAAGAAATCGGTCTTTACCCTGCTGAACTACATCCTGCCCGGCAAGGGGATCATGGCGATGCACTGCTCGGCCAACCACGCGCCGGACAACCCGGTGGACACGGCGGTGTTCTTCGGCCTGTCGGGCACCGGCAAGACGACGCTTTCGGCGGACCCGTCGCGCACCCTGATCGGCGACGACGAACACGGCTGGTCGGATCGGGGCACCTTCAACTTTGAAGGCGGCTGCTACGCCAAGACCATCAATCTTTCGCCCGAGGCCGAGCCCGAGATCTACGCCACCACCACCAAGTTCGCGACCATCATCGAAAACATGGTCTACGACGAAGAAACCCGCGAACTGGACTTCGAGGACGACAGCCTGACGGCGAACATGCGCTGCGCCTACCCGCTGGAATATATCTCGAACGCTTCCGACACCGCGATGGGCGGGCATCCCAAGAACATCATCATGCTGACCTGCGACGCCTTTGGCGTGCTGCCGCCGATCGCGCGGCTGACGCCGGCGCAGGCGATGTATCACTTTCTGTCGGGTTTCACCTCCAAGGTCGCGGGCACCGAACGCGGCGTGACCGAACCCGAGCCGACCTTTTCCACCTGTTTCGGCGCCCCCTTCATGCCGCGCCGGCCCGAAGTCTACGGCAACCTGCTGCGCGACAAGATCGCGCGTCACGGCGCCACCTGCTGGCTGGTGAACACCGGCTGGACCGGCGGCGCCTATGGCACCGGCAACCGCATGCCGATCAAGGCGACGCGGGCGCTGCTGCGCGCCGCGCTCGACGGGTCGCTGGCCGAAGCCACCTTCCGCAAGGACCCGAACTTTGGCTTTGACGTGCCGGTCACCGTGCCCGGTGTCGATGCCAGCCTGCTGGACCCGCGCAGCACCTGGGCCGACCCCAAAGCCTATGACGCCCAGGCGAAAAAGCTGGTCGGGATGTTTTCGGAAAACTTCGCACAATACGAACCCTTCGTTGACGACGACGTGCGCGCGGCGCGCATCGCCTGATGATTCGAAACCGGAAAAGGACAGCGCGCTATCCCCTTGGCGCGCTGTTCGTTTTTCTGGCCTTGGCGCATCTGCCGGCCCGCGCCGGGGCCGCGTCGGACATCTGGTTCGACGAAGCGCGGATCGCCAGCCTGAAGGCCGGGCTGATCTGTTCGCTGCGTTCGGGCGGCTCGCAGGCCGCGCCGGATACCGAACTGGGCAGCATCACCGTGATCGACCAGCCCCCGGACATCGTCTGGCAAGGCACCCTTGTCCCGGCGGTGATGGGCCTGGCCTTTGGCGTTGTCGCCCAGGCCACCGGCCCCGAACCGCTGGACGACCTGCGCCTGACCATCCAGCACCCGCCCTTTGCCGGCACCGGCACCAGCCGGCAGGCCTGGGCGATGGAAATCCTGCCCGGCGAGGCCACCGGAAATGTCTACAGCTTCGATTTCCCCCATGAACTGGTGACTGGCGCCTGGACTTTCGAATCCCGCACCCCCGATGGCGCCCTCGTCTATCGCGTGACCTTCCAGGTGGTGCCCCCCGAAGCCGCGCCCCTGCAGGCGCATCTGTGCGATGGCGATGTGGTCGTCAGCCAGTCCGCGCCGGCGCTCAGCCCAGCAGGCCCCGCCTGATCAGGTTCAGCCCGGCCAGAACCAGCACCACCAGCGTCGCGCGGCGGAATTTTTCCTGATCCAGCCGGTCATGCAGGGCAAAGCCCAGCGCCATGCCCAGCGCCGCGGGCAGAACCATCGCCAGCGAAAACCAGACCGTCTGCGCGTTCAGCACGCCCGATTTCACATGCGACAGCAGCAGCACGATCGACCCGGCCCCATAGATCACGCCCTGAACCCGGACCTGTTCGGCCTTGGCGGTCTCGGTTGCGCTCAGAAAAGCGACCACCGGCGGCCCCCAGACCCCGGAAATCCCGCCGGTCGTGCCGCCGATCAGACCCACGATCACCTCGGCCCGCCTGCGATGTTCGGGGCGCACCCGGAACCGCAAGCCGGTCAGTTGCAGCAGCGCAAACAGCACGATCGGCCCCCCGAGAGCCAGGAAAAACCAGGAAGACGGGATCCGCCCGACCAACTGCGCGCTGGCCGCGATCACCACCAGCAGGGTGACGATCATCAGCCGGAACTCCATCACCGACCGCCAGGCCGCCAGCCAGCCGCCGCGGAACGCCTGCCACAGGTTGCTGACGACGGTCGGCAGGATCAATGCTGCGAGTGCGAGTTCCGGCGACAGGAAAGACCCGGTCGCCGAGATCATGATCATCGGCATGCCAAAGCCCACCGCGCCCTTGACGAAACCGGCAAACAGCGCGATCGCGACGCTCAGCCCTAACAGGATGGGGCCAATCATGTCGAAAACACTGGTCAATCCGGCGATCCTCGGGCAGTTTTCGCAACCATATCAGGTCGCCGCGCCCCCTACAGGGAAAACTTGCACAGACATTTTCATTCAATTCACCGCCACCATGCGCATTTTTATTGCGCTGCAACTGCAAAACGACTACCCCATTCTGGACCTCGATTCTGGCCCCGCGCCGCAACCGCCGACAGGACATGACGATGACATCCGCCACCCTTGCGAACACCCTGGCCCTGAGCGCCGCGGCGCTTGACCCGATCGACGATCTTACCGACCAGGCGATTGCGCAGATGCGCGACCTGCTCAGCGCGCAGGGCCGGGTGTCGGGCGGGCTGATCGAAGAAAACCAGCACGCCGCCCATGCGCTGTCCTGGCTGGCGACCTGTCGCGAAGCCCTGCGCCAGATGCGCGCCTGGGCCGCCCGGCTGGAGGACGCCGGCAGGTTCGGCGAAACCGAACAGCTGATCCTGCAGATCGCCTTTGGCGAATATCTGGCCCAGATCGCCGGCGGCATCCCCATGAGCCAGGGCGAGATCGCGCGCCTTGGCGATCTCGGCCTGACGGCAGACCCGCTGGCCACCCCCGAGATCCAGACCCTGATCGCCCAAGGCAACACCCAGGCCGCGCGCAGCCGGCTGGTCGAGCTGATGCAGCACGACACCGGCCACGCCACCTTTGGCGCCACCGGGCTGGACGACGAACTGGAAATGATCCGCGACCAGTTCCGCCGCTACACCGACGACCGCGTGGTGCCCAACGCCCACGGCTGGCACCTGAAAGACGAACTGATCCCGATGGAGATCATCGAGGAACTTGCCGAGATGGGGGTTTTCGGCCTGACCATCCCCGAAGAGTTCGGCGGTTTCGGGCTGTCCAAGGCCTCGATGGTGGTGGTGAGCGAAGAGCTTTCGCGCGGCTATATCGGCGTCGGCAGCCTGACGACGCGCTCGGAAATCGCGGCCGAGCTGATCCTGACCGGCGGCACCGGGGACCAGAAAGCCCACTGGCTGCCCCGGATCGCCAGCGCCGAAATCCTGCCCACGGCGGTTTTCACCGAACCCAACACCGGGTCCGACCTTGGCAGCCTGCGCACCCGCGCGGTGAAGGATGGCGACGACTATCTGGTGACCGGCAACAAGACCTGGATCACCCACGCCGCGCGCACCCATGTGATGACGCTTCTGGCGCGCACCGACCCGGACAGCACCGACTGGCGCGGCCTGTCGATGTTCCTGGCCGAAAAGACCCCGGGCACCGATGATGCCCCCTTCCCCACCCCCGGCATGAGCGGCACCGAAATCGAGGTGCTCGGCTATCGCGGCATGAAGGAATACGAACTCAGCTTTGACGGCTTCAGGGTGAAGGGCGAAAACCTGCTGGGCGGGGCCGAAGGCCATGGCTTCAAGCAGTTGATGAAGACCTTTGAAAGCGCCCGCATCCAGACCGCTGCGCGCGCCATCGGAGTGGCGCAATCGGCGCTCGAGGTCGGGCTGCAATACGCGCTGGAGCGCAAGCAGTTCGGCAAGGCGCTGGTCAACTTCCCGCGCGTTTCGGGAAAACTGGCTATGATGGCGGTGGAAATCATGATCGCCCGCCAGCTGACCTATTTTTCGGCCTGGCAAAAGGACCACGACAAGCGCTGCGACCTTGAAGCGGGCATGGCCAAGCTCTTGGGCGCGCGGGTGGCCTGGGCGGCGGCGGACAATGCGCTGCAGATCCACGGCGGCAACGGCTTTGCGCTGGAATACCAGATCAGCCGCATCCTGTGCGACGCCCGCATCCTGAACATCTTTGAAGGCGCCGCCGAAATCCAGGCCCAGGTGATCGCCCGCCGCCTGCTGGACTGAAAGACGCCGCAACAGGTCCGCCGCAACAAAACCATTGCAATGCGGCGGGTCGCCCTTACCCTGCCCTGATCCTCGAACGACAGGGAACGCATCATGGCCACCGAACCGAAAACGGCACCGCAGACGATCCTTGTCACCGGCGCCAGCGGCTATATCGCCAAGCATATCGTCCTGAAACTGTTGAATGCCGGCTACCATGTCGTCGGCTCGCTGCGTTCGCTCAACCGCGCCGACGAGGTGCGCGCCGCGGTGACGCCGCACCTTGATGACACCAGCGGGCTGGACGAACGGCTGCGCTTCGTCGTGCTCGACCTGGGCCGCGATGATGGCTGGGCCGACGCGATGGCCGGCGTGGATATCCTGATGCACACCGCGTCGCCCTTCCCGATGACCCAGCCAAGGAACGAAGACGACCTGGTGCGCCCCGCCGTCGATGGCGCCCTGCGCGCGCTCAGGGCGGCGCACGACGCCGGGATCGGGCGGGTGGTCATGACCTCGTCGGCAGTAGCGATCATGGAAGGCACCTTGCCGCCGGGCAAGACCGCCTATGACGAAGACGACTGGTCCGATCTCGACAGCCCGACGCTCAACGCCTATGGCAAGTCCAAGACGCTGGCCGAACGCGCCGCCTGGGATTTCCAGCGCGACCGGGCCCCGGACATGGCGCTGACCACGATCAACCCGGTGCTGGTGGTCGGCCCGCCGCTGGACAGGCACTTCGGCACCTCGGTCGCCCTGGTGGAACGCTTCCTTCGGGCCAAGGATCCGATGTTGCCGCGAACCGGCTTTCCCTTTGTCGATGTGCGCGATGTCGCCGAAATGCACCTGCGCGCGCTCACCTGCGACGACGCCCGGGGAAAGCGCTTTCTGGCGTCGGACCGGGCGCTGTGGTTCGCGGATGTTGGGCAGATCCTCAAGGCGCATTTCCCGGACCGGAAAATCGTCACAAGGGTCGCGCCGAACTTCGTCATCCGCCTGGTGGGGCTGTTCGACGGGGCGGTGCGCCAGATCGTGCCGAACCTTGGCCGGATCACCGTGGTATCCAACGACCGCGCGAAACAGGTCCTGGGGGTAGAGTTCATCCCGGTGGAACAAAGCCTGGTCGAAACCGCGGAATTCCTGCTGGCGAACGGGGTTGAGTGACGAACGGACCAGTAACAGAATATATCACTTGCCCGGCGCCCAAGCCCGCCGCACTATGAAGGCATGTTCAAATTCCTGCTTTTGATCCCGTTGATATTGACCGCCTGCGCCGCCGACCAGACGAATTCCGGCCAGATCGATGCGAATGCCACCTATCGGCTGATTGAACTGGACGGGGTGGCCTTTGGTGCAACCGCGACGATTTCCTTTCCCGAAGCGGGCGTCGTGCGCGGCACCGGCCCCTGCAACAGCTATTCGGCCCAACAAAAGGCCCCCTACCCCTGGTTCGAACTGGGGTCGATCCGGGCCAGCCGCAGCACCTGCGCCCAATCCTCGGCGGAAACGCAGTTCTTCAAGGCGCTCGCCGCGATGACCCAGGCCGAAGCCAGTGGCGATCTGCTGATCCTGCGCAATGACGAGGCGCGCGAAATGGTCTTTACCGCCGCGCCCGCGAACGGGCAATGATATCGACCAGCCGCTGACGCGCCGCCGGCAGCGGGCGGTCGGAAAACTGCATCGCCAGCCGGTGCTTCAGGAAATGCCCGGTGGTCACCAGCCCTTCGCCGATCCCGGCCAGACCGCCCTCGCCATGGCCCAGCAACGCCGGGGGCAGCGGCAACAGCCGGTCCGACCATTCGCCCGCCGCCTCGGCCGAAACCGCCCGCCCGGTGCGCGGCGACACATAGGCCAGATCGTCCACCGCCCCGGTCACGGCGCAGCGCGACAGATCCAGGCCAAAGCCCATTTCATCCAGCAGCGCCAATTCCCAGCGCAGATAGGCCAGCGGCCATGCCGAAGTTGTCCCCAACAGGTCCAGCAAGGTGATCGTGCGGCTGTATAGCGACGGGTGCGCCTCGCGTTCGGGCAGGCAGTAGCTCAGCAAACCCGTCACCGCGTTCAGCCCGGCCAGCGCCATCCGGTCCCCCAGGACCGCGGCGGCGCGGCTCTTGATCGGCTCGACCGAAAACGTCCCGAGATGTTCATCCAACCGCGCCCGCCAGACCACGTCCAGCTGCGCGCCGGGCTGCAGGATGGGGGCGATCTTGCGGCTGGTGCCGCCGCGCACAACCCCGGCATGACGCCCGTGCCCCGCCGTAAAGACCTCGATGATCGCGGCGTTTTCACCGTGCCGCCGCACGCTCAGCAAAGCCCCCTGATCCCGCCAGTCCACCACGACCCACCTGCCAACTTCTTCTTTTTGAAAATATCCCCGCCGGAGGCGAAAATCACCCCGACGCTACCCCGACAGCCCCTCTTCGTCGAGAAGATGCCGCCCGTCGCGGTCCTCCACTTCGATCACCCACAGGTCGGGGTCAAAGCCCTTCTGGCGCTCCAGCGCCGCATCCACCTCGGCTTCGTCGCCCTCGGCCAGAACCACCCAGGCGCGTTCGCCGCTTATCAAATCGAAGGATCGCTGAAAGGCGCGGGCCTGCCCGTCCAGCGTGTTCAGCTTGACCAGAACCGCCCCCGCGGTCGCATCGCCCCTGGCGGTGACAAAGGCCGGGATACCCACCAGTTGAAGGCGGCGCAGATAGGCCGAAACCCAGATGTCCGCGGTCAGGCGGCTCATGCGTTCCCGTCGGAGAAATCCAGCCCCATTTCCGTGTAGCGTTCGCTTTCGTTGAGCCAGTTGGGCCGCACCTTGACCTGCAGGAACAGATGCACCGTGCGGTCCAGGAATTCCCCGATCTCGGCACGCGCCGACTGGCTGACCGCCTTGATGGTTTCGCCCTTCTTGCCTAGGATGATCCCCTTGTGCCCGTCGCGCGCCACATAGATCACCTGGTCGATGCGCACCGAACCGTCCTTGCGGTCTTCCCAGCCTTCGGTTTCCACCGTCAGCTGGTAGGGCAGTTCCTGGTGCAGCCGCAGCGTCAGCTTTTCGCGGGTCAGTTCGGCGGCGATCATCCGCAGCGGCAGATCGGCGATCTGGTCTTCGGGATAAAGCCATTCGCCCTCGGGCATCACCTCGGCCAGCCAGCGGCGCAGGTCTTCGACGCCGTGGCCCTTTTCGGCCGAAATCAAAAAGGTTTCCACGAAGGGATACAGGTCGTTCAGCTCTTTGGTCAGCAACAGCAGCGCCGGCGCCTCGACCCGGTCGATCTTGTTGATCGCCAGCGCCACGGTGCGGCCCTGGGCGCGCTCGCGCAGCCCGTCCAGGATCGCCTTGACGCCCTTGGTGATGCCGCGATGCGCTTCGACCATCAGCACCACCACGTCGGCGTCCGCCGCCCCGGTCCAGGCGGCGGCCACCATGGCGCGGTCCAGCCGCCGGCGGGGCCGGAACAGCCCCGGCGTATCCACGAAAACGATCTGGCTGTCGCCCTCGATGGCAACCCCGCGGATGCGCGCGCGCGTGGTCTGCACCTTGTGGGTGACGATCGAGATCTTGGCCCCCACCATCCGGTTGAGCAGCGTCGATTTCCCGGCGTTCGGTTCGCCTATCAGGGCAACAAAGCCGGCGCGTTTCCTGGTCATGTCCGTTTGTCCAATCTTGTCAGCAGGGCCTTTGCCGCCGCCTGTTCCGCCTGTCGCTTGGTGGGCGCGCTGGCGGTTTCGCTTTCACCGCTGTCCAGCTGCGCCTCGATGGTGAAGACCGGCGCGTGGTCGGGGCCGCTGCGCGACACTTCGCGGTAGGCCGGCGGCGGCTGACGCCGGGCCTGGGCCCATTCCTGCAACGCCGTCTTGGCGTCGCGCGCATCGTCTTCCACCCGGTCGATCCGCGCGCCCCACAGGCGCAGCACCATGTCGCGCGCAGCAGCGTAGCCGCCGTCAAGATAGACCGCCGCAATCACCGCTTCCAGCGCGTCGGCCAGCAGCGCCAGCTTGCGCCGCCCGCCTGACATCATTTCCGAACGCCCCAGTTTCAGGACCGCGCCCAGGTCAATTTCGCGCGCGACATCGCCGCAGGTTTCCTTGCGCACGAGCGCGTTGAAGCGCGGCGCGAGCTGGCCTTCGGTGGCGGTATCGTCGGCCTTGAACAGGGCTTCGGACATGGCCAGGCCCAGCACCCGGTCGCCGAGGAATTCAAGCCGCTGGTTGTCGGGGCGCGTGGCGGACGAAAACGACGGATGCGTCAGCGCGCGGATCAGCAGGCGGGGGTCGGAAAACCGGTATCCGATCCGGTCCTGGAACGCGTTCAGATCGGACCCAAGCTTCATTCCACCGCCTTGAAGAACCGGTCCGCCCGCCAGGTCCAGAAATAGAACATTGACCGCCCGGCGGAAGAAAACATGATCCGGTCCACCCGGCCGATCAGGTTTTCGAACGGCACGAAGCCGACGCCCTGCGCGGTTTGCGGCACCCGGCTGTCGGTGGAATTGTCGCGGTTGTCGCCCATGAAGAAATAGTGCCCCTCGGGGACGGTAAAGACCTTGGTGTTGTCCAGCCGCCCCTGGCCGATATTCAGGATCGAATGGCGCACCCCGCCCGGCAGGGTTTCGATGAACTTTTCCTTGAGACAGACATCCCCCGGCCCCGCCGGGCGGTTCTGGCAGCGCGGGAAACCACCCATCGGGCCCTGGCGTTCGTAGGTTTCCTGGAACATGCCG
>JAJRUE010000257.1 GCA_024277955.1 Alphaproteobacteria bacterium | reverse complement strand
GCGATCATCTGACAAAGGAGGCGGGCGATGACTTTCCTGACTGCAAGAAAACGCGCAACCGGGCTGGGGGCCGCACGCCGGGGCACCGAACGGATGTGGAGCCAGACGGTCAGCGCCGTCGGCCTGCTGGTCCTGGTGCCGCTGTTCGTCTTTACCTTCGGCCCGATGCTGGGCCGCCCGCACGCCGAGGTGGCGGCCTATTTCGCGCGGCCGTTCCCGGCGATCGTGGCGGGACTGACGATCGTGGTCGGCTTCATGCACTTCAAGAACGGCGTGCAGGTGCTGATCGAAGATTATGTGCACGGGCTGGCGCGCGAGATCGCCATCGTCGTGATGATTTGCGTCAGCTACGGCGCGGCCGCGACCGCGCTTTTTGCGCTGGTCAAACTGGCGCTTTGAGGACATCGGAAAAATGGCAGCATACGAATACGAAACACACCACTATGACGTTGTCGTCGTGGGGGCGGGCGGCGCCGGTCTGCGCGCCACGCTGGGCATGGCCGAACAGGGGTTGCGCACCGCCTGCGTGACCAAGGTTTTCCCCACCCGCAGCCACACGGTCGCCGCCCAGGGCGGCGTCGCCGCAAGCCTTGGCAACATGGGCGAAGACCACTGGCAGTGGCACATGTACGACACCGTCAAGGGGTCGGACTGGCTGGGCGACAACGACACCATAGAATATGTCGCCCGCGAAGCGCCGCGCGCGGTTTACGAGCTTGAACACTACGGGGTGCCGTTTTCGCGCACCGAAGAGGGCAAGATCTACCAGCGCCCGTTCGGCGGCCACACCACCGAATACGGCGAAGGGGTGCCGGTATCGCGCGCCTGCGCCGCCGCCGACCGCACCGGCCACGCCATGCTGCACACGCTTTATGGCCAGTCGCTCAAGCAGAATGCCGAATTCTATATCGAGTTTTTCGCGCTTGACCTGATCATGGATGACGACGGCGCCTGCACCGGGCTCATGGCCTGGAAGCTGGACGACGGCACGCTGCACCGTTTCAACGCGAAACTGGTGGTGCTGGCCACCGGCGGCGCCGGGCGCACCTATTTCAGCTGCACCTCGGCGCATACCTGCACCGGCGACGGCGGCGGTCTGGTGGCGCGCGCGGGGCTGCCCCTGCAGGACATGGAATTCGTGCAGTTCCACCCCACCGGCATCTACGGCGTCGGCCCGCTGATCACCGAAGGGGTGCGCGGCGAGGGCGGCTATCTGACCAACTCGGAAGGCGAACGCTTCATGGAGCGCTACGCCCCCACCTTCAAGGATCTGGCCAGCCGCGACGTGGTTTCGCGCTGCATGACGCTGGAAATCCGCGAAGGCCGCGGCGTCGGCCCGCTCAAGGACCACATCAACCTGAACCTTTCCCACCTGCCGGCCGAGGTGATCTATGAACGTCTGCCGGGCATTGCCGAAAGCGCGCGCATCTTCGCCGGCGTCGATGTGACCAAGGAACCGATCCCGGTTCTGCCGACCGCGCATTACAACATGGGCGGCATCCCGACCAACCACTGGGGCGAGGTTCTGCGCCCCACCAAGGACGACCCCGATGAGATCGTGCCGGGGCTGATGGCGGCGGGCGAATGCGCCAGCGCATCGCTGCACGGCGCCAACCGGCTGGGCACCAATTCGCTGCTGGATATCGTGGTGCTGGGGCGCGCAACCTCGATCCGCGCCGCCGAGGTGGTCGACCGCAAGGCGGCGGTGCCCGACGCGGGCCCGCAAAAGGCCGATGCGATCCTTGACCGTTTCGACAAGGTGCGCCACGCAAGCGGCGCCCATCCGACCGCCGAGGTGCGCCTTGAAATGCAGCGCGCCATGCAGAAGGACGCGGCAGTGTTCCGCACCGCCGAATCGCTGTCGGACGGCGTCGCGGCGATCAAGTCGATCTGGGGCGAGATGGGCGATCTGAAGGTCACCGACCGGTCTCTGGTCTGGAACAGCGACCTGATGGAAACGCTCGAACTGGAAAACCTGATGATCAACGCCACCGCGATCATCGAAGGCGCCAACGCGCGCAAGGAAAGCCGCGGCGCGCATGCGCGCGAAGACTTCCCCGACCGCGACGACAAGAAATGGCGCAAGCATTCGCTGGCCTGGGTCGAGATGGGCGGCAAGACGAAAATGACCTACCGCCCGGTGCACGAACAACCGCTGACCACCCCCGAAGAGGGCGGCGTCGACATGAAGAAATTCGCGCCCAAGAAGCGGGTCTACTGACAATGGCGACGGCGGGATATTCCGGCACGCTCCTGCCGAAAAAGCTGGGGCTGAAGGACGGGCAGGCGGTGGCCTTTGCCGGCCTGCCGGACAGTTTGCGCGACTTGCCGGCGGCGCGCCGGTTCGCCTCGGTCGAAACCGTGGCTGACTGGCCGGCGATCCGCGGCGACAAGCTGGACTACATCCACCTGTTCACCGACAGGGCCGACACGGTGCGCGCCGCGCTCCCGGCGCTGCGCGACCGGATCCTGCCCGACGGGGAGATCTGGATGTCCTGGCCCAAGAAGGCCTCGAAAGTGCCGACCGACGTGACCGGCGACGTGGTCCGGTCCTGCGCCCTGGCCGATGTGCTGGTGCATGTCAAAGTCTGCGCCGTGGACGATGTCTGGTCGGGTTTGAAACTGGTGGTGCACAAGGAACTGCGCCCCGCCCACAGGAATGCAACGAAGGAAGGGTAAGAGCATGGTTCAACTGGCGCTCCCCAAGAACAGCCGCATCCGGGTCGGCAAGACCTGGCCCAAGCCCGCCGGCGCGACCAATGTCCGCAAGTTCCAGATTTACCGCTGGAGCCCGGATGACGGCGAAAACCCCCGCGTCGACACCTATTTTGTCGATATGGACAACTGCGGGCCGATGGTTCTGGACGCGCTGATCAAGATCAAGAACGAGATCGATCCGACGCTGTCCTTCCGCCGGTCCTGCCGCGAAGGCATCTGCGGGTCTTGTGCGATGAACATCGACGGGATCAACACGCTGGCCTGCATCTACGGCACCGACCAGATCAAGGGGGATGTAAAGATCTACCCGCTGCCGCACACCGAGGTGGTCAGGGATCTGATCCCCGATCTGACCCATTTCTACGCCCAGCACGCCAGCATCATGCCCTGGCTGGAAACCAGGACCAACCGCCCCGAAAAGGAATGGCGCCAGTCGATCGAGGATCGCAAGAAGCTGGACGGGCTCTATGAATGCGTGATGTGCGCGTCCTGCTCGACCTCGTGCCCAAGCTACTGGTGGAACGGCGACAAATACCTGGGCCCGGCGGCGCTGCTGCACTCCTACCGCTGGATCGTCGACAGCCGCGACGAGGCGACAGGCGAACGGCTGGACGACCTGGAAGACCCGTTCAAGCTGTATCGCTGCCACACCATCATGAACTGCACCAAGACCTGCCCCAAGGGGCTGAACCCGGCCAAGGCGATCGCCGAGATCAAGAAGATGATGATCGAACGGGTGGTCTGAGCGGCCCGGCCGCCCCCCGCGCGACAAGGCGCGGCCCGGCCCGGAACCGCCAACACCGGAGGCCCGAAAATGGCAAGACTTCCTTCGCTTCCCGAAGGCGCGCATCTGTCGGAACTGTTTGCCCGGTTCCCCGACAGCCGCGATACGCTGATGGCCTTTACCGAAGTGGTGATGCGCGGCCCCGGCGAGCTCGAGGTCGGGACGCGCGAACTGATCGCGGCCTATGTGTCGGGGCTGAACCGCTGCACTTTCTGCCTGGGTTCGCACCTGATCTACGCCCAGGCCTTCGGGATCGGCGAAGGCGTGCTCCAAGCGCTTCTCGAAGATGTGGACAGCGCGCCGGTATCAGATGAACTCAAGGCCCTGCTTGGCTACCTGACAAAGCTCAACCAGCTGCCGTCGCGCATCGTGCAGGCCGATATCGACGCGGTTCTGAACGCCGGCTGGTCGGAACGGGCGCTGTTCGAGGCGGTCCAGATCGCCGGGATGTTCAACATGATGAACCGCATCGTCGAAGGCACCGGCGTGGCCTTCGATTATGCCCGGGACGACAGCATACACCCGGCCAGACAGCCCGGCGTCAGGCCCCAGGATCTGTCTTACAGCGCCACCCCGATGGGCAAGCCGCGCCGCTGACGATGCCGCTGGTCCTGATCCTTGCGGTTGTCACGCTGGCGCTGATGTACTACCGCTACCGGACCTCGGGTCTGACCCGCGATTGCCGTTGGCGCCGCCTGCGCGACGGCGAATACGAATGCGCCTTCTGCGGGGCCAGAACCCGGGTCGCGGCGGGGCAGGCGCCCAATATCTGCCTGCGCCAGCGCAAGGACGACGGTTGAACAAGGGGGGCACACCGATGAAACCACCACGCGATGCACAGGCCCGGCAGGCGGTCGAACCGGTGGTGGTCTACCCCGACGACGCGCTGCAACCGGCCGATCTGGCGGCGCTGGCCGCGGTGCGCCCCGGCGCAAGGCTCGTCGCCAGCCAGCCCGTGCCTCCGCGCGAGGCGCGCTGTTTCCGGGTCGCAGCCGGGCAGTTCTTTAGGATCTCCTGCCCCGAGGGCGCCCAGGTCGGCGACCTCAACCTGTGGCGGGCGGACGACCTGGCGGAACATTTCTATTCGGGCAAGACCCGGGCGCTGCACGGCACCCACCTGGGGCGCGGCGCGCGCATGTGGTCGAACTTTCCGTTCCTGCGCCCGATGGCCACCATCGTCGAGGACACGCTGGACTGGTATGGCGCCGACCGCTTTGGCTGCCGCGTCCACGACGTGATCGGCACCCGCTGCGATCCCTATACCAACCAGCTGCTGACCGGCGGCCAGTATCACCATTGCTGCCACTCGAACCTGACCCGCGCGCTGGCCGGGGAAACCGGCCTGCCCCTGCCCGAAGCCGAAGCCCATGTCCACGACGTTCTCAATGTCTTCATGTGCACGGGCTTCAGCCGCGACACCGGCCAATACATCATGAAGGCCAGTCCGGTGCGCGCCGGCGACTACCTTGAATTCTTCGCCGAAATCGACCTGATCGGCGCCCTGTCGGCCTGCCCGGGCGGCGATTGCGCCAGCGAACATTCCAGCGACGCGGCCACCTGCCACCCGCTGAACGTGGACATTTTCGCCCCGGCGGTCCCGCCCGCCGACTGGACCCCGCCAGCGCCGAACGCCTACGACCGCACGCATGGGCGCTGACGTCTTCTTTTGGAAAATATCCTCGGGGGTCCGGGGGCAGACAGCCCCCGGCCTTGCTCAGGGAAAGGCCGCCTCGAGGGCGATCTCGATCATGTCGCCAAAGGACCGTTCGCGCTGATCGGCCGGCAGCGCTTCGCCGGTGATCAGATGATCCGACACCGTCAGCACCGCCAGCGCCCGCCGCCCGTAGCGCGCCGCCAGCGTGTAAAGCTCGCCCGCTTCCATCTCGACGCCCAGAATGCCGTGCCGGGTCATCTGTTCGTTCAGATCGGGGCGCTCGTCATAGAAGGTATCCGAAGAATAAATCCCCCCCACATGCACCCCGACATCGCGCCGCGAGGCCGCCGCAACCGCCGCGCTCAGCAAATCATAGCTGGCGGTGGGCGCGAAATTCAGTTCCTTGAAAATCGTGCTGGACGGGGTGGACACCGTGGTCGCCGACATGGCGATGATCACGTCGCGCACCGCCACGCTTTCCTGCATCGCCCCGCAACTGCCGATGCGCACCAGCGTCTGCGCGCCGTAGTCCCGGATCAGCTCGTTCACGTAGATCGACAGCGACGGCATCCCCATGCCCGACCCCTGGATCGTCACCCGGTTGCCCTTCCAGTGGCCGGTGAACCCCAGCATCCCGCGCACCTCGTTCACCAGCTCGGTGCCCTCCAGGAAATTCTCCGCCGCCCATTTCGCGCGGTAGGGGTCGCCGGGCAGCAGGACGGTTTCGGCAATCTCGCCGGGTTTTGCGCCGATGTGAAAGGTCATGGGGCCTCCTGGAATTGATCAATTCGGAAAATTAACCCCGGAAATCAGGCCGGTGCAAGGCATATTCCCGGTCGTCCGACCGGCGCTTCAGCGTTCGTCGCCCGAAACGCTGATCCCGGAAATCAGGTCTTCGATCACCGCGCTGATCATCTCGGCGCGGCTGCTGACCCCGGCCTTGCGGTAGATCGAGGCGTTCTGCGCCTTGATCGTGCCCTCGGCGGTGTTTCTCAGCCGGGCGATTTCGGGGATGGTCATGCCCTTGATCGACATCAGCGCCACGTCATGTTCGGCCTTGGTCAGGCCCCATTCGTGGAAATGCTTCTCGATGCTCTGCTGAAAGCCGCCGGCGGCGCTGTCCAGTGCCCGTTCGATGCGCAGGTTGCGCACCAGCAGGTTGCGGTATTCGCGCAGGCTCAGCCCGGCGCCGATCGCCAGCCCGACGACGCCCGCCGCCTCGGCCCAGATATGGGGCGTCAGGAACGCCCATTCCGAAATCACGTCATTGAGAAAGATCGCGCCGCACACGATCTGCAGCCGGCGGCGGCAAGAAAAAGGGTGCGGCGCAGCTTGATATTGCTGGAGCTATTGGTCCGGGTGGTCGTCATCGACCTCCTTTTGACCGGTAATCATGGCAATGACAAGGTTCTCCGAGTGGCGAAAACTTGCCAGCACCACGCCGGCGATGTGCAGCCCGATCAGCCCCACAAGGATGTTGACGAAGGCCTCGTGAACTTCGCCGACCCAACGCAGCCCCGAAATGCCCTGCGCAGCCGCATAATACCCGGTCACACCCACCAAACTGAGGGTAATCAGCAGCGCGACCACCATTGCGCCGCCCGCCGGGTTATGGCCCAGGTAGCGTTTTTCGCGCCTTTCCTTCATGTCGCGCATATATGCGACAAAGCGGCGCGGGGACGGCACGAAGCTGGAAAACCGGGCGTGGCGGGTGCCGATCAGCCCCCAGATCAGGCGGAACCCGACCAGGGCGACGGCGGCGTAGCCGACGACTTCGTGAAAGGTGCGGGCGTCTTCGGTCAGAAAGGCCAGCCCGACCACCGCCACCAGCGACCAGTGAAACACCCGCACGGCGATATCCCAGACCCGGACCGTGCGCCCGCGCGTCTGCATGTTTGTCGTTGCATGTGCCATCTTGCCATTCCTTTATCGTTTCCGAAGCGCGCTGGCGGTGCGGGCGATGCCCCTGCGGGGTCTTTCGGGGTCGCGGTGCCCTGCCGCTTGCGCGCGTCTGTTCGTTGCGCGCCACATCTGTACGCGCGCGCCGCCGCGCGCCATAGGAACGCGGGTTATCCGGGGGCAAATAATCCTGGGATTATGGCCGATCCTGGCGGCGGGCCGGCCATTCGCGGCCCGGATCCGGCTCAGATGACGAACTCGCCGGCGCGCATGATCGCGGTGGTGGAGCCATCTTCGCCGATCCCGTCGACATCGGTCAGGGCGCTGCCGATCATGCAGTCCATGTGGATCTGGCTGGTATTGGCGCCGGCGGTCTGCTTGTCGGCGCCGTC
The DNA here is from genome assembly GCA_024277955.1 of Alphaproteobacteria bacterium. Classification (GTDB taxonomy): domain Bacteria; phylum Pseudomonadota; class Alphaproteobacteria; order Rhodobacterales; family Rhodobacteraceae; genus JAJRUE01. Next base: position 21,642 of record JAJRUE010000257.1, on the reverse strand, counting down.
CAGCAGGTTCATGTCATAGCTGTTGCCAAAGGCGATGTGGCAGGCGGCGTTTTCATCGAACAGCGTGTTGAAGAACAGGACGCCCGACTGCGCGATTGGCGAGGAATTGGCCACCAGCGCCACTTCCCCCAGGTGCGAGGCGCCTTCGTCGGTGGTGAAATGCTTGCGGATCACCTCTTGGCCCTTGTCGGCGGTCATGCTGGTGGCGCGGCCGTCCTCAAACTCGACCACCAGCCCTTCGACGATGGTGCCGGCGACCGAAACCGGCTTGGTGAACACCGCGCGGCCCTGGACGCGGTTGCGGTCGGGCATTGTAAAGACCTCTTCGGTGGGCAGGTTCGGGGCGTAGGCGGTGCCGTCGGGCAGGGTCAGCCCGCCGCCCACCCATTTGTGCCCCCTGGCAAGGCCGACGGTCAGATCGGTGCCGCCGCCGGTGAACCGCAGCGCCGAAAGCCGCAGCGCCTGGAGCGCGTCGCGCCGCCGGTAAAGCTCGGCGAAATTGGTTTGCCAGGCGGCGACCGGGTCGGGCTGGTCGACGCGGGTGGCGCGAAAGATCTGGTCCCACAGACGCGCGCGGGCGGCATCGGGGGTGTCGTCGGGAAAGACCTTGGCGGCCCAGCCATCGGTCACGAAGGGGATGATGTTCCAGTTGGTGCTGTTGGAAACGATGGCGTCCAGGAAGGGGCGCGCCGCCTTGGACTGGGCGCGGGTGGCGCGCGCGACCTTTTGCGGATCCTGCCCCGCCAGCAACCCCGGCGTGTCGCCGGCAATCGTCAGGCGCGCGGTCTGGCCGGATTTCAGCGCCCCGCCCATGGCCGCGTAGAGCCAGTCGGGGGCATGGTCGAAACAGGCATCCTGGCCGTGTTCGAAGCGCGCCAGGGTCATGGCGTCGTCGGAAAACAGCGGGATCACCGCGCCGGCCCCGGCATTGTAGGCCTCGGCCGTGACCAGGCGCACCAACTCGAGCGCGCCGATCGGGGCGGTCAGCACCAGGTCTTGCCCGGCTTTCAGGTTCAACCCGAAACGCACGCTGAGTTCCGCGAGCTTTTGCAGGTGGGTTTCGAAGGCTGCACTGTCCATGGTCCGTCCCGTCTTTCAAGCGACTGGGGCGCAAGATTTCACAGCCCCCGGCGGTGGGCAAGGGGCATCTGGGGTAGCCGTTTTCTTGCAAAGAAAACGGGCCGAAATCTTTGAAAGATTTCGGTGCCCGGCGGTGGTTGCAAAGCCGCCTTTGCCCCTAACCAATGATGCGAAAATCCTCAAACTCGCCGCTGGCCGGCACGATCCGGCTTTCGACATTGCGCACCGCCGCGGCGCCGGGGCCGGCCCAGCAGTCCTTGACCATCTCTTCCACCTGGGCGCGTTCGCCTTCGATATGCGCGCTGACCGAACCGTCCGGCCTGTTGCGCACCCATCCCGCAAGATCGCGCGCCCGCGCCGCCGCGCGCATCCAATAGCGGTAGGCGACGCCCTGGACGCGCCCGGTAATCCGCAGTTCCATCGCAATCGGCCCCATGCGCCCAGATTGGGCCAAAGCCCTGCCGCGTGCAAGCTTCAGGCGGCGGCTGCGTCAGGGTCGGCCAGTTCGACGATGTCGAACATGATCCGGTTCAGCTCGAAATCCTTGGGTGTGTAGATGCGCGCCACACCCAGGGCGCGCAGGGTTTCGGCGTCTTCCTCGGGGATGATGCCGCCCGCGACCACCGGGATGTGGCCCAGCCCTTCGGCCTTGAGCAGCGCCATCAGCTCGCGGATCAGGGGCATGTGGCTGCCCGACAGGATCGACAGCCCGATCACGTCGCTGCCGTCCTCGCGGGCGCGCGCGACGATCTGGGCGGGGGTGAGGCGGATGCCTTCGTAGGTGATTTCCATCCCGGCGTCACGGGCGCGTGCCGCGATCTGTTCGGCGCCGTTCGAGTGGCCATCAAGCCCCGGCTTGCCCACCAGAAAGCGCAGCCGCCGCCCCAGCCGGTCCGAAACCGCATCGACCGCGGCGCGGATCTCGTCGAGCCCCTCGGTGCGGTTCGAAGGCGCCGGCGAAACCCCGGTGGGCGCGCGATACTGGCCGAACGCGCTGCGCACCATCTCGCCCCATTCGCCGGTGGTGGCGCCGGCGCGCGCCGCCTGGATCGAGGGCGGCATGATGTTGGCGCCGCTCACGGCCGCTTCGCGCAGGGCGGCGAGCGCCTTTTGCACGGCGGCCTCGTCGCGGCTTTCGCACCAGGCGGCGAGGCGGGCGATCTGGTCGGCTTCGGCCTTGGGGTCCACCGTCATGATCGCTTCGTCGCCGGCGGTCAGCGGCGACGGTTCGCCCTGGGTCCAGCGGTTGACGCCCACGACCACGGTGTCGCCGGCCTCGATCCGGGCGATGCGTTCGGCGTTGGCTTCGACCAGGCGCGATTTCATGTGCTCGATCGCCTTCACCGCCCCGCCCATGGCGTCGATCTGCGCCAGTTCGGCGCGCGCCGCCTCTTTCAGCGCCGCCACCTTGCGTTCCACCGCCGGGTTGCCGTCGAACAGGTCGTCGTATTCCAGCAGGTCGCTTTCATAGGCCAGGATCTGCTGCATGCGCAGCGACCACTGCTGATCCCAGGGCCGCGGCAGGCCCAGAGCTTCGTTCCAGGCCGGAAGCTGCACCGCGCGCGCGCGGGCGTTCTTCGATAGCGTCACCGCCAGCATCTCGATCAATATGCGGTAGACGTTGTTTTCCGGCTGCTGTTCGGTGAGCCCGAGGCTGTTGACCTGCACCCCGTAGCGGAAACGCCGGTATTTCGGGTTTTCGACGCCGTAGCGTTCCCGCGTGATCTCGTCCCACAGTTCGGTAAAGGCGCGCATCTTGCACATCTCGGTCACGAACCGGATGCCGGCGTTCACGAAAAAGCTGATCCGCCCGACCATCGCCGGGAAATCTGCCGCCGGCACCTTGGCGCGCAGGTCGTCCAGCACGGCCGTCGCCGTGGCCAGCGCATAGGCCAGTTCCTGTTCGGGCGTCGCGCCGGCTTCCTGCAGGTGGTAAGAACAGACGTTCATCGGGTTCCAGCGCGGCAGGTGTTCGCGGGTCCAGGCGGCGACATCGGTGATCATCCGCAAAGACGGTTCGGGCGGGCAGATATAGGTGCCGCGCGACAGGTATTCCTTGATGATGTCGTTTTGCACCGTGCCCTGAAGGGCCGAAACATCGGCGCCCTGTTCCTCGGCCACCGCGATATAGAGCGCCAGCAGCCAGGGCGCTGTGGCGTTGATCGTCATCGAGGTGTTCATCTTTTCCAGCGGAATGCCGTCGAACAGCGCGCGCATGTCGCCTAGGTGGTTCACCGGGACGCCGACCTTGCCCACCTCGCCGCGCGCCAGTTCGTGATCGCTGTCATAGCCGGTCTGGGTGGGCAGGTCGAAGGCCACCGAAAGCCCGGTCTGGCCGCGCGCCAGGTTGGCCCGGTAGAGTTCGTTCGAAGCCTGTGCCGTCGAATGTCCGGCATAGGTGCGAAACAGCCAGGGGCGGTCTTTGACAGGGGTGGTCATCGGCGACATCCTGAATTTCAGCGCAACATTGTTTCTAATCCCGCAGGCGGGACGTAATTTGCTTTTAAACAGATTTGCTGCAGCGCGGCAAGGGCCGGGGCGCAGGGCGGTGGCGGCCGCGCGTGGAGGCGGAGGAAAACGGCAAGGGGCCGGGCTGCAGGCCCGGCCCCGGATGCAGCCCGCGCGGCGATCGCCGCCAGGCGCTGGCGCGTCAGTTGTAGGTGAAGGTCGAGATCTCGCAGATGTTGACGTTCTTCTTGATCAGGACATCACCGTCATTGAACACCGCGCGAAAGTCGAACTTGCAATAGCCCGACCCGTCGTCAAAGTTGATCCGCACCCGCTCGTCCGGCCCCAGGACATCCGAGCCCAGGATGTCCTCTTCCCAGGAATCCGAGCCCTTGTTCGAGCCGTAGAAGCGCACGATCGTGAAATTGGTGTTGTTGACGATCACCACCCGGCGGTCCAGCGCGGCCGCGGGCATGGCGGTGGCCGCCCAGACAAGAATGATGGCAAAAAATTTGGCAAGCTGTCGCCTTGGTATCATTGTGGTCTCCGTATCTTTCTATGAATTTTCGAAAGTTCGGCCGGCTGTCCGGGCCGCTGTCCAATGCATGTCCTCGTCAAAATTCACGTTTTTGTTATCTGGTTCGATCACGATAGCGTGGCCGATACCCTTCGCAACATGCAGATCGATGCGGCGATTTTGTGATGCACATGCGTCACAGCTGGATTTTTCCCAAGGTTTCGGCCGGTGGATTTACCCGGCGGCAATTTCCTGTCAGGGTCCGCCCATGACGCGAATGGTTGAATTGCCGGTCTGGTTGCTGGTGCTGATCCTGGGTTTTGCGGCGGTCACGGCGCTGTCGCATTTCCTGTTGCCCTCGGTGCGCTGGTTCTTTCGCCGCCGGATGGAACGCGTCGTCGCCAAGCTGAACGAACGGCTGGAACGCCCGATCGAGCCGTTCAAGCTGGCGCGCCGGCACGATACCATCCTGCGGCTGATCTACGACGCCAAGGTGATCGAGGCGGTGGCCGAACACGCCCGCGAAACCGGCGTCCCCGAAGACGTGGCCTTTCAGGAAGCGCGCCGATACGCCCGCGAGATCGTGCCATCTTTCAGCGCCACCGCCTATTTCGGCATCGCGATCAAGCTTGCCAAGTGGATCAGCCGGGCGTTCTACCGGGTGCGGCTGGGCTATTTCGACGAAAAGGCGCTGCGCGAAATCCACAAGGACGCGACGGTGATCTTCATCATGAACCACCGGTCCAACATGGATTACGTGCTGGTCACCTACCTGGCGGCGGAACGCGCGGCGCTGTCCTATGCGGTGGGCGAATGGGCGCGGGTCTGGCCGCTCAGCCGCCTGATCCGGGCGATGGGCGCCTATTTCATCCGCCGCCGGTCGCGCAACGCGCTGTATCGCCGCGTGCTGGCGCGCTACGTGCAGATGGCGACGGCGGCGGGGGTGGCGCAGGCGGTGTTTCCGGAAGGCGGGCTCAGCCTGGACGGGCGGGTCGGGGCGCCGAAACTGGGGCTGCTCAACTACATCGTGTCCGATTTCGTGCCGGGCGAAAGCCGGGATGTGGCCTTTGTGCCGGTGGGGCTGAACTATGACCGGGTGCTGGAAGACCGGGTGCTGATCGCCGCCGGACAGGCCGGCAAGCGCAAGTTCCGGTTCCGCTGGAGCGCCGCGGTCAAGTATTTCGTCAAGCATGTCTTTCAGCGGCTGACCGGGCGGTTTCTGCGCTACGGCTATGCGGCGGTCAGTTTCGGCGCGCCGTTGTCGCTGGCGGAATTCACCCGCAAGCGCGGCGGGGAGGCAAGCGGCGAGGCCGGTGATACGGCCTCCGAACTGACCGAGGAAATCGGCCGCGAACTGATGTCGCGCATCCGCGAAATCGTGCCGGTGCTGCCGGTGCCGCTGGTGTGCGAAGCGCTGCTGGAATGCGCCGGCCCGGTCAGCCGCCAGGATCTGGCCCGCGCGGTCTGCGCCCGGGTGCGCGCGCTGGCCCGGACCAACCTGCACGTGCGCCCGGAAAAGGACGGCCCCGAAGAAGAGGTCGAGGTGGCGATAAACCACCTGCTGATGCGGCGGATGATCCGCGAGCGTGGCGCCCGGATCGAAGTGGTCGAGGCCGAGCGCCCGCTGGTCGAATATTACGCCAACTCGATTGCCCATTTTCGCGAACAGAACCCGGACGGGCCGGCGGATGCGGCGGGGCAGGCGGCGGAAATTGCTGCATCCGCTCGGTCATAAAGTTTCAAAACCTGGCATGATCCTGTTGCAAAGTTGCTCGGGCGGCGATATTCCACCGGTGAAGCCGCGGCGATTCTGCGATGCGGCACAACAACCAGGAGCGAGGACGCCGTGAGTGCCATAGACGCCGCCCCCATCAGCTACGACGCCCCCGAAAAAGATCTGTATGAGCTTGGGGAAATGCCGCCCATGGGGCATGTGCCGGCCCGGATGTATGCCTGGGCGATCCGGCGCGAACGCCACGGCGAACCCGACAAGTCGATGCAGGTCGAGATTGTCGAAACCCCGGAAATCGACAGCCACGAAGTGCTGGTTCTGGTGATGGCGGCGGGGGTCAATTACAACGGCGTCTGGGCGGCGCTGGGGACGCCGATTTCGGTGTTCGACGTGCACAAGGCGCCCTACCACATCGCCGGGTCCGACGCCTCGGGCATCGTCTGGGCGGTGGGCGACAAGGTCACCCGCTGGAAGGTCGGCGACGAGGTGGTGATCCACTGCAACCAGGACAATGGCGACGACGAAGAATGCAACGGCGGCGATCCGATGTTTTCGCCCAGCCAGCGGATCTGGGGCTATGAAACCCCGGACGGATCGTTCGCCCAGTTCACGCGCGTGCAGTCGCAGCAGTTGATGCCCCGCCCGCGCCACCTGACCTGGGAAGAAAGCGCGTGCTACGTGCTGACCCTGGCCACCGCCTACCGGATGCTCTTTGGCCATCACCCGCACGAACTGAAGCCCGGTCAGAACGTGCTGGTCTGGGGGGCTTCGGGCGGGCTGGGGAGCTTCGCTATCCAGCTGATCAACACCGCGGGCGCCAATGCCATCGGGGTAATCAGCGACGAAAGCAAGCGCGATTTCGTGATGGGGCTGGGCGCCAAGGGGGTGATCAACCGCAAGGACTTCAACTGCTGGGGGCAGATGCCGACGGTCAACACCGACGACTACAAGGCCTGGTTCGGCGAGGTGCGCAAGTTCGGCAAGGCGATCTGGGACATCACCGGCAAGGGTGTGAATGTCGACATGGTGTTCGAGCATCCCGGCGAAGCGACCTTTCCGGTGTCGACCTTCGTGGTGAAAAAGGGCGGCATGGTGGTGATCTGCGCCGGCACCACCGGCTACAATCTGACGATGGACGCGCGCTATGTGTGGATGCACCAGAAGCGCATCCAGGGCAGCCATTTCGCGCATCTGAAACAGGCGGCGGCGGCCAACAAGCTGATGGTGGAACGCCGGATCGACCCCTGCATGAGCGAGGTGTTCCCCTGGGACGAGATCCCGCAGGCGCATCTGAAGATGCTGCGCAACGAACACAAGCCGGGCAACATGGCGGTGCTGGTGCAGGCGCCACGCACCGGGCTGCGCACGCTCGACGACGTGCTCGAGGCGGGTCCGAAACCCGCGACCTGATTCCCTGCATGACCGGTTGAGGCGGGTCGCCTGCGGGCGGCCTGCGACCCTGTCCGATTTCCCGGTTTTGCCAGAACGCATGGATTCAACGGCTTGAAAACCGCCGCCTCCCCATTTCTGGGGAGTATAAATTCGTGAATTTCGCGAAAATTGGTCACATGCTAAGGTTGTATTTACTTCCTGTTAACTAATCTTAAAGAGACTGACATGGCAAATGACTGGATACTCGACGTGCTCTCGGATCTGAAGGCTTTTGCGACGGAGAATGGGCTCTTGGCGCTTGCCGACCAACTCGATGAAGCGGCGCTCGTGGCTGCGACCGAGATTTCATCGCTGGAGGGGCAAGGGAGGAATGTGACAGGTTGGGACATTGGCGAAACTGGAAAAGCTAATCGAAGGGTTGCAGCGCGCTGAAGGGTTGGAGGACCTGCAAAGCGCGACGCAGGATCTCAGGCGCCACTACGCGATCGCGCATATCGTTTACCACTGGGTGAACAGCGCCGGCGAAAGGTTCGGTGCGGGCACCTACAGTTCCGACTGGGTGGACCGTTACCTGGAAATGGACTACCTGCGGATGGACCCGGTGATATTCGGGTGTTTTCAACGCTTTACGCCGGTTAACTGGAAGCAGCTGGATTGGTCCGGCAAGGCGGCGCGGGCGTTTTTTCAAGAGGCGATCACCTACGGCGTCGGCAATCAGGGCTACACGATTCCGATCCGCGGGCCGAACGGCCAGTTCGCTCTGTTCACCGCAAATCACAACTGTTCGGACGCCGATTGGGAAGATTTCATCGACAAGAACGGGCGCGATCTGATGGTGATTGCGCATGAGTTCAACAAAAAAGCGCTGGAATTCGAGAGCGGCGACCCCAAGGTCCAGACTCCGGCATTGTCGCCGCGTGAACTGAGCGCGATGACCTACCTGGCCAAGGGATTCAGCCGCGCCCAGGCCGCCGATGAGCTGCAGATCTCGGAACATACCTTGCGGGTGTATATCGAGGCGGCGCGGCACAAACTGGGGGCGCTCAATACAACCCATGCGGTAGCTCGGGCGCTGAGTTCGGGGATAATAGTCGTCTGATCGGCGCATTGTCTCGCAATCATTAACAATCAGCGCGGACTCAGCGCGCGCATGGCTCGCGAAGGCGTAACCATTGCGACCTAGCCTTGCCTGATCCAGACGGAACAGGAGCCCCCGCATGCTACGATACATTTACGGCAAGGATCTTGCCCGGTTCCCCACCCTGCGTCATTCGATGTTCAAGCACCGCGCCGAACAGTTCGCGCGCCGGCTGAACTGGGATGTGACGGTGACCGGCACCGGCGAAGAGCGCGACGAATACGACGCGATGAACCCGCTTTACGTGATCTGGCAGCGGCCCGACGGCAGCCACGGCGGCTCGATGCGGTTTCTGCCGACGCTGGGGCCGACCATGGTGTCGGACCATTTTTCGCATCTCACCGGCGGGGTGCGGATCGAAAGCCCGCTGATCTGGGAATGCACGCGGTTTTGCCTGGCCCCGGACGCCGGGCGGCAGGTTTCGGCGGCGCTGGTGCTGGGCGCGGGCGAAATCATGGCGCAATTCCACCTGTCGCATTTCGTCGGTGTCTTCGATCAGCGCATGGAACGGATCTACCGCATGCTGAAGGTGGCGCCGGACGTGGTTGGCGGCGCCGGCGAGGGGGGCGCGCGGATCAGCGTCGGCCTGTGGGAGATGAAGCCCGACGCCTGGGCCCCGGTTCTGCGCCGCGTCGGGGTGTCGCGGGCGACCTCGCGCCAATGGTTCGCGGCGTCGTTCGCGCGCGGCCGCACCCGGCAGCTGCAGCGCGCCTGAGGGCGCGAAACCGGCTGGCACCCGCCGGGCCCGGATTGTAGGGTCCGGGCATGGGTGTTGCGCTGTTCCAATTTTCCGATGACCAGGCCGAGGCGTTCGACCGCGTCGCCGAACTGATGCGCGCCGCCGGCATCGACCTTGAAGAAAGCATGACCACCCCGCGCGCAACCGCGCCCGCGGACGGCGGCGACGGGGTCATGGCGGTGATCGGGCGCGCCGGGTCGGGCAAGACGATGCTGCTGGCGCGGCTCTACCAGGCGGTGGAGGAGGCCGGGGTCGACATCGTTTCGGGCGATTACGAGGGCCGCCGGCGCAAGGACAAGCGCACGCTGGCGATCCTGGCCCCCACCAACAAGGCGGCCAGCGTGCTGCGCGCCCAGGGCGTGCCGGCGACCACCATCCACCGCATCCTGTATACGCCGGTTTACGACCCGGAATACGAAAAGGTCGCCGAATGGCTGGTGGCCGGCGGCGGCGACGACCGGCCCGCTGTCGAGGGGCTGAGCGACGCCGCGCTGGACCGGGCGCTCGAATTTTACCGCGCGATGCGCTCGATCCCCGGGGCGCTGGCGACGGCCGGTCTGCGCGGGTCGGACTTTATCACCGGCTGGAAGCGGCGCGAGGAACCGCTGGACGTGGGCTTCGTGGACGAAAGCTCGATGCTGGACGATCGGCAGTTCGAGGATCTGAAAGAGATATTTCCGACCCTGGTGCTGTTCGGAGACCCGGCCCAGCTGGCGCCGGTGAACCAGTCGGGCACCATGGTGTTCGAAAAACTGCCCGCGCCGCGCGTACTCGAGTTGCACCGCATCCACCGGCAGGCCCAGGACAACCCGATCCTGGACCTGGCCCATGCCCTGTCCGACGACAGCCTGGAGTTTCCGCAGTTCGAACGGATGATCGAAGAGGCCGCGCGCCGCGATGACCGCGTGGTGGTGGCGCCGCGCATGCAGGCCGACCTGATGGCGCGTTCGCCGGCGCTGGTCTGGCGTAATGTCACCCGCATCCGGCTGATCCAGGCGTTTCGCGCGGCCTACGGGGCGCCTCCGGATGCGCTGCTGCCGGGCGAACCGCTGATCTGCGACGGAATCGAACTGCCGCTGAAACACCGCAAGAAACGCATCGATCTCGAGGCGCGCGGGCTGATCAAGGGGGCGCAGGCGATCTATCTCGGTCCCGGCACCCGCGCCGGGTTTTCGCGCCTGCACGTGATCGGCGCCGAGGATCCGCAGGTCAGCGCCGCCTCGATCATCAAGATCGAACTGCCCGGCGAGGAAGAGCCCTTCATCCCCTACGCGGCGCGCATGGGGGCGGCGTTCCTGCATGGGGCGGCGGTGACGATCCACAAGGCGCAGGGTTCGCAGTGGGACCAGGTGCAGGTCTTTGCGCCCGACCTGTGGGCGGCCAGCCGCGCCGGGCGGACCGAGGCCGGGATCGCGCTGTGGAAACGGCTGGCCTATGTGGCGATCACCCGGGCGCAGACCCGGCTGATCTGGGTGACCCGCAACCGGCTGGCGCGCCCGTCCGAACCGCTGTCCACCGACGATCTGAACACGCCCGCTATTGCGTTGGCGCTGACTTCGCCCGAGGAAGGAACCTGAGATGATGCGCAGCATTCTGATTACCGGCGCCAGTTCCGGCATCGGCCGCGCGACCGCCGAGGTGTTTCTGGAAAACGGCTGGCAGGTGGGCCTGCTGGCGCGCCGGCGCGACCGGCTGCAGGAAATCGCCGCCGGGCGCACGGGCGCGCATGTGCTGGTCGCCGATGTCACCGATCCGGCGGCGGTGGACCGGGCGTTTGCCGATTTTGCGGCGCGCGCCGGGCGGCTGGACGTGCTGTTCAACAACGCCGGGATTTTCGGCCCCGCCGGCCCGATCGACGAGGTTTCGACGGGTGACTGGTTCGAGGTGGTCAACGTCAACCTGAACGGCATGTTCCTGGCGGCGCGCGCGGCTTTCCGGCAGATGCGGCGGCAGGCTCCGCAAGGAGGGCGGATCATCAACAACGGGTCGATCTCGGCGCATGTGCCGCGACCCGGCTCGGTGGGCTACACGACGACCAAGCACGCGATCACCGGGCTGACGCGCGCGCTCAGCCTTGATGGGCGGCCGTTCGACATTGCCTGCGGCCAGATCGACATCGGCAACGCCCGGACCGAGCTGCTGGACGCGCTGATCGAGCGTCAGAAGCGCGCCGACCCCGACGCGCCGCCGGTGGAAACCATGGAGGTGGCGGACGCGGCGCGATCGGTGCTGCACATGGCCAGCCTGCCGCTATCGGCCAACGTGCAGTTCATGACGGTGATGGCGACGAAGATGCCCTATATCGGTCGCGGTTAGGGTCAAAACCCGATCACCCTGCACCGCCAGTTTGGCAGATTTCCGTTCTGACAAGGCACAGGACCGCAGGAATAGTGCCCCTATTTCAGGGGCCTGTAACGCAGTCGGGGCGGAAATCCGCCAAACCCGAAGGGCACGAAAGGCGCTTCATTTCAGCGGCGCGGGCCACTTGGAAAGGGAACCACCCTGTCGCGCGCGTCCCGAACCGCTGACATTTCGCGCCATTCGCGCTGGCGGTGCAGGGTGATCGGGTTTTGACCCTAGCCCCGGTGCCGGGCCGCCGGGTGGGCGGGGGCCACGGGCCAAGGTTTTTGCAAAAACCTTGGCAAGGCGCTTGCAAGCGCCTTGCGCTCAGCACTGCCTTCGCGGTCAGGACTTGAGGTAGCGGAACACGGCCGAGGCGCTCCAGCCGGCGACGATGGCGATAACCAGCGACATGATGCCGTAAACCAGCGGGCGTTCGTGGGCCAGGTTATAGAGGAAACGTTCCAGCCCGACCTTGCGCACGTCGATATTGGTTTCGAATTCGTCAATCACCTTGCCCCCACGGGTCAGGAAAATCCGCGTGGTATAGGTGCCTTCGGTCAGGTTCGAGGGCAGCGCTACCGAGGTCTGGAACAGGGTCTCGTCTTCGACCTCCACCGTGTCCGGGTGCATCTGGTAGAGGCCCGACGCGGTGCGAATGCGGATCAGCGCTTCGGAAAAGCTTTCGGCGTTCTTGACATCCATCGGCGCGCCCACCGACCGGATCATCTGCGGGATCGACACCCGGTAGCGCAGGTCTTCGGTGGCGCTGATCACCTGATCGAACGGGGCCGAGGTTGCCACCGCGTAAAACGACGGCGCTTCGTCCACGTCCACCGATTCGACGTTGATCCAGATGCCATAGCGCTTTTCCTTGCGCCGGACGGTGACTTCGCCCGACGGTCCGGCCACCGCGATGATCACCTGCAGCGGGTCGGTATCGGGCGGCGGAGATTCGCGCTTGACCGCGCCGAAAATCAGGATTTCAGAGCCGTCAAAGTTGGCGGTGATGGCGATCCGGTTCTGCGAAAGCCCGGCGACGACCTCTTCGCCCAGGGCGGGGAAGGCGGCCAGCAGGAAAAAGGCGACAAGACGCAGCATCATTCGGCTCCTCCGCCCAGCGAAAAGACTTCGGAGGGTTCCAGCAACAGGTCCAGTCCCAGCTTGGCCACCACCGCCAGCACCATGACGGCCAGCAGGATGCGCAGTTGTTCGGCGTTCAGCCGCAGCCCGATCCGCGCGCCAATCTGGGCGCCGACCACGCCCCCCATCATCAGCAGCAGCGCCAGCGCGATGTCGACGGTATAGTTGGTGGTGGCGTGGGCCAGCGTGGTGAAGGCGGTGACGAAGATGATCTGGAAAAGCGAGGTTCCGACCACAACCTTGGTGGGCATCCCCAGCAGGTAGATCATCGCCGGCACCATGATAAAGCCGCCCCCGACCCCCATGATCGCCGCCAGCACGCCGACCGCGACCCCCACCAGCAGCGGCGGGATGACCGAAATGTAAAGCCCCGAGGTGCGGAACTTCATCTTGAAGGGCAGGGTGTGGATCCAGGTGTGTTTCTTGCGTTTGGGCGGGGCGCCGCCGGTCTTTTTCGACCGCAGGATCGCCTGCAGGCTTTCCACGAACATCAGCGAGCCGATGATCGACAAGAACACCACATAGGACAGTTTCACCAGCAGATCGACCTGGCCCAGCGATTTCAGGTAGTTGAACAGCTGAATCCCCAGAAAGGCGCCCACAAGGCCGCCGATCAGCAACACGATTCCCATTCGCAGGTCCACGGTCTTGCGCCGCAAATGCGCCAGCACCCCGGAAAAGGACGAGGCGACGATCTGGTTCGCTTCGGTGGCCACGGCGACGGCGGGCGGGATGCCGATGAAAAACAGCAGCGGTGTCATCAGAAAGCCGCCGCCAACGCCGAACATGCCCGACAGGATACCGACAATGCCGCCTAGTCCCAGCAAGAGAAAGGCGTTCACGGATACTTCGGCGATCGGCAAGTAAATCTGCATGGCAAACCGTATTGATTGCGTTTGGACTTTGATGTGCTTATCGCGTCGAGCGCGCCGGTAAAACATGGCCTGCTGCGACAAATCGGAGCGAAATCGCCGCAGACCGCCCCACATATCCCAAAAAATGAATATTTTGTCCAGCAGCGGTCCGCCGCCCGGCGGGCGGGCGTGGCCGAATGCACACGCCGGGGCTGCGCGGCCGCCGCCCGGCAAGGGCGGCGCAACGGGTGTCTTACGCCCGTCAGGGCGCGCCGCCTGGTAGCCGCTGACCTTGGGGCGCGCGCTCAGCGTTCCTTGATGTAGGGCTCGCCGCCGGCCTTGGGCGGGATCGCCTTGCCGACGAAACCGGCCAGGATCACCACCGTCAGGATGTAGGGCAGGGCCTGGGTGAACTGCACCGGGATGGTGATGATGCCGAACACGTCGATGTTGGGATACAGGTTCGAAATCGCGCCCAGCAGCCCGAACAGCAGCGTTGCCCACATGGCATACCACGGCCGCCACTTGGCGAAGATCAGCGCCGCCAGCGCGATATAGCCCCGGCCGGCGGTCATCTCCTTGCCAAAGGCGGCGCCCTGCGCGGTCGACAGATAGGCCCCGGCGATGCCGCAGAGCACGCCGGTGATGATCAGCGCCTGGTAGCGCAGCCGGACCACCGAAATCCCGGCCGTGTCCACCGAGGCCGGGTTTTCCCCCACCGCGCGCAGCCGCAGCCCGAAGCGGGTGCGATACAGCACCCACCATGTCAGCGGCACGATGGCAAAGGCGATGTAGACCAGCGCATTATGCCCCGACAGCAGGTCCGAATAGACCGGCCCCAGCACCGGCACGTCCTTGAGCGCATCGGCGAAAGGCAGCGTGATGTCGTGAAACCGCGCATCCCCCGACAGCGCCGGCGTCTGCCCGCCCTTCTTGTAAAGCGCGTTGCCGATCACCACCGTCATCCCCGAGGCCAGAAAGTTGATCGCCACCCCGGAAATCAGCTGGTTGCCCCGGTAGGTGATCGAGGCCAGCCCGTGGATCATCGAGAACACTATCGAAGCGGCCACCCCCGCCAGCACCCCTAGCCAGACGTTGCCGGTTTCAAACGACGCCAGCGCCGCAAAGAAGGCGGCGATCAGCATCTTGCCTTCCAGGCCGATGTCGACGATGCCGGCGCGTTCTGAAAACAGCCCCGCCAGGCAGGCCAGCAGCAGCACGACCGACAGCCGGATCGACATGTCCAGCGTCAGGATGAGTTGCAGGAACCAGTCCATCACGCGGCCCCCTTCTTTTTCTTCTGCCTGTTTATGAAGAACCGCTCGACCGGGTCGCGCACCATGTTGTCCAGCGCGCCGGTGAACAGGATGATCAGCGCCTGGATCACCAGCACCATTTCCTTGGAAATCGCCGGCATTTCCCAAAGCAGCTCGAAGCCGCCCTGATTCAGCATCCCGAACAGCAGCGACGCCAGCACGATCCCGAAGGGGTGCGACCGGCCCATCAGCGCCACCGCGATGCCGACAAAGCCGGCGCCTTCGACGAATTCCTTGATCAGGCGTTCCTGTTCGCCCATCACCACGTTGATCGCCAGCATGCCCGCCAGCGCGCCGGAAATCAGCATCGCGATGATGGTGATGCGGGCGCTGTTGATCCCGGCATAGGTCGCGGCGCGTTCGTTCTGGCCAAAGGCGCGGATTTCATAGCCCAGCCGGGTGCGCCACAACAGTGCCCAGACCCCGACCGCGCAGATCAGCGCCAGCAGGAAGGAAATGTTCAGCGGCGCGCTCTTGGAAAAGGCGATGCCCAGCGGCGCCAGCACCTCGTGCGCGGTGGGCAGGTGGGCGCCGGCCGGAAAGCCCAGGGTTTCGGCGTTCTGGGTGCCGGGGTTCTTCATCACCCCGTTCAGCAGGAACCCCAGCAGGGCCGCGCCGATGAAGTTGAACATGATCGTGGTGATCACGATATGGCTGCCGCGCTTGGCCTGCAGCCAGGCCGGGATAAAGGCCCAGCCGGCGCCGAAAACCGCCCCGCCGATGATCGCGAACGGCAGCGCCAGCCACCAGAACGGCCAGTCAAAGGCCAGCACCACCAGCGCCACGCCAATGCCCGCAACCGCGGCCTGGCCTTCGCCGCCGATGTTGAAGAGCCGCGCATGAAAGGCCACTGCGACCGCCAGCCCGGTGAACATGTAGTTGGTGGCGTAATACAGCGTGTAGCCGATCCCCGAGGTGCTGCCCAGCGACCCCTTGACCATGAAGTAGATCGCATCGAACGGGTTTTGCCCGATCGCCCAGACCACAAGCCCCGAGGCGATGAAGGCCAGCAGCAGGTTGATGAACGGGACCAGAAAGACATCGGCCCATTTCGGCATCTTGTCCATCAGGCGGCCTCCCCCCCGTTTGCCCCGTTGTCGACGCCCGCCATCAGCAGGCCAAGGTCTTTTTCATCCGTTTCGCCCGGCAGGCGTTCGCCCATGATATGGCCGTCGAACATCACCGCGATGCGGTCGGAAAGCGACATGATTTCTTCCAGTTCGACGCTGACCAGCAAGATCGCCTTACCGGCGTCGCGCAGCTCGATGATGCGCTGGTGAATGAACTCGATCGCGCCGATGTCGACGCCGCGCGTCGGCTGGCCCACCAGCAGCAGGTCGGGGTTGCGCTCGATCTCGCGGGCCAGCACCAGCTTTTGCTGGTTGCCGCCGGAAAAGCTTTTGGCGGGCAGGCGCGGGTTGGGCGGGCGCACGTCGAAACGCTGCATCTTGCCTTCGGTGTCGGCGCGGATCGCGGCATTGTCCATGAACAGCGCGTTTTTCTGGTAGGCCGGGTCGTGGTGATAGCCAAACGCCATGTTTTCCCAGGCCATGAATTCCATGATCAGCCCTTCGGTCTGGCGGTCTTCGGGGACATGGGCGATGCCGTTGGCGCGCCGCGACCGGCCGTCGGAATGGCGCCCGGTCAGGTCGATGTCCTTGCCGTTCAGCGTGACCCTGCCGGTGGCGCGCTGGTAGCCACCCAGGGTTTCGAGCAGCTCGGTCTGGCCGTTGCCGGCAACCCCGGCGATGCCCAGGATTTCACCGGCGCGCACCTGGAAAGAGATGCCCTTGACGCGCTCGACCCCGTCGTCGTCGATGACGCGCAGATCTTCGACCTGCAGCACCATGTCGCCGGGGGTGGCCGGTTTCTTGTCGACCTGCAGCAGCACCTTGCGCCCGACCATGCGTTCGGCCAGGTCTTCGGGGCTGGTGTCGGCGGTGCGCACCGTGTCCAGCATCTCGCCCCTGCGCATCACCGAAACCGTGTCGGTGATCTCCATGATCTCGCGCAGCTTGTGGGTGATCAGGATGATGGTTTTTCCCTGTTCCTTCAAACCCTTGAGGATGCGGAACAGGTGGTCGGCCTCGGCCGGGGTCAGCACGCCGGTGGGCTCGTCCAGAATGAGAATGTCGGCTTCGCGATACAGCGCCTTGAGGATTTCCACGCGCTGCTGGTGGCCGACCGAAAGCTCTTCGATCAAGGCGTCGGGATCGACGCCGAGTTCGTATTCCTCGGCCAGCGAGGTCAGGGTCCGGCGCGCTTTCGACAGGCTTTCGCGCAGCATCGGGCCGTCTTCCGCCCCCAGGATCACGTTTTCCAGCACGGTGAAGTTTTCCACCAGCTTGAAATGCTGGAACACCATGCCGATGCCCGCGGCGATCGCCGCCTGGCTGTCGGGGATTTCGGTCTTTTCGCCGTTGATGAAGATTTCGCCGGCGTCGGCCTTGTAGAACCCGTAGAGGATCGACATCAGGGTCGATTTCCCGGCGCCGTTTTCGCCGATGATGCCATGGATGGTGCCACGCTGCACGCGGATCGAGATATCCTTGTTCGCCTGCACCGGCCCAAAGGCCTTGGAAATGCCGCGAAGCTCAATGGCTGGGGCGGCAGAAACCTGCCGCCCCCCTGCGTTTTGATTGCCCATAAGGGAAACCCTTATTCGACCGGGCAGGAATTGTCGGACATGTAGTCATGCACCTCGATCGAACCGTCGATGATGCCGGCCTTGGCGGCCTCGACGGCGGCCTTGATGTCGTCGGTAAAGATTTCCGCGTTGTTTTCGTCCAGCGCGTAGTCGATCCCGCCGTTGGCCAGACCCAGCACGTTAAAGCCGGTTTCCATGTCGGGGCCGTCCTTGAAGGCGTTGTAGACGGCCACGTCCACCCGCTTCATCATCGAGGTCAGCACCGAACCCGGGTGCAGGTAGTTCTGGTTGGCGTCGACGCCGATCGAATAGATGCCTTCGTCGGCGGCGGTCTGCAGCACGCCCAGCCCGGTGGACCCGGCGGCGGCGTAAACCACGTCAGCCCCCTGCGCGATCTGCGCCTTGGTCAGCTCGGACCCCTTGACCGGGTCGTTCCAGGCCGCCGGCGTGGTGCCGGTCATGTTCTGGATCACGGTGGCGTCGGGGTTGGTGGCCTTGACGCCCTGCACGTAGCCGCAGGCGAACTTGCGGATCAGCGGGATGTCCATGCCGCCGACAAAGCCGACGGTGCCGGACTTGGAGGCCTTGGCCGCGGCGACGCCGACCAGATAGGAGCCCTCGTGTTCCTTGAACACCACCGAGCGCACGTTGGGCTGGTCAACCACCATGTCGATGATCACGAACTTGGTGTCGGGGAAGTCCGCCGCAACGGTGTTCAGCGACGATGCAAAGGCGAAACCGGCCATCACGATCGGGTTGTTGCCGGCCTCGGCAAACCGGCGCAGGGCCTGTTCGCGCTGGGCTTCGGACTGCAGCTCGATCTCGCGGAACGAACCGCCGGTTTCCTCGGCCCAGCGGGTGGCGCCGTTGAAGGCGCTTTCGTTGAACGACTTGTCGAACTTGCCGCCAAGGTCGAAGATGATCGCCGGGTCGGCCAGCGACGCCGTGGCGGAAATCGCGAGCGTTGCAGCCGCGCCGAGGAATTTCTGCATGAGGGTCATTTTTTTCTCCCAGTTAATTATTCTTGAGAACGCCGGGGTTTTCCCCGACCTCCCAGTAAGCGAGCAGATCTCGTATGATCATCCAGCATTTAGGCCGCAGAGCCCGGCGGGGGTCAATAGCATTTTGCCCGGCAAGCGGGGTTTTTTACCAGCCGGTCCAGAGAAAACCGAGCCTGTTCAGCCCAATACCGGCGACAATGGCGGTCATCGCAGGGGTTTGGCGAGAATCAGCGCATCCTGGCGCTGCCCGTCGCGCTGGCGGTAGTATCGCGCCCGCCGCCCGGTGCAGGCGAACCCCGAGGATTCATAAAGGTTGACGGCGGCGGTGTTGTTGCCGGCGACCTCGAGAAACAGCGTCAGCGCCCCGGCGGCGTGCGCGGCGCGTTCCAGTTCGCCAACCAGGCGGCGGCCGATCCCCTGGCGGCGGGCGTCCGGGTGCACGGCGATGGTCAGGATTTCGGCGTCATCCGCCGCTACCCGGGCCAGGGCAAACCCCTGGTCCTCGTGCGCCAGCAGGCAGCCGGGGCCGGCCAGAAGCGCGGAAAATTCCCGGGCGCTCCAGGGTCTGGCGTCGGGGAAACTGGCGGCGTGCAGCGCGGCCAGCCAGGCCGGGTCGACAGGCCGGGCCGAGGTCTTCATGCCAGGATGACGGGGGGCTTGTGGCGCGGCGGCGCGGCGTCGGCGGCGCGCATGTAGAGCGGCGCGGGCGGTGGCGCGTCCGCGGGTGCGCTCTGGGCGATCATCGCGATGGCCGGGGCCAGGGCGGCGGCGGGGGCGGTGGTCGCGCCGGCAAGTGCTGCGATCCGGTCGGCGTCGTGGCCGGTGACGGTGCAGCCGGCGGGCAGGGCCGGCAGGTCGTCGGCGGCGCCGGTCCAGGTGATCGGGGCGTCGGGGCCGGTGGTGCGGAAAAGCTGCAGATAGCTGCGCCCGGCGCGCCCGTCGATGCTGACCAGAACCGGGCGGGCATGGGCCTGCGCCAGCGCTTCAAAGCCGCTGACGCCCAGCGCCGGGATCGCCAGCGACATCGCCAGGCCGCGCGCGGCTGAAACCGCGATGCGCGTGCCGGTGAAGTTGCCCGGCCCGGTGCCCACGCCGATCCGGTCGAGCGCGGCCCAGCCGAGCCCGGCCTCGGCCAGCAGGTCTTCGAGCAGGGGGAACAGCCGTTCGGCCTGGCCGCGCGTCATCGGTTCAAGGCGTTCGGCCAGGATGCTGCCGTCGCGAACCAAAGCGGCCGCGCAATGCGCGGCCGATGTGTCAAAGCCAAGAACCAGGGGCATCAGGCGGCGACCGGGCGCACCTCGACCACTTCGGGGATGTAGTGGCGCAGCAGGTTCTCGATCCCCATTTTCAGGGTCAGGGTCGAAGACGGGCAACCGGCGCAGGCGCCTTGCATATGCAGGTAGACGACACCGTTTTCAAAGCCGTGAAAGGTGATGTCGCCGCCGTCCTGGGCCACCGCCGGGCGCACGCGCGTATCAAGCAAGTCCTTGATCTGGTTGATGATCTGGCTGTCCGGCCCTTCTGCGTGGTCGGCGTGACCGGCGTCTGCCGCGCCTTCGATCACCGGTTGACCCGACTGGAAATGTTCCATGATCGCGCCCAGGATCGCCGGCTTGATGTGGTCCCATTCGACGTTTTCGGCCTTGGTCGCGGTGATGAAGTCGCCGCCCAGGAACACCGCCACCACGCCTTCGACCGCGAACAGCCGTTTGGCCAGCGGCGATGTGCCGGCTGCGTCGGCCGAGGGGAAATCGGCGGTGCCGCTGCCCAGCACCGTCTGGCCTGGCAGGAATTTCAGCGTCGCCGGGTTCGGCGTGGATTCGGTTTGAATGAACATGATCGCATCCTTTCGTCGGAATTCTGGATATGCGCCCGGACCCGGGCCAAGTCAAGGTTTAGAACGATTCCAGATTGCCGCGGCCCCGGCATGGCCGCCGCCCCTGCAAGCGAGCCCGGCGGCGCCAGACCCGCGTGCCGGCGGCCAGTTCGGGTGATCGCTTCTCAGGTGATCGCTTCCAGTTTTTCCTTGGACAGCTGCCCCGGCACGATGGTGACCGGCACCGGCAGGGTGCCCGAGGCCCGCGACATCTGGGTGACCAGCGGGCCGGGGCCGTTCTTGTCCAGCCCGGCGCCCAGCACCAGCACCCCGATTTCCGGGTCTTCCTCGATCTGGGCCAGGATTTCCTGCACTGCTTCTCCTTCGCGGATCACCAGTTCGGGGTCCACCCCCTGACGGTCGCGCATCCACTTGGCGAAGACCTCGAAATGGGTTTCGATACGTTCGCGCGCTTCCTGGCGCATGATCTCGCCGACACCGATCCAGTGATTGAACTCGTCCGGCGGGATGACCGACAGGATGGTGACCCCACCGCCGGTATGGGCGGCGCGCATCGCCGCAAAGCGCATGGCGTTCAGGCATTCGCGGCTGTCATCGAGCACGACAAGAAATTTACGCATGGAACAATTCCTCTTGGTTTCCGGCCGATAGTGCCACGTCCCGCCCGGTTCGCGCAACAATTCCGGTCCCGGGGGGGACAATTGGGCGCGCCCGGCGGGGGTGCGGGCGCGCTGGCGCCGTCGGGCGGGGCGTCAGGCGGCGGCAGCCCCCGGCGCGGGTGCGCGCTCCGCGTCCGCGTTGAAGCCGCGCAGGATCAGCCAGAGCGGAAAGACGATTTCGTTCAGCCCCATGACGGCGCCGTAGGCTTCGGGCGGGATGTCGGTCACCAGCATGTCGACCAGCGCCCCGCCAAACAGGATCGCGGCCCCCAGCAACCCCCAGACCGACAGGATGCGCGGCACCAGCCGGGTGCGAAACAGCAACCCGTAGAACAGCGCGGCCCCGGCGCAGAACACCAGGATGTAGATCATCAGCGCCCAGTCGCGCGCGCTCTGCAACAGGCCGCCCAGCACCAGATACCAGGGTGCGGGATCGCCCCGGCCCGCCGCCGCCAGGTCCAGGCTGAGCGTCAGGATCAGCAGCGAAGACAGCACGATCAGGATGGTGATCATCGGCTCGATCAGCCGCAGGGCCAGGTAGCCCAGCGCGATACGGCGGCTGTGCGCGCGCAGCACCGGATACAGCACGACCCCGATCCCCACCACCGCAAAGGCCGAAGCCATTTCCGCCAGCATCCCCAGCACGACCGAGGTTTTTCGGGCGGCGGCCTGGGCCAGGTAATCGGGGGCGGTGACGATGGCGTCCAGCAGTTCGCTGCCCAGCAGATTGGCGCCAAGCGCGGTCAGAAACAGGATGCCGGCGATGCGGCCGGCGCGGGTGTAATCGGGCATGGGGAAG